>DASZLD010000070.1:0-15224 GCA_035552655.1 Acidimicrobiales bacterium
CCGGGCCTGATGATTGTGTACGTCGTAGTGGAAAAGGCCGCGATCCCTGCCACCTCTGGCATGTACACCGACCACGTGCTCTTCTACAACTTCGCAGCCTGCATGGCCATGGAGCGCATTCTTCTCGCGGCTCGCGACTGGCAAGGGGGTACCCGTGACGTGATTGTGCGCTTCGGCCACGTCAGGGGATTTGACCACTCCCAGACCGGCAGCATTGTGGAACGCCGCCTGAGTCAGCTGCAGTCGCGTGGGCGGCTGGCCTCCGCGGAACCGGCTTCCGGTAGCTAAGAACGGGTCTCTGAACTGCGGAAAGCCGGTTAGTTTGACACCTCGCAGAGAGCTACACGTTAAAGCGGAACTCCACCACGTCGCCGTCCTGCATCACGTAGTCCTTGCCCTCGACGCGGGCCTTTCCCGCGGCGCGGACGGCGGCCACCGAGCCCGCCTCCATCAGATCCTCATAGCCGACGATCTCGGCCTTGATGAACCCGCGCTGGAAGTCGGTGTGGATGACGCCGGCCGCTTCGGGCGCGGTATCTCCGATGTGAATGGTCCACGCCCGGGACTCCTTCGGTCCGGCGGTCAGGAAGGTCTGCAGTCCCAGGGTCTCGAATCCCACATGGACCAGCTGCACCAACCCCGAGTCCTCCTGGCCATAGCCGGCCAGGAGCTCCGCCGCGTCCTCCGGATCCAATGCGGCCACCTCGGCCTCGATCTGGGCGCATAGCACCACCGACTGGGCCGGGGCCACCAGCTCGGCCAGCTCGGCGTGCAGTGCCTCGTCGGTGAGGCGACCCTCGTCGACGTTGAAGACATAGATGAAGGGCTTGGCGCTCAGAAGGTGCAGGTCGGCCAGCAACTCGGGGTCGACCTCGCCGCCGGCGGCGGCATCGGCAATGGTCCGGCCCGAGTCGAGGATGTCCCGAGCAGCCGTCGCTGCGTTGAGGGCCGGGATCAGCTCGGGTTGCTTCCGAGATTCCTTGGCCAGCTTGACCAACCGGTTGTCCACCGTCTGCAGGTCGGCCAGGATCAGCTCGGTATTGACGGTGGCGATGTCGTCGGCCGGCTCGATGGTCCCGTTGACGTGGATGACGTCGGGGTCGGAGAACACCCGCACCACCTGGCAAATGGCGTCGCTCTCCCTGATGGCGGCCAGGAACTTGTTGCCCAGGCCCTCGCCTTCGGAGGCTCCCCGCACGATCCCGGCGATGTCGACGAAGGTGACCATGGCCGGGATGATCTCGTCACTGGCGAACAGCTCGGCCAGCCGACCGAGCCGGGGGTCGGGAACGGCCACCACCCCGACGTTGGGCTCGATGGTGGCGAAGGGATAGTTGGCCGCCAGCACCTCGTTCCGGGTCAGGGCATTGAACAGGGTCGACTTGCCCACATTGGGCAGACCGACGATGCCGATTGACAATCCCACAGGTGCTTCCTCCAGCGTTGACGGGCCGAAGAAGAAGCGTAGGGGATGAGGAAGCGGGTCCGAACGGGCCGGTGCCGCAGCCGGTGAGGCCCTCTCGAAGGCGGCGGCAGAAGGCGGGCGTCAGCGGGCGTCAGCCGGCGGCGGCCGCCCCGGCGGCATGGGCCGGGACCCGACATCCACCGTCGATGTCGAACACCTGATTGAAGCGGCCCAGGGCCAGCCACGACGCCACGCACAGGGCCAGATCGACCAGCTCGTCATCGGTGAAATTGCCGTGCAGTTGCAGCCAGAACGCGTCATCCATGCCCAGATGGTCGGTGGCATACCGCTGGGCGAACTCCGCGGCCAGCCGCTCGCGTGGGCTGAACCCGGACCAGTCCGGATCCCGGCCCACCTTCTCGTAGAACTCCTCGGGCACGGCGGCGGGATCGTCGGACCAACCGGGAACGTCCCGGGCCGTTCGCCACCCGGTGCAGATGGCGCAGTCGTTGATGCGGGCCAGCGTGATCCGGGCGGCCTCGAACTCCCGCAGGGCCAGGGAGGACTTCTCGTACACGGCGCTGGAGTAGGCGCCGGCCGCCGCCGTGAGCGGCGGAGCCAACTCGCTCCAGGTGTAGACGAGCGGGTCCTTGTCGGCGGGAACGGTTATGCGCGGCATGGGCTGGGGCTCCTCACTCGATCACGGTGGGCATCGAAGGCTGTGGGTATCGGTCCCGTTTCCCATCGGCCCTTGTGGTGCTCGCTTACCGGGTCACTGGACAACAGGTCGGGGCACACGCCGACCGATCCGGCCGGCCAACCCCGTCACATACTGGTTCCAGAGCCGGTCCCCGATCAACCACAGCCACAGCTCACGCTTGGTTTCGATGACGGCGGCGACGAATTCGTCCCGGCTGAACCCGATCGGCTCCAGCGTCGGTTGCCACAGGTTCCACAACCACACCCCGACGCAGATGTCGTCGCTGAACCCCTGGCGCCAGTCGCGGCCGGCCAGGAGCGCGTCCCGCAACCCCTCGCCCAGCTCCACCGGCTCCTCGGGCAGTACCAGCTTCTGGCCGCCGGGCAGTTCCACGAACTCCACCGGCGCCAGCCGATCGACTGGCGCGGGAGCGGGTGGCGCCACCAGCTTCAGAGGATCCGCCTTCCTGGGCGGGCCACCCTTCCGGCCCGGGGGTCGCGGCTGGGCCCGGGTCATCGGTCGATCACCACCGGGGCGCGGTCGGTGCCCGAGTAGGTGCGGAGATGCTCCTCGAAGTCGATGAACAGCGGCCCGTCGGGATCGAACTCACGCTGGAGGCTCTTCAAAGCCACCTTCTTGTCGTAGTTGTCCAGCTTCACCAGCGCGGCCGGATTGTCGAGCTCGCGGAAGTCCAACCGGCCGCGGGCATTGTCGAGAGCCACCCGGCCCCGTTCGCTCCGCACTAGCACGCTCGACCACCCCTCCATCGAACCGACGCTCCCCACCGACAGGTCGGCGCTTCGACCCAGGAAGTCGGCGCACTCGTCACATCCCTTGAGGGCCACGTCGTGGAAGTCCTTCACCGGCTCGTTCACGGCGACCTGTCCGTCCCGGTACTCGACGATCATCTTGCCGTGGATGACATCGACCTTGCTGACCCGGTCCAGGTCGATGTGACGCTCATCGCGGAGCTTGCGGAGCATGAGGCCCTCGTAGTCGAAGCTCTTGGTGCACAGCAGGGCGATGGTGAGCACCACGGCATCGACCCGATGGGCCCCGGTCGACCAGCGCCGCGACTGCATGGCCCGGATCCCCTCGATCTCACACGGGGTGCCCACCACGGCCAGGCGGGGCTTGGCCGGGAGGTTGTACTGCGTGAGATCCAGGCCGGCCAGGGCCATGGTCTGGTTGTAGAAGCTGCCGGCGGCGTCGAGGACCTCCTGGGCCGTGGTGGCCACGGTGGGGATCCCCTTCCAGGGCTCGTCGGGGTCATCGCTGGGCTTGGACACCAGGGCCCCGTCGATGTCGCCGGCGGCCAGTGCGGCGATCAACAGGGCCGACACCACGCCCCCGTCCTGCGCGTCGTCGGGGCGCTTGCCCGCCCGCACCGCGTAGGAGTCGAGGACGGCGCCCAGGCCGTCTCCCGGCGGACCACCGGTGATGGTCCAGTACGGATCGGCGGCATCGGCCTTGACCACCGTCTCGGTCAGCAGTGGCTCCCGGGCGTCCAGGTCCACGCTGGTGTCGGCACCGGCGACGTCACCCGGAGCGGTGATGGAAACGGGGGTGGACGGTGGCCACAGGGCCTCGTAGCGCAACCCACCCCGAGGACAGAAGTCCCAACACAGCGAGCAACCGGTGCACATCTTGACCAGCTCGGGCAAGAAGGTGTCCTCGTTGACCCCGATGGAGTTCGAAGGGCACACGGCCACACAGGTCCCGCACTGGATGCAGCGATCGGCTTCGACCACCGCCGCCTCGAGCTCCCAGAACCACGTCTTCCCCGGTGGTTCGGTGATCCCGTTGACCTCTTGGCGAATCCGGAATCCCTTCATGGCGTCGTCTTTGCCGTCGTCGTCTTCTTGGCCGCGGCCTTCGTGGTGGCTGCTTTCTTGGCCGTCGCCTTCTTCGTGGGGGCGGCCTTCTTGGCCGCCGCCGTCTTGGTGGTCACGCTGACGGGCGTGCCCACGCCCGATTCCGTCAACGTCCCCCGGAGATCGTCACCGGGGGTGCGACGGGCCCAGTTGTAGAACGGTTCATCGGCTCGCCGCTCGGACTGGTACCGCCGAACCAGCCGGAGCATGGCATCGGGGACGTCGTTGACCGGTCGGGCGCTTTCCACCCAGTCGATGAATCCGGAGTCGGTCCCGAGGGAACCGCCGAGTCCGATGTCCACCGCCTCGGACAGATGGTTGCCCACGTGGGCCACCGCTCCCCGGAACCCGACATCGGCGATCTGGGGTTGAGCGCACGAGGCCGAGCAGCCCGAGAAGTGCATCCGGATGACGCCGGCGTCTTCCCGGTCGCCGGACCGGCCCGGAACCGGCCTGGCCCCCACCGGCTCGCCGGCCAGTTCCCTGTCCAGGAACCGGGCCCATTTGACGGCTCGTTCTTTGGTCTCGACGATGGCGTAGCGGCAGAACTCCGTGCCCGTGCAGGCCACCACGCCCCGGGAGAACGGGCCGGGGAAGGGTGAGTACTTCTCCAACAGGCCCTCGGCCAGCAGGTCGTCGAGCCGCTCCTCGGGCACGCCGGTGAGGATGAAATTCTGGTCCGTTCCCGTCCGCACCGTGCCGTCGCCGTAGGTATCGGCCAGCCGGGCCACCTCGACCAGCTCCAGCCCCGACATGCGACCGACCGGCACCGAGCAGCCCACGTAGACCAGTCCGGGTTGCTTTTGGGCGTGGACGCCGACGTGGTCGCCGCGGTAGCGCTTGGTCAGGTCCTCGCCCGCCGTGGCCAGGTCGAACTTGACCCGGTCGGCCAGTGCCTGACGGAACCCCTCCGGGCCCAGCTCCTGGACCAGGTAGCGCATCCGGGCCAGGCCCCGGTTCTCACGGTTGCCCAGCTCCCCGAAGGCCTGGGCCACGGCGCGGGTGAGCTCCACCGCCTGGTCCTGGCGGACGAAGATGTCGAGGTCGGAGGCCATGCGCTCGCCGTCGGACAGCCCGCCACCGGCCAGGACGTTGAAACCCAGCGTTCCGTCCTCGGCTCGGGCCGGCCAGAGGCCGACATCGTTGATCTCGGCCTGGGCGCAGTCCTCGACGCACCCGGTGACGCTGATCTTGAACTTGCGGGGCAGGTTGGCGTAGTCCCGATTGCCGGTGAAGAAGGCGGACACCTGCTGGGCGATGGGCAGCCCGTCGAACGCCTCGTGAGCGTCCACACCGGAGACGGGGCAGCTCAGCACGTTGCGCAACCCGTCGCCGCAGGCCTGGAGGGTGGTGAGCCCCACGTCGTTGAAGCGCTGCCAGATGCGGGGCATGTCCTCCATGCGGATCCAGTGCAACTGGATGGACTGACGGGTGGTGATGTCGGCGTACTTGGCCCCGAACACCGCGCTCTCGGTGCCGTCGGGCCCCTCGCCGAAGGCATCGGCGGCCACGCCGATGGCCCGGAACTGCGCGGCGGTCAAGAAGCCGCCGGGGACCTTGATGCGCAGCATGAAGGAATCGCCGCCCTGCTTTTGCGGGTAGATGCCCGCCCACTTCAGCCGCTCGACCTCGCCGGGAATGCTGCCGATGGCCCCGGGCCCCTCCTTGGAGTACCGGTCGAGGATGGCCCCGATGATCTCGTAGGGATGGCGCTCGAGCTTCTGCTGTTCGACCAGGCTCAACTCGCCGATCGTCCGGTAGGGGTCGATGAACTGCATCGACCGCTCATTGCCCCGGAGTTTCATCCCATAGAGGTTGTCTTTGTCCCGCGCCATTAGGTGTGCAATCCGCACTCGACTTTGTCGGTGCCGGCCCACCGTCCCGCCCGAGGATCTTCGCCTTCGGCCACCGGCCGGGTAGTGGGGGCGCAGCCGATGGACAGGTAGCCCTGGGACAGCAGGGGGTGGCGGGGAATGCCATGGTCGGCCTCGTAGCCGGCGATGTCGGCGTCGGTCCATGTGGCCAGGGGGTTGATCTTGACCATGCCCCAGTTGTCGTCGTAGGAGACGATGGGGGTGGCAGCCCGGGTGGGGGCATCGACCCGCTTGAGCCCGGTCAGCCAGGCCTCGTTCCCGGCCAGCGCCTGACGCAGGGGCCGGACCTTGCGGTACTCGCAGCAGTTGGCCGAACCACAGGGGAAAGCCTCGGCCCCCTCCACCGGCTTGGTCACGGTGAGGTTCAGGTCGTATCGGGCCCGGATGGTCTCGACGTAGTCCAGGGTCTCGGGAAAATGGGCTTCGGTGTCCAAGAAGATGACCTCGATGCCCGGATCGACGGCCACGGCCACGTCGACGATGACCGCATCCTGGAACGAGCAGGCCAGGGCCAGACGACCACCGAAGCGCTCGGTCGCCCAGGCAATCACCGATCCGGCCGCCGCCGATTCGAATTCTGCCGACCGTTCGGCCAACTCGGTCCGGAGCGTTGCCAGTTCTGTCTCCTGCTCGGTATCAATCGACATCTGGTGCTCACTTTCGATCCACGGCCCGTCCCCAGCCAGCCGATGTCGCCGCTGGTGAGCGGGGTGAACGGCCCTGGGATTCGGTCGGCTCCGGCGCCCGAGATCGACGCCATTCCCTAGTATGTCAGTAGGCTTTATCCCTGGTCAGGGCCCCGCCGGGTGGTCCCGGCAAGGACCCTACCGCCTTGCTCGGACTGCCTGATCGCGAGTATACATGACTAAGTAGATCAAGTTTTCGGACAATCGGATCCTGGGGCACCAGCCGAGCCCGAGGAATCAGGAAGGCCCCCTACGCTGTGACAACGATTCTCGACCCCGTAGCCCTCTCATCCACGGCCACCGCCACGCCCGGAGTGGACCACCTCGACCTGCTCGAGGCCCATTCCGTGTTCATCATGCGCGAAGTGGCGGCCGAATGCGAACGCCCGGTGCTGTTGTTCAGCGGGGGCAAGGACTCGGCCGTCCTCCTCCGGCTGGCCGAGAAGGCGTTCCGTCCCGGCGGGTTCCCCTTTCCCATCCTGCACGTGGACACCGGGCACAACTTCCCTGAGGTCATCGACTTCCGGGACCGGCGGGTGGCCGAGCTGGGCGAAGAGCTGCTGGTGGCCTCGGTCCAGGAGTCCATCGACACCGGCCGGGTGGCCGATCCGGGACCCGAGGGCACCAGAAACCGCCTCCAGACCACTGCGCTTCTCGACGCCATCACCAAGTACGGCTTCGACGCGGCCATCGGTGGGGCGCGCCGCGACGAGGACAAGGCCCGGGCCAAAGAGCGGGTCCTGTCCTTTCGGGACACCTTCGGGCAGTGGGACCCCAAGCGCCAGCGACCCGAGCTCTGGCAGCTCTATTCGGGTCAGGTGCAACCGGGCGAGAGCCTGCGGGCCTTCCCCCTCTCCGACTGGACCGAGCTCGACATCTGGCAGTACATCGGCCGCGAGTCGATCGAGCTGCCCTCGATCTACTACGCCCACAAGCGCTCGGTCATCGAGCGTGACGGCATGTTGCTGGCCGAATCGGACTGGGTGAAGCCCCGTCCCGATGAGTCGGCTGTCACCGAGACCGTTCGCTTCCGGACCGTCGGCGACGCCACCTGCACCGGCGCCGTCATGTCCGACGCCGTCACCGTCGAGGAGATCATCGCCGAGGTGGCCCTGTCCCGGGTATCCGAGCGGGGCGCCACCCGGGCGGACGATCGGTTCTCGGAGACGTCCATGGAGGACCGCAAGCGCGAGGGGTACTTCTAGGCGATGGCCGCAGCCTCGGACGGCGCGGCCGCCGTCACCCAATCCCCAGAGCCGGTCATGGACCTCCTCCGCTTTGCCGCGGTGGGCTCGGTCGATGACGGCAAGTCGACCCTCATCGGTCGTCTCCTCCACGACACCAAGCAGCTGTTCGATGACCAGTTGGAGGCGGTGGCGACGGCCTCGCGCCGGCGCGGTGCCGTCGGGGTCGACCTCTCCTTCGTCACCGACGGCCTGCGGGCCGAGCGGGAGCAGGGCATCACCATCGACGTCGCCTATCGCTACGCGGCCACGCCGACTCGGAAGTTCGTCATTGCCGACTGCCCCGGCCACGTCCAGTACACCCGGAACATGGCCACCGGAGCCTCCACCGCCGACCTGGCCCTCGTCGTGGTCGATGCGTCCAAGGGGCTCCGCGAGCAGACCCGCCGCCATGTCTGCATCGCCGCCCTCCTCGGAGTCCGCCAGCTCATCGTGGCGGCCAACAAGATGGACCGGATCGCCTGGGACAAGGACGCCTACGACCAGGTGGTCAAAGACATGGTGGTGCTCTCGGGCCGCCTGGGCATCGAGTCGTGCACGGTGGTGCCCGTCTCGGCCCTGTACGGCGACAACGTCGCCGACCGGTCCGACGCCGCTCCCTGGTACGACGGACCCACCATCCTCCAGGCCCTGGAACAGGCACCGGCTGGCGCATGGGCCGGGGTGCACGGTGCCCACCAGGGGTCAGCGGCGCGCCTCCCCGTGCAGTGGGTGCTCCGGCAGCCCGGCGGGGGCCGGAGCTATGCCGGCATGGTCAACGGAGGCCCCATCCGGCCCGGCGACGAAGTGGTGGTTCTGCCCGGCGGCCAGCGGACCACGGTGACCACCGTGGAGACCCTTGATGGCCCCCTGGACGAAGCGTCCGTGGGTCTCTCGGTGTCCGTGCGCCTCGCCGACGACGTGGACGTCAGCCGGGGCGACATCCTGGCCGCGGCCGACGATCCACCCGAGGTGACCTCGGAGATCGAGGCCACCGTGTGCTGGTTCGACCAGCGACCGCTGTCCGCCGGCGACCAGTACCGGGTGAAGCACACCACCCGGATCACCCCGGCCCGGGTCCTCAAGGTGACCGGACGGCTCGACGTCAACGATCTGGAACTGTCGGCCACCGAGTCCCTGAACGAGAACGACATCGGCACGGTCATCCTGACCACGGCCTCGCCCCTGGCCGCCGATCCCTATCAGCGGAACCGCATCACCGGGAGCTTTGTGTTGATCGACCCGACGACCAACGGCACCGTGGCGGCGGGCATGGTCGGCCCCCCCGACGTGACGCCCAGTCCCGCCTGAGGGCGACACGATGTCCCACGACTCGCCCCTCTACCCGGTGGCACTGGTCGTGGACGGCCGGCGCTGCCTGGTGGTAGGGGGCGGGCCCATCGCCACCCACAAGGCGGAAGGCTTGCTCAACTGCCACGCCCACGTGACGGTGGTGGCTCCCCAGATCAGCGACCGCCTTCGCCTGTTAGCCGAGCATTCGGCACCGGACCCATCGACTGAGGGGCGGCTGCTGCTCGAGGAGCGGCCGTACCGGACGGGCGAGGCCTCGGGCTATCGGCTGGTGATCACCGCCACCGGGGATCCTGTGGTGGACCAGGCGGTGGCGGCCGACGCCGAGGCCGCCGGAGTGTGGGTGAACAGCGCCGACGACGTCGACAACTGCACGTTCATGCTCCCCGCCGTGCACCGGGACGGCGACGTCACCGTGGCCGTCTCCACCGGCGGCTCCAGTCCGGCACTGGCCGGTTGGCTGCGCGATCAAGCCGCGACCGCTATCGGTCCCGGGGCCGGGACCATGGCCGTGTTGCTCGACGAGGCCCGCCGACAGGTCCGGGCCCAGGGTCAGTCGACCGAGATGACCGACTGGTCGGCCATCCTGTCCGGACCCTTCGTCGACCTGGTCCGGTCCGGTCGTATGGACGAGGCCCGTGCCCTCTTGGCCGCGGCGGTGGCCGCCCATCCCGACCTCTCGTAACCACGCGGGGCCCGTCAGTGCTCGTCGGCGGCCAGGACCTCGCGGGTGGTGATCTCGTACTGGGCGGCCCCCGCCCCGACCAGGCGCGTGAGATACCGCTGGGTGAACTCCTCCTCGTACGGGGCGGCGCGGTGGGCCTCGAAGGTCTCCACCGATTCCCAGCACTCGAAGAACCGGAACGATCCCCGATCGACCAGATCCTCGGCGTACCAGTACTCGATACAACCCGCATCGGCGAGGCTCCGCTCGGTCACCCAGGCCAAGCCCTCGATCACCTCGTCCCGGTCCTCGGGTTTGAAGCGCAATATGCCGCTGATAGCCAGCATGGGTTCGGTTCTCCTTGTGTCGGGCCTTCCTCGGATCCGGTTGTCGTGGCCACGACCCCGAGGCGTGGCATGACTGTACCCACGCCACCCTTCCTGTTCTGGTGGTTGTCGAAGGTGGGTTGGCGGTGTGGACATCATCGGCCACACCGATGGGCGGTATCAGTCGATCCGATCGAGGTACGGGCAGTGCCGGCATCCGCTTTCGCAACACGAGCCGCGGGCCACATGGGTGGCGGCGGTGAGAACGAACAGGCCCGTCTCGGGGTCGCTATAACCGGGCTCACCATGCAAGACCGCGGCGGCGTGGGCCTCGAGGATGGCTCGATAGTCGGACCGGTTCGGATCAAGGCGGTCCCGATGGGGCAGGGGTGGCCAGCCGTGCTCGCCTGTCTCGGAGTCGCTCACTAGGGCTTCGCCACCATGATCACCAGGGCCACCACGAACACGGCCAGCAGTGCCGCCGAGCTGGCTGCCACCTGCCACACCAGGGTGCGCCGGCGAGCGGTGTCAGCCGAGTCCTCGCTGACCAGGCGCTGGAGCCCCCGTTCGGCCGGCCACACGACCATCTCGCCGGCCAGGGCGGCCACCGCCCACAGGGCCAGTCCGCCTAGCACCCAGTGGTCGTTGTACGACCACGAGCCGTGGCTCATCCCGATCAGGGCCACCCCCAGGATGGGAACCAGGAACGTGATCCGGCCCGCCCAGTTCACGCCCGGCCGGTAGTAACGGAGCACCGAGACCGAGGGGGGTCCGGGGCGCCGCAGCAACAGGGCGTAGACCCCGGCCACGGTCACGGCGCCAAAGCCGACGATGGCGGCGAGAACGTGACCGAGCAGCACCACGTCATAGGCAGCACCGCGGTTGGATGACAAAGCGAAAAGGGCGGCGCCGGCTGGATGCATCCCCGGGATTCTGGCACCACCCCCCGACGTACGCGGTTCGGAGGGGCCATAGCACAATGACCGTCCAACCATTGATACGTTGGGGGTACGCACTTCTGCGCCGAGGGGGCTGTCCAACCGGGGGATCGGCGACGAAGGGCAAAGAGAAGAGGACCCAGACCCACACCGAATGTCACGGATCGCACATGGAAATCACCCGCCTCGCATGAATCAACTACGTCTTGACCCCCTCACCGGCCGTTGGGTGGTCGTCAGCACCGACCGGGCGCAGCGCCCACGGGCGTTCGCCCCTCGCATGGTCCCCACCCAAGCCGACACCAGCCGCCCGTGCCCGTTCTGCCCGGGCAACGAGGAGTCCACACCGCCCGCATTGGAGACCTACGGTCCCGAGGGGCGCTGGCGGGTCCGGGTCGTGCCCAACCTCTATCCGGCCTTCGAAGGCGACGAGCCCTTCGTGGTCACCAACCGGGGCCCGATCTTCACCCAGGCCTCCGCCGGCGGGATCCACGAGGTCCTGGTCCTCTCGCCCGACCATCAGAACTCGTGGTCCATGCTCAGCGACGAGCAGGCCGGGATGGTCATGGCCGCCATCCGGGATCGGATCGAGGAGCACTCCCATATCCCCGGGCTGCGCTACAGCCAGGCCATCGTCAACGCCGGCCGGGAGGCGGGGGCTTCGATCGAGCATCCCCACGGTCAGCTGCTGGGCATGTCCTTCGTTCCCCGCGAGCTGGTGGAGGAACAGGCCGGGTTCGCCCGGTTCGCCGGTCGGTGCCTGCTATGCACCGCCGCCGACGCCGAGGAAGACGTCGGCTACCGCGTGGTCTACGCCGACGAGCGCGTGGTGGTGATCTGCCCCTTCTGGAGCGGGACGCCATACGAGATGCTGGTGATCCCCCGGGCCCACGGCCCCCACCTGCACCACAGCCCTCCCGCCGATCTGGTGGCCGTGGGTCGTGCCCTGCGCCAGGTGTTGGGACGTCTGCGCGAGGTGGCGGGCGACGTGGCCTACAACCTCGTCTTCCATTCAGCCCCCTACCGAGCCCCCGAGCCCTATCACTGGCACGTCCACGTGGCTCCGAAGTTGGCCACGGTGGCTGGGTTCGAACTGGGTACCGGGGTGCTGATCAACATCGTGAACCCCGAGCAAGCAGCTGAGCAGTTGGCCGTGCCCCTCCCCGTGGCCAACGTGGGCTAGCAGAGACCTCTTCCGGCACCGACCCACCCGATTGGGCGACCCACTCAGAGGCCGTCTGGCGAGCGCACCGCTCTATCCCTGGTCCGGCGCCCGCGCTAACCCAGGTAGAGCCCGGCCACCTCTTCGTAGAGGTGCGGATCAACCAGCTTCGGCTTCCCGATGGCCTCGGACAGTGGGATGCGGACGATGGACCCGGCCTGCAACGCCACCATGGTCCCGAACTCACGATCGTGGACCGCGGCCAGGGCGGCGGCGCCGAACCGGGTAGCCAGGACACGGTCGAATGCGGTCGGGGACCCGCCGCGCTGGATGTGCCCGAGGACGGTCGATCGGGCTTCGAATCCCGTTCGCTGCTCGATCTCCTCGGCCAAGTAGCCCCCGATCCCGCCCAGCCGGATGTGGCCGAACTGGTCGGCTCGGCCCATCTGCTGCGAGCGCCGAAGCCAGCTCGCTTCCTCGTCGCGGGGAAGGGCTCCTTCGGCCACCACGACGGTGGAGAAGTACTGGCCACCGTCATGACGCTGGCGCAGACGGTCGCAGACGGCATCGAGCGAGAAGGGGACCTCGGGGATGAGGATCTCTGCTGCGCCCCCGGCTATCCCGGCATGCACGGCGATCCAGCCCACATTGCGTCCCATGACCTCGCACACGATGACCCGGTGGTGGGACTCGGCCGTGGTCTGCAGGCGGTCAATGGCCTCGGTGGCGATCTGAACGGCAGTATCGAACCCGAAGGTCACCTCCGTCCCCGACAGGTCGTTGTCGATGGTCTTGGGCACACCCACAACGGGCAGCCCCCGCTGGAAGAGCCGATGGGCGGCGCCGAGGGTGTCGTCGCCGCCGATGACCACCATGGCGTCGAGCCCGAGCGCGGCCATGGTGGCGGCAACCCGGTCGCCCCCATCGTCGGTGGCAAAGGGATTGGTGCGGGAGGAGCCCAGGATCGTCCCTCCCTTGGTCAGGATGGAGCGGCATTGATCGGACTCGAGCGAGACGGTGTTGTTCTCGATGGCACCGAGCCAGCCGTCGAGCATGCCCACGAATTGGTCGCCATGGCGGGCACCACCGAGCACGACGGCCCGGATGACCGCATTCAGCCCGGGGCAGTCGCCCCCACCGGTGAGCACGCCGATCCGCATGCCGCTCATCGTAGAGAGGGCCGGGCTCAACCGGGTGCAGCCACGGTGCGCAGCGCCTGGCGCGTGGTCGAGCGCTCGAGCTCGAAGACCGAAACCAGCGCGGGCGCCAGGTCACCATCCGGCGGCACCAGTGCCTCGATGCCCGGGGTATCCAGGTAGCCGGTCAGAAAGGCATGGCGGTTTCGGGTTTCCCAGGCCTCGGCCAGGTCGGCCAAGCGAAGCCGACCGGTGGGATCGCGCTCGATGGCGGCCACCTCGGCGACGTGGTGGAAGGACCAGAGCATGTCGGCCACGTCCGCCAACGGGGACCGGTAGACGGGTCCGGACGAGGACAGCATGGCGGTGGTCGAGCCCTGCGGGCCCCCGGGTGAGAAGTCGATGACGAACCAACCGACGTCTGTCCGGCTGACCCGACCGAGGTGGAAATCACCGTGGGTGCGAATGGCTGCGGTCCGGAGGGGCGACGTCCGCAGTTGACCCAGGACGGTCTGGACCTGTTCTTCATCGAGCTGGGTGGGATCGACAGCAGTGACAGCTTCTTCCACCGCGGAAACCCACACCGACACCACACCCTCTCGTCGTCCGAACGCCCGATCGAGACCGAGGTGCATGCGAGCGGTCATCGTCCCGAGATGCCGTGCCTCGGTGGCAAAGTCCCCTCCGGCCTGCTCGGGCAAGCCACCCAGGGCATAGAGATCCCGGAGCGAGGTCAGGGCCAGAGCCCAGCCCCCGGTCCCCCCAGCCTGGTACTCCTGGGCCACGCCCAGGTCTCTGCCACTTCGACGCCAGAGGGCGTAGGGAGCGGGGACGTGGTTGAACCCCACGTCGTCAAGGGCCACGACCAGCTCGAGGCCCGGATGAGGTCCCCGCTCCAGGGGCACTTGCTGGTAGACGGTGAACGAGAGGCGGTCGTCGAAGGTGAGCGTCACCGAATCGACGGTCGTCCACACCCGCCGGACCCTCTCCGGTTCGCCGTCCCCGCCGCCCACGGCGCCGAGCAACAAGAGCGACAGTTCCGCATCGGAGAGGGCATCGAAGACGACGGCCATGCCGTGCTCGTCCTCGAGCAGACCCAGGGGGGCGTCGTCGGCATCGGCCAGGAACCGGACATCGTCGCCCGGCGCTCGGAGACCCAAGACGGCATGGACGGCGATCTCGGCCCTGCCGGCCAGCTCGGCCACCACCGAGATCAGTCCGGGCCGACCCGGGCGGATCACATCGGCGCTGGCGATGGACAGCGACGCCGGCTCGATGTCGACCAGGGCCTCTCCGGCCGGGCCCGTCCACCCCGGTTGTCGGTTGACGAAGGCGGCCATCAGCTCGGTCAGGGCGCCGTGCATCGAAGCGGGCAGCTCGGCGTCGACCGATTCGAAGATGTTCACGACAAAGCCTCGATGGAGGCGTCGACCACATACGACAGCTCTCCGGTCAGCGACACCACTGGTTTCACCAGCTCGAACCATTGGTAGCCGTAGGGAGCCAGGGTGACCGGATACGGGTCGATGCCCACCAGGGGAAACGGTACCCGGCCCAGCAGCTCCACGGGCTGGAGACCGTGCCAGCGCCCCATGTGAAGCTCGGCCGGCTGGGCGAACCGGCTCAAATTGTGAATACACAGGACGGGATTCCCCTCGGATGCCCGCTCGGTGCGGACGAAAGCCAGCACCGATGGGTTGGAGCAGGGCAGGACCTCGAATTCGCCCGTACCGAACACCGGGAACTCCCGCCGGACTCCCAACATCCGCCGGATCCAGTGCAGAAACGAACTCGGGTTCCGCTGTTGGGCCTCGACGTTCACCGCTTGGAACCCGTACACCGGGTCCATGAGCGGGGGCAGGTACAGCTGGGCGAAATCAGCCCGGCTGAAACCGCCGTTTCGGTCGGGCGTCCACTGCATGGGA
>DASZLD010000071.1:0-5092 GCA_035552655.1 Acidimicrobiales bacterium
GGACCGTTCTGCTTGTTGCATCTCCTGACGCTGCCGTTGTGCCTCCTGCTCGGCCAGACCGGCCATGTACGCCCGACGGGACCGGACACTGTCCCCGATGAACCAGGTGGCAGCAGCGAGAAAGACGTTGAACGTCACATAGAAGTCGGCGGGTCGGCGGGACACGCTCACCGCCATGGCCCCGATCAGGACCACTTCCACCAGCCCCAGGGCCACCACCGCCTCGCGGCGCTGGAAGGTGACGGCCACCATGTACAAGGGCGGCGCGATGAGCGGGTCGGGAGCAAACGACGCCCCCGACATGGTGGTGATGGCTACACACGACGTGACGATGACCAATGCGGCCAGCGGGAAGTGACGCCGGAACATGGTGGGCACCGACGCCCCGGCCAAGAGAAGGGCGAGCAACCACTCGGGATCGTGGCTTCCGGCGTGGCCGTGGGTCACCACGTGGGTCAGCCCCCCGAGAAACAAGAGGAAACCGAAGGCCACGTCGAGGGCCAGCCACTGCTGAGCCGAGATCCGCTGGAGCAGCGGCGGCCGAGGAACCGTGTGTCCCACGTGTCCACCACTTGGAAAACCCATGGCCACGACGCTAGCCCCGGGCTGCCAGCAATTCGCTGGCGATGGGCTCCCCCCGCACCACCCACCTGGGCGTGACCCCATCTCGTGCCGCCCCCACCGTGGAGCGCTGTCTTCTTATCGACAGTCTCGAATACCAAACCGGGACGATCGATAAGAAGGCGTTAAATCATGGGTCCGCTGACGTCCCTTACGCTCCCCTGGGCCCTATCGTTCTCGGCCATACCAGCATCCCGGGTGGACGTACATCCCAGGGTGTACGGACAAGCCCACAATCGGCCGTTTCGTACTCCCTGGGTAGGGTCAGCAAAGGTCCCGAGGTGGGATGACGCAGCGACGTCGTTCCGTCACCATGGATGCGAGGGCTCGTGCCCGGGGCTCGACCTGCCCCCGTGCCGGCGCCCGTCATTGCCCTTCCTGCCATTGAAACCTGCGATCGAGTTCAAAAGGGAGCCCGAGTGATCGAAGCACGAGGACTGACGAAGCGGTACGGGGACACCGTGGCCGTGGACGATCTGTCCTTTGAGGTGCGTGCGGGTCAGGTCACCGGGTTCCTGGGGCCGAACGGGTCGGGCAAGTCCACCACCATGCGGATGATCATGGGCCTGGACAAGCCCAATGCCGGTCAGACCAGGGTCAACGGCGTCAACTACCACGACCTGCCCTGGCCCCTCCGTGATGTCGGCGCCCTCTTGGAGGCCAAGGCCATCCATCCTGGACGCTCTGCCTTCAACCATCTGTGGGCCCTGGCCCAGACCAATGGGATCGCCAAGGCCCGCGTGCACGAGGTGCTCGATATCGTCGGTTTGTCCAGTGTGTCCAAGAAGCGAGCCGGGAAATTCTCCCTGGGCATGGGCCAGCGCCTCGGCATCGCCGGCGCCCTGCTCGGTGATCCCGGCGTCCTCCTCTTCGACGAGCCCACCAACGGGCTCGACCCCGAGGGGATCCGCTGGGTCCGAAACCTGCTGAAGGACCTGGCCGCTGAAGGCCGGACCGTCTTCGTCTCCAGCCACCTCATGAGCGAGATGGCTCTCACCGCCGAGCACCTGGTGGTCATCGGCCGGGGTCGGCTCATCGCCGAGATGGCCGTCTCCGACTTCATCGCCCAGAGCTCCCGCCAGTTCGTCCGCGTCCGTACCCGCCAGTGCGAGCTGCTCACCCGTGAGCTCCAGGCCACCGGGGGCACCGTGGTCTCCGAGGAGGACGGCGGCCTGGCCGTGACCGGCGTACCGGCCGCGGAGATCGGTGCGGTGGCCAGTTCCTATGGTGTGGTCCTCGAGGAGCTCTCGCCCCAGGCGGCCTCGCTGGAGGAAGCATTCATGGAACTGACCCACGACAGCGTGGAGTACGGGGCGGCCGAACCGTCGGGCCCGGGCTCCGACTCGTCCGAGGACAGCGACCGGCTCATCCCGGTAGGAAAGTGAACGACCGATGACGCTGATCACCCCGACAGCACCGACCACCATCGCACCGGTGACTCGCCCGGCCCGAAGTGGCCACTACCACTGGCGAGGCGTGCTGCGCAGCGAGTGGACCAAGATGTGCAGCGTGCGCTCCACCACGTGGAGCCTGGTCGTCATGTTCGTGCTCAGCATCGGCATCGGCATCCTGGCCACCGCCACCGAAGCCAGTCGCTGGTCCCACGCCTCACTGTCCGACCGCCTGCTCTTCGATCCCACCAGCCTCAGCCTCACCGGGCTCCTGTTCGGCCAGTTGTGCATCGGCGTGCTGGGCGTCATCGTCATGAGCTCCGAGTACGGGACCGGGACCATCCGGGCCACCCTGGCCGCCGTCCCCAACCGACCCATGATCCTGGCCGCCAAGGCCGCCGTGTTCACCGCCCTGGCCTTGGTCGTCGGCGAGATCATCTCCTTTCTGTCCTTTTACATAGGCCAAGGATTCCTGTCCGGCTCCGCCCCGCAAGCCACGTTCGGCCAGCCCGGCGTGCTCCGCGCCGTGATCGGCGGTGGCCTCTACATCGCCGTCCTCGGCCTGTTCGCCATGGGACTGGCCACGATCATCCGCCACACGGCCGGTGCCATCACCGCCTTCGCCGCCATTCTGCTCATCCTGCCCCTCATCAGCCAGGCCCTTCCGTCGTCCATCAACGACGTCATCGCCCGGTACCTTCCCGCCAACATCGGGGTGGTCATGATGACCGTGCACTCCGGATTCCGATCGGATGCCCCCATGTTCTCGCCGTGGACAGGCTTCGCCGTCTTGCTCGGCTATGCCGTGGTGGCCATGGGCGTGGGTGGCTGGTTGATGACCCGCCGGGACGCGTAGACCTCCCTCCTGACTGCCGACCCTCGCCGGTCGCATCGCTGTCGGTCGGCACCGTTCCCGCACTCAGCCGGGGGCGCGCCACTCGGACTCGTGCTCGAGCTGCCGGTTGAGCTCGGCACCGAAGAGCAGCGCGCAACCGGTGAGGAACAGCCAGAGCAGCAACACAGCCACGCCGGCAAAGGCCCCGAAGGTCACCGACTGGCGACCGAAGTGGTTGAGGTAGAAGGCGAACGCAGCTGAGGCCACCAGCCAGCCCGCCGTGGCCACGACGCTCCCGGGACTGATCCATTCCCAGCGTCGGTCCCTCCGCCCACGGCTCAAGACGAACAGGGTCGAGACCAACAGCACCACCAAGATGAGGGCGCCGGCCCAGCGGATCACGCCCCAAGCCACGTCGAAGCCGGGCCGGGCCAGGGGAACCGACCCCGGGAGCAGGGACCGGATGGGATTCCCCAACACGAGCAGCACCGAGGCGGGGACGCCGAACACGACCACCGCGGCCAGCATGGGGAGGGCGTTGAGCCGGCGGCCGACGAAGCCGCGGTGGGCTCCCATCTCCCGGGCCATGTCCAACCCGACCTGCAGCGCGGCCATGGCCTCGACCGAGCTCCACAACGCCACTGCCGCTCCGACGATCACCGCGGCCAGGCTGGCCTGCTGCCCGAGCGGGTTCTGCAGCGCCTGATCCAAGAGGTTCGACATCTGGACGGGCAGGATGACGCTGGCCCCATGGATGACGCTTCGCACCTGGGAGGGCGACAATCCAACCAGTCCGGCCACCCCGATCAGGGCCACGGCCGCCGGAAAGATGGCCAGGAACCAGTGAAAGGCGAGGCTGGCCGCGCTGGTGGTGATCCGGTCCTGGGCCGACCGGGCCACGGCGTGCCAGACCACACGCCCCCACCCGCGAAGACCCAGTTGGACCAAGCCGATCCGATGGGGTGCTTCGGAGACGGGTAGTGGAGCTTCCCCGCCGGATCCCGGTGCCGGTGTTTGTTCGGTGACCGGGACCGGGGTGGTCACCGGCCGACTCAGCCCCAGCCGGCGCGGGTGCGGGGCATCCCGCTCCTGCCCTCGGGGTCGGGCACGACCCCCAATGCCTGGTGGATACCGAGGTGGCCCTCGTCGAAGCCGTTGGCCGATGCGGCCATGTAGAGGCGCCACACCCGGGCCCGGGCCAGTCCCACCTGGCTCACCGCCTCGTCCCAGTGCTCCTCCAGGTTGGCCACCCAGGCGTGCAGGGTCTGGGAGTAGTGCTCCCGCAACGACTCCACATCGCGCACCTCGAACCCGGCCCGTTGCATGGCCATGACGACGGTGCCCACATCGAGCAGCTCGCCATCGGGGAACACGTAGCGGCCCATGAACGTGTTGCGTCCGATCTTGGTCCCGCCCGCGGTGGAGATGGCGTGGTTGAGCAGCCGGCCGTAAGGCGAGAGCAGGCCGCGGAGCGTCTCGAAGTACTGGCCCATCTTGGCCATGCCCACGTGCTCGAACATGCCCACCGACGAGATGACATCGAACCGCTCGCCGGTGAGGTCCCGGTAGTCCTGGACCCGGATGTCCACCCGGTCGCCCACGCCGGCCTCTTCCACCCTCCGACGAGCGAGGGTTGCCTGCTCGCGACTCAAGGTGATGCCCACCACGCTGGCGTCGAAGTGGGTGGCGGCGTGGAGGGCCATGGAGCCCCACCCGCAACCGACGTCCAGCAACCGTGCCCCCTTCTTCTCGTGGAGGCCGAGCTTGCGACAGATGAGCTCGTGCTTTGCCTCCTGCGCGGTCTGGAGGTCGGTGTCCTCGTCGACAAAGCGGGCGCACGAGTAGGTCATGGAGGGGCCCAGCACCAACTGGTAGAACTCGTTGCTCACGTCGTAGTGATGGCTGATGGCCGCGGCATCCCGGGCCGGGGTATGACGCCGACCCGCAGGTTTGGCCTCCTCGGGCGGGTTGGGAAGCGGGCGCCCCAGGGCGCCCAGCTTGCGAGCGGCCTCGACGGCGGCGGGCAGCGTGGTCAACGCGGTCAGGGCGGTGGGACCGATCCCGGTCTCACGCGGGCCAGCCCGATGCAGGGCGTCCAGGGTGGCGAACAGGTCGCCGCTGAGCTCGATCTCCCCGGACACATAGGCCCGTCCCAACCCGAGATCGCCCGGCGCCCACATCACCCGGCGAAGGGCGTCCACCGACCGGATGTACACCGTGCCCACGCTGTCCTCGGGGCCGATGG
>DASZLD010000072.1:0-21525 GCA_035552655.1 Acidimicrobiales bacterium
CAAGACCCGACCTCAGCGGGCGATGGCCGCCCGATGGGACTCGGCCAGGTCGAGCAAGTCGTCCATGATCTGACTCAGCTCGAAGTCCTTCGGCGTGTACACGCTGGCCACGCCCTTGCCCTTGAGGACCTCGGCGTCTTCGGAGGGGATGATGCCTCCGACCGTTACCGGAATGTCGAGCCCGGCGGCGTGCAGCCGGTCGACGATCTCGGGGACCAGCTCCAGGTGACTGCCCGACAGGATCGAGATGCCCACCACGTCGACGTCCTCGTCCCGGGCGGCGGCCACGATCTGGGCCGGGGTGAGCCGGATGCCCTGATAGATCACCTCGAAGCCGGCGTCGCGGGCGGCCACGGCGATCTGCTCGGCTCCGTTGGAATGGCCGTCCAGCCCGGGCTTGGCCACGAGGAGCTTGGGCGGACCTCCGGCACGCTCGGCCATCGCTTTGGCCCGGGCCACCACCGAGGAGAGCTCGCCGCCCCGGTGGCCCACGCCCCCGCTGACGCCGGTCGGGGCGCGGTACTCGCCGAACACCTCTCGCAGGGCGCCGGCCCACTCGCCTGTGGTCCCGCCGGCATGGGCCAGGGCGATGGTGGCCGGCATCACGTTGTCGTCGCCTTCGGCTGCCCGTCGGAGATCATCGAGCGCCCGCTGGACAGCTCCGTTGTCGCGAGCAGCGCGCCACTGTTCCACGTCTTCTCGCAGCTCGGCCTCCACAGCCGGATCGACCCGCAAGATGGATGCACCAGCCGAGCCAATGCCGCCACCCTCCTCGTCGGGGCCCGGGGCCAGGGGTGAGCGGGCCGTCTCGGTGAAGGAGTTCACCCCCACCACCTGCTGCTCACCCGTCTCGATGCGATGGACCCGCTCGGACTGGCTGCCCACCAGGCGGGACTTGAGCTCGTCGATGGCCTCGAAGGCGCCGCCCAGGGCGAGCACGTCTTCCAGTTCGGCCCAGGAGGCCTCGGCGATCTCGGCCGTCTTGGCTTCGATCACCTTGGAGCCGTCGAAGATGTCCTCGTACTCGAGCAGGTCGGACTCGAAGGCCAGGATCTGCTGGATCCGCAGCGACCACTGCTGGTCCCAGGGCCGGGGCAGGCCGAGGGCCTCGTTCCAGGCCGGCAACTGCAGGGCCCGGGCCCGGGCTCGCTTGGACAAGGTGACACCGAGAGCCTCGAGCACGATGCGGGGGACGTTGTTCTCGGGCTGGGCTTCGGTCAACCCCAGCGAGTTCACCTGGACGCCGTAGCGGAACCGCTTCAGTTTCTCGTCGTCCACGCCGTAGCGCTCGGTGCAGATGCGCTCCCACAGCGAGGTGAAGGCGCGCATCTTGCACGTCTCTTCCACGAAGCGCACACCGGCGTTGACGAAAAAGGAGATCCGGCCGACCACGGAGGCGAACTCGGCTTCGGGCACCTGACCCGACTGGCGCACGGCGTCGAGGACACCGATGGCGGTGGCCAGAGCGTAGGCCACCTCCTGGTGGGGGGTGGCCCCCGCCTCTTGGAGGTGGTAGCTGCACACGTTGATGGGATTCCACTTGGGCACGTTGCGCACGGTGTAGGCGATTGTGTCGACGGTAAGCCTGCGGCTGGGCAGTGGAGGAAAGATGAAGGTGCCCCGGGACAGGTACTCCTTCATGATGTCGTTCTGGGTGGTGCCGGAGAGCTTCCTGATATCGGCGCCCTGGTCCTCGGCGTTGGCGATGTACAGGCCCAGCAGCCAGGCGGCGGTGGCGTTGATGGTCATCGACGTGTTCATCGTCTCGACCGGGATCTGGTCCATCAGCTGCTTCATGTGGCCCAGGTGGGCCACGGGCACGCCGACCTTGCCCACCTCACCGGCCGCCTCGGGGGAGTCGGGGTCGTAGCCGATCTGGGTCGGGAGGTCGAAGGCGATGGAGAGGCCGGTCTGGCCCCGGGCCAGGTTGGTCCGGTACAACTCGTTGGACGCCTTGGCCGTGGAGTGGCCGGAGTAGGTCCGCATCACCCACGGCTTGTCCCGCTTCGGTGCGGAAGCCTCCGGCGTCGAGGCCTGTGGTTGCTTGCCCTGTTCCACGTGGGTCATCCCTCCATTGTGGCGTGTGGTGAGGCCCAACCGATCCAGTGCGCTCCGGTGACCACCCCGGTCACGGGCCCCCGGTTACAACCCTGGGGCCCTGGGGCTAGAACGTCTACTTCCGATAGTCGTGGAAGCCCTGGCCCGACTTCCGACCCAGGAGCTCAGCGGCCACCATGCGCCGGAGCAAGGGCACTGCCGCGTAGTTCGGGTCCCGGAATTCGTCGTACAGGGCGTCGAGAATGGCCAGCGAGGTATCCAGGCCGACCAAGTCGAGCAGGGCGAAGGGGCCCATGGGGAACCCGCAGCCGCCCTTCATGGCCGTGTCGATATCGGCGACGGAAGCCACACCCTGCTCGTAGAGGCGAACGGCGTTGTTCAGGTAGGGAAAGAGCAGGGCGTTGACGATGAACCCGGCCTGATCCTTGACCTCGACCGGGGACTTCCCGCAGGCCTCGGCGAACTCGCGGACGGCGGCGATGGTCTCATCGGAGGCGGTCAGGGGCCGGACCAGCTCCACCAGAGACATGACCGGGGCCGGGTTGAAGAAGTGCACACCGCAGACCTTGTCGGGGCGCCCGGTCTCCATGGCCAGGTCGACGACGGGCAGGGTCGACGTGTTGGTGGCCAGGATCGTGTCGTCGCCACAGATGCGGTCCAGCTCGGTGAACAGCACCTTTTTGACGGCGAGATCCTCGATGACCGACTCGATGACCAGGTCGACGCCCTTGAGCGCCCCCAGATCAGAGGTGGCGGTAACCCGGGCCAGGATGGCGTCGCGCTCCTCGGAGGTCTTTTTCCCCTTGTCGACTTGCTTGTTCAGGGACTTCTCCATGCCGGCGACGGTGGCGTCGGCACTGTTCTGGCTGCGGGACCGCAGCACCACCTCGAAGCCACTGGCAGCGGCTGTCTCGGCAATTCCCGATCCCATGATTCCCGACCCGACGATTCCCACGCGCTTGATAGACATGGCCTCTCATGTTACTGGTCAGTAGCTTTCTATGTCGGGTGGTCCGGTGCCGATGGGGTGGGGGGCGCATCGAACCTGCTCGGCCGACAAATGTGTGGAAGGGCTTCGGCGAATTTCGGGCCACGGCCCGGCCGATTCCGTGCCGATTCCGGGCCGACGCATGGACCCATCTGGGGCCGATTCCGGGCCGGCCGTCAGCTGATCCGCTTCCCATGCCCTGCCGATTCCGGGCCGGAGCCGGGGGCGAGGGCGGCGGTGATGTTCGAGCTGGCGCGTGCCACCTACAGTGACCCGCATGAGTGGATCACCTGGTCTCGTGGCATTGGTCGGCGGCGGAGAATGGCAGGCGGGCTGTTCGTTCGACAGCGAGCTCCTTGCGCGCTCTCAAGGCGACCACGTGCTGGTCATGCCTACGGCCGCCGCCTACGAACATCCGGAGCGGTCGGTGGCCCGGGCCGGTGAGTGGTTCGAGGGAATGGGGGCCCACGTCGAAGGGCTGATGGTGCTGTCCCGCTCCGATGCCGAGGACCTGGGCATGGCTGCGGTGATGCGCAAGGCCCGGTTCATCTACCTGAGCGGAGGGTCTCCGATGCACCTTCGCTCCGTGCTCAAGGGCTCGGCCGTGTGGGGCGCGCTGCTCGATGCCTGGAACGACGGCGCCGTGGTCGCCGGAACTGCCGAAGCGGCCATGGCCCTGACTGATCCCATGGTCGATGCCAGAGGGGGTGGGCTCACGCTGGGGCTGGGGTTGCTCCAGCGGCTGGCGGTAGTGCCGCACTTCGGGGACATCCACGAGGACGCCCATGGCGAGAAGTTGCACCGGTCGGTGGTTCTGGCCCCACCCGGCCTTCCGGTCGCCGGCATTCAGGAGCGCACCGCCCTCCTGCGGGAACCCGACGGCTCGTGGCGGACGGCAGGCGAGGGATCGGTGACCGTCTACGTCGACGGGGCCCGCTCAGAGGCGGGACTGGACGCGCTGCCCCGATAGGTGCACCGCCCGTCCGCTGGGCCGGTCGGCAGCGAGCCGGTCAGCGGCCTAGCAGCGAGCCTGGGTCAGTCGGCAGCGAGCCGAGCCTCAGCGACCCGGCAGCGAGCCTCAGTCGGCTTCGGTGATGGTCACCGACTCGATGGTCACCTTTTCCGAGGGGGATCCCGACCGGCTCCCGATGGATTCGATCGCGGGGATCACCTCGAGGCCCTTGACCACCTTGCCGAACAGCGAGTAGCTGGGCGGAAGTGCGGCGCCGTCAGGCCCGCTGATGACGAAGAACTGGCTGCCGTTGGTGTCTGGTCCGGCGTTGGCCATGGCCAGCGAACCGATCTCATAGCGACCGGGCTTGGGGAGCTCGTCCTCGAACCGGTAGCCGGGGCCACCACGACCGGTGCCCTCGGGGTCGCCACCCTGCAGGACGAAGCCCGGGATGACCCGGTGGAAGGTGATCCCCTCGAAGTAGTGGTACCGGGCCAGAAAGACGAAATTGTTGACCGTCTTCGGAGCGGCAACGGGATCGAGGGCAATGGTCATGGTCCCCTTGCTGGTGACCATCTCCGCCGTGTAGCGCTTGGCCGGGTCGATCACCATCGGGGGTGGGCCGTCGAACCGCTGGGTCTTCGGGCTGGAGCCGTCTGCTGCGGGAATCTCAGGGGCCATGGAGGCCTCGCTTTCTATCGGTTGCAGAGAGGGGGTCTAGGAGGTGGTGATGGTCACCGAGAGGATGCGGTGGATGACCTTGGGGGGCACGCCGTTGGAGGCGCTGTTCGAATTGCCGTCGGCGTTGATGGCGTCGACCACGCTCATCCCCGAGGTGACTTGCCCGAATAGCGTGTAACTGGCGGGCAGTGACTCACCCTCGGTACCGGCCACGACGAAGAACTGGCTGCCGTTGGTGTTCGGGCCCGAGTTGGCCATGGCCACCGATCCCAGGGGGTACTGCGGGCTGGCCTTGGCCGGCAGCTCGTCGGCGTACGTATAGCCGGGACCGCCGGTGCCGGTGCCGGTGGGATCACCGGTCTGGTCCATGAACTGGGGAATGACCCGATGGAAGGTCACACAGTTGTAGAACTTCTGATTGGCCAGGAACACGAAGCTGTTGACCGTCACCGGGGCGCCGGCTGTGTTCAGTTTCACGTCGAAGGTGCCGACGTCGGTCTTGATGGCCGCCGTATAGGTCTTCGAGGTGTCGATGGTCATCGGAGGCGCCGTCTTCCACGACGGCTTGGTCAGCTTGGCTGTTGGGCTGCTCGGGCAGCCCGCGGCCACGGCCGCTTTGTCTGCGGTCTCCTGGGCGCTGGCGATGGGGGCTGTGGTCGACGTGGTCGACGACGCCTTCGGGGAGCCCCCGCCGCTGGTGACCGCCACGGAGATGCCGATGATGATGGCTAGGCCGATGACCACGATGATCGTGCGTCGGATCAGCTGTTTGCGCTTCTTGGCCTTCTGAGCCGCCGCCCTCCTGGCATCGCGGCCGGCTTTTTGACGTTGTCGCTTCTCGGTAGGCACGGTCTGCCAGGGTAGTCGTCAGCTAGCATCCCCTGGATGCGCCACCCCTATCGCCTGTTATCACTGCCAATCGTGCTGGTGACCACCGCGCTGATCGCAACCGGCTGGGCATCGCCCTCGTCGGCGGCACCGGCGAAGAAGTTCACGCCCGGCCTGATCGCCGTCGACGCTCCGCTGACCGGATCGCAGTCGTCCACCGGAATCGACATGTGGCGGGGGGCCCAGCTGGCCGCCACCCAGATCAACGCCTCCGGTGGCGTGGACGGGGTGATGATCAAGTTGGTCAAGGCGGACGACAAGGCCACTGCGTCCACGGGCGTGACCGTGGCCAAGAAGATGGTCGCACAGCATGCCTTCGGCGTCGTCGGGCCGTTCAACTCCTCGGTCGGGGTGGCCAACCTTCCCATCTACAAAAGGGCCGGGATGTCCATCGTCCGGTTGACCAGTGCGGCATCCACCCAGGGATTCGGGGCCACCACCCAGCCCATGGACGTTCAGGTGGCTCCGGTGGAGGCGACGGAGATCACCCAGGTCCTCCACGACACCCGGGTGGCCATCATCTACGACACCTCCACCTACACATCAGGGATCGCCAAGTCACTCCGCGGGCTGCTGACCGCGGACGGCCATGCGCCGGTGGCGTTCCAGTCGATCAAGGAAGGTCAGACCAATTTCACAAAGGTGCTGACCGCGGCGGCCGCGGCCAAGCCCGACTTGGTCTACATCGCGGCATACGGAAAAGAGGCCGGGCTGCTCGCCCTGGGGGCATCGCAGATGCACGTTCCCGGTGGCTGCTTCGTCGACCTCGCCGCACAGGGACCGGACTTCGTGGCCGCCGCCACCACCCCGGTGGCCCAGAACTGCCTGAACAGTGGCGTGCCCTCGGCTGAGCAGTTCGCCGGAGCCACCCAGTATGTGAGCGACTACAACAGCACCTTCCACGCCCAGCCGGGGACCTGGGGCACGTTCACCTACGACTCATTGGAGATCCTGGCCGAGGCGGTGAAGGACGCCGGCGGCTGGAACCAGGCCGCCGTCCGGTCCAAGCTGGCCACTACCACCGCCTACCCGGGGATCACCGGCACCATCACCATCCAGCCCAAGACGGGCAACCGGCTCAATACCCCGGTGGTCATGCTCGACATCGATGCCAGCGGAAACTACGTGATCGACCCGGCATGGGCCACGGCGGAGCACTTCCCCCTCCCGACGACGGCCGAGCCCGCTACCACCCTCACGCCCGCCTCCTAGCTGGCACCGAGGGCGCTCACCGGTCACACAGCCTCACGGTCACACAGCCGCAGCCCCCACACGGCACACAGCCTCTGGGCCCACACGGCCACACGACCACGGCAATCGAGCCTCGCAGCGCCGTGGGCGGCAGGGACCGGAAGCGGCCGCTGTAGCCTGGCAGGCCATGCCTTTGGTCGTGCAGAAATTCGGTGGGAGCTCGGTGGGCGATGCCGACCGGATCCGTGCCGTCGCCGATCATGTGGCCCGGACCCGCCGGTCGGGGGACGATGTCGCCGTGGTGGTGAGCGCCATGGGCAAGACGACGGACGACCTGGTCCGCCTGGCCAGTGA
Source organism: Acidimicrobiales bacterium (assembly GCA_035552655.1). Lineage (GTDB taxonomy): Bacteria > Actinomycetota > Acidimicrobiia > Acidimicrobiales > RAAP-2 > DASXMT01. The sequence goes on from DASZLD010000072.1 coordinate 7,113, forward strand.
TGTGAGCGACTCGAGGCCGCCCCGCGAGCTCGACATGCTGCTCAGCTCGGGCGAGCGCATCTCCATGTCCCTCCTGTGCATGGCCCTCTCGGACCTGGGCGTCTCCGCCTTCTCCTACACCGGGAGCCAGGCCGGCATCATCACCGACACCACGCACGGCCGGGCCAAGATCGTCGAGGTGCGTGGTGACCGGCTTCGTGCCGCGCTCGACCAGGGAGCGGTGCCGGTCGTCGCCGGTTTCCAGGGGGTGTCGACCGACCGGGACGTGACCACCCTCGGTCGAGGTGGCTCCGACACCACGGCGGTGGCCCTGGCCGCAGCCCTGGGGGCCGACGTCTGCGAGATCTACACCGACGTCTCCGGCGTGTTCAGCGCCGACCCCCGCGTCGTGCCCCAGGCGCGCAAGCTGGCCCGGGTCAGCTACGAGGAGATGCTGGAGATCGCCGCCACCGGTGGCCGGGTGCTTGCGTTGCGCTCGGTCGAGTTCGCCCGCAACCACCATGTGCCCTTGCACGTGCGCTCCAGCTTCACCTGGGAGCCCGGCACCTGGGTCGATGAGGAGGATGTATCCATGGAACAAGCTCTTGTCACCGCAGTGACCCACGAGTTGGCCGAGGCCAAGGTCACCGTGACCGGCGTTCCCGACCGTCCGGGCTCGGCGGCCCGCCTGTTTCGGGGCCTGGCCGAACGATCGGTGAACGTGGACATGATCGTGCAGAACACGTCCCTCCACGGGACGACCGACATCTCCTTTACCGTCCCCAGCTACGACCTGGCCGTCAGCACCCAGGTGGCCGAGAGCCTGGTCCCCGAGCTGGGAGCCACCGGCGTGGTCACCGACGCCGATGTGGCGCGGGTGTCGCTCATCGGTGCCGGGATGAAGACGCACCCGGGGGTGACCGCCCTGACCTTCGAGACGCTGGCCGCCCACGACATCAACATCGAGATGATCTCCACGTCGTCGATCCGGATCTCGTGCATGGTCCGATCCGAGGTGGTGGAGGACGCCGTGCGCGCCCTGCACGCCGCCTTCGAGCTGGAGTAGGCGCCAGGCCCAGCAGGCAGGTCCGAGTGCACCCTGCCTGGTGCAAGGTGCCGGCGTGCCGGGGTGCCGGCGCCCACGGGCCCGTCTCGTAGAATACGGCCATGCGAGTCGCCGTCGTCGGGGCCACCGGCCAAGTGGGATCGGTCATGCGATCGATCCTCCAGGAACGTGACGTTCCCCTCGATGCCCTTCGGTTTTTTGCCTCCTCTCGCTCGGCTGGTCGGCTCCTCAACTTTCAGGGGGTGGACATCCCGGTTGAAGACGCCGCCACCGCCGACTTCGCCGGGATCGACGTGGCGCTGTTCTCGAGTGGGGCGACCGCCTCTCGCGCCCTGGGCCCCAGGGTGGCGGAGGCGGGAGCCATCGTCATCGACAACTCGTCAGCCTGGCGCATGGATCCCGACGTGCCGCTGGTCGTGCCCGAGGTCAACGGTGATGCCCTGAGCTCGATCCCCAAGGGAATCGTGGCCAACCCCAACTGCACGACGATGGTGGCCATGCCGGTGCTGAAGCCCCTGCACGACGCGGCCGGCCTCCGTCGTCTGGTCGTTTCCACCTACCAGGCCGTATCGGGGGCGGGGCTGTCAGGGGTGGCCGAGCTGGACGAGCAGTTGACCAAGTCGGTCGACCGGGCCGCCGAGCTCACCTTCGACGGCACCGCCGTGGAGTTCCCCGCTCCCTCGAAGTTCCCGGCCACCATCGCCCACAACGTGATACCGGTGGCTGGACGGCTGGTGGACGACGGCTCAGGCGAGTCCGACGAGGAGCAGAAGTTCCGCAACGAGAGCCGAAAGATCCTCGGTTTGGGCGATCTGGCCGTGACCGCTACCTGTGTGCGGGTCCCCGTGTTCACCGGACATTCGATGGCCATCACCGCCGAGTTCGATTCGGAGCTCACCCCGGAGCGGGCGACCGAACTGCTCAGTGGCGCACCCGGGGTCGAGCTGTCCGACATGCCCTTGCCGCTCCGTGCTGCCGGCACCGACCCGACGCTGGTCGGACGGATCCGGCGCGACCTCGGGGCTCCCCACGCCCTGGCTCTGTTCTTGTGCGGGGACAACCTGCGTAAGGGGGCGGCGCTCAACGCCGTGCAGATCGCCGAGTCGCTGCTGTCGCGGGGCATGATCTCGTGAAGGCCTGCCGGTACTAGGGGTCGAGTAGCTCAGGCGACGAACAGCTCAGGTGTCGAGTAGCTCAGAGGGGTCGAGTAGTTCAGGCGACGCTGGCGCCGGCTGCCAAGGTGGCGACCCGCTTGGCCAGGTTGACGGCGTGGTCGCCGAAGCGCTCGTAGAACCGGGCCACCATGGCCAGCTCCACGGCAACGGGAAGCGGCATGGTGCCCGCCACCACCTCGACGGTCAGGCTCACGTGGAGATCATCCATCTCGTCGTCCAGATCGTCCACCACGGCCGCCGCCGTGGGTAGGCGCTCGGCGTAGGCATCGGTGGTGCTTCGCCACATGTGGCTGGCCACTTCACCCATGCGCTCCACCAGCCCGCGGCTGCGGGCGGAGAGCTCCATGCCCAGCCCTCGAGCGGCGCGCCGGGCCACGTGCTCGGCCAGGTCCCCGTTGCGCTCCAGATCGGGGAGCATGCGAAGCACGGTGATCAGGTAGCGGAGGTCGTCGTCCCCGCGGGATCGGTCGTGCATCTGCTCGAGGGTGAGCGCTTCTGCCTCCCGGTACATGCGGTCGACGACCTCATCCTGATCGGCGAGAAGCTTGCCCGCCTCCCTGTCCCCGGAAAGAAAGGCATGGGTCGCTCCGGCCACGTTCTCGCCGATCACGGCGAACAGTCGGAGTACCAGACGATCGATCTGGGCAAGGCCTTCATCCACGGGTCAACCGTACTCCCCTCCACCTAGCTCTGAACGACGCCCACAGCTAACTCTGAACGACGCCCCGTCGACGTCACTGTTGTGGGTTCTCTCTCCAGTCGTCGAGTGAGTCGTCGAGTCAGTCGTCGAGATCGTCACCCACGATGATGCGGGGCCCTGAGGTCCAGCTCAGGTACCGCCACGACCAATTGACCAGAACGGTGACCTTGTTGCGGAACCCGATCAGATACAGGATGTGGAGGCCGAGCCAGGCCAGCCAGCCCAGGGTTCCCCGGATGATCATGCCCCTGGGGAACTGGGTCACCGCCGCCCGCCGTCCGATGGTGGCCATGATGCCCTTGTCGTGGTAGCGGAAGGGCTGGGTCGGCCGCCCTTCGACCCGGTTGACGATCTGGGCCGCGGCGTGCTTTCCCGACTGGATGGCCACCTGGGCCAGCTGGGGGCAGATCTTGGCCTCGCCCGTCTTCTGGTCGACCGATCCGGGGCCCCATGGGACAGCAGCGGCATCGCCGATCGCGTAGGCATCGGGATGGGCGGGCAGCGAGAGGTCGGGCTGTACAACCAATCGACCGTTGGGCCCGCCGGTGGCGTCGATCCGGGAGGCGATGCTGCCCTCGACGGTCACGCCGCCGGCCCACACCACGGTCCGGCACGAGATGGTGGTGCCGTCGTCGAGGGCCACGCAGTCGTCGGTGACCTCCTTGACCATCCGACCCAACCGGATCTCGACGCCTCGGCCCTCCAGGGTGTCCAGGGCGTACTGGCTGGCCTTGGCCGTGAACGGTGTCAACAGCCGATCGAGCCCATCGATGAGGATGATCCGGGCTTGGGACCGCTCGAAGCGGAACCCGTCATGGCGGACGGACACATCCAGCAGCTCGGCCAGGGCGCCGGCCACCTCCACCCCGGTGGGCCCCCCGCCGATGACGACGAAGGTCAGCGAGCCCTCGGGCACCTGTAGTTCCGCGTCGACCTCTTCGAGCCGGCGGAGGATGTGATCACGGAGATAGCGGGCATCGGCCAGGGTGTAGAGGGCATGGGCGTGCTGCTCGGCCCCGGGAATCCCGAAGTACTTCACCGTGGCCCCGCTGGCCACGATGATCGAGTCGAAGGAAAGGGGATCTCCCTCGTCCACGGCCACGGTGTGCTGTGCCCAATCGACCCCGGTCACCGTTCCGTAGCGGAAGGTCACGTTGGGGACCCGCCCGAAGATGGCCCGGATCGGGTAGGCGACATCGCCGGGATCGAGGCCGGCCGTGGAAACCTCATAGAGCAACGGCTGGAAGGTGTGGAAATTCCGCTGGTCGATGATGGTGACGTCAACGGGCTGACCGGCCAGGCTCCGCGCCGCCGAAAGCCCGCCGAATCCGGCACCGATGATCACAACGCGATGCATGTAACCAGGATTGCACGTGCCGCCCGACAACGACGGGGCGAGCCGGCGGCTGGACGGGGCAACCGCCTCTCACCAGCCCGAAGGGCCTGGCGGCGGGGGGAACCCCGAATTTGTCACACCCCCCCGGTACGCTGAATTTGCTGGTCGAACGGGCCGGTGGAGCGGTGCTCGGCGCAGGCCAGGCCGACGTGACGACCAGATCACGATACGCACATACGGCGACGAGACAAGGGCGACCACGCATGGAAAACCAGGCCACGGGGCACACTCAGCATGACGGAGCCGAGGCTCACCGGATGGTGACCGAGGCTGACCCGATCGGAGCGCGGGCATGATCTCCGGACTGATCATCGGGCTCCTGGTCGGCGTGGTCGCCGGCGTCGTCGTCGGTCTGCTGGTGCGATCGGGCCATGTGGCCCGGACGCGTACGGCCGAAGCCCGACTGGCTGATGCCGTCGCCGCCAATCGACGGCTGACCGAGGAGCACGCCGCCCAGCAACAGCTGCGGGCGACGGCTCAGGCTGAGACGGCGCGCCTGTCGGCCCAACTCGAGCACGAACGGACGATCAACCACGAGCGGGCGGCGGGATTCGAGGAGACCCGTCAGCAGTTGACCGGCGAATTCGCCCGGCTGTCGGGCGAGGCCCTTCGGAGGAATAACGAGCAGTTCCTCCAGCTGGCCGACAGCAAGCTCAACGAGACCCGACAGGCGGCCGAGGGCGAGTTGGGCAAACGCCAGGAGGCGATCGAGCAGTTGCTCAAGCCCATCGGCGAGCAGCTGGGCAAGTACGACGACGGGATGCGCCGGCTGGAGGTGGAGCGGCAGCGCGCCTACACCACGCTGACCGAGCAGATGCAGCAACTGTCGACGTCGCACGACCACCTCCAAAAGGAGACCCGGAGCCTGGTGACCGCCCTTCGTGCGCCGCAGACCCGGGGCCGCTGGGGTGAGTTGCAGCTCCGGCGGGTAGTCGAGATGGCCGGCATGTTGGAGCGCTGCGACTTCGACGAGCAGGTGACATCCAACACCGACCAGGGCCGGCTCCGGCCCGACATGGTGGTCCACCTTCCCGGGGGCAAGAACGTGGCCGTCGACGCCAAGGTGCCCATGCAGGCATTCCTCGATGCCAACGAAGCAGAAGACGAGACGACGCGACGGATGCACCTGGCCAACCACGGGCGACAGTTGAAGGCCCACGTCGACTCCTTGGCCAAGAAGGAGTACTGGAAGCAGGTCGACCCCTCGCCCGAGTTCGTGGTGGCGTTCGTGCCCGGGGATCCCCTGTTGACCACGGCGCTGGAGCACGTCCCCGGTCTGATGGAGCACGCCGTGGCCAACCACGTGCTCTTGGCCACACCCACGTCGCTCATCGCCCTGCTCCGAGCGGTGGCCTACGGCTGGCAACAGGATGCGATGGCCGAGAGCGCGCGGGAGGTCCAACAGCTCGGAGCCGAGCTCTACCAGCGCCTCTCCGTGCTCGGGGACCATTTCGCCGGTGTGGGCAAGGGCCTCAACGGCGCCGTCGCTGCCTACAACAAGGCGGTGGGGTCACTGGAGGGTCGGGTGCTGGTCACAGCCCGGCGCTTCGCCGACATGGGTGTGATCGGTACGGGTGAGAAGGACATCGCACCGTCGATCACGGTCGACGCCGCCCCACGCGCCCTGCAGTCGCCTGAGCTCGGGGGCCAAGCACTGCGCCAGCTTCCGCCCATCGATCCGATGGAAGCCCTGGACGACGAGGATGACGCACACGAACGGCGGGCGGTCTGACCCTCCGGCCTCAGCTCGCCGTCACACCGGGTCCCTACGATGTGAACCTGATGTTGGCCACCAGAACCGTTCCGTTTGGACGTGAGGCGAGCCAGGCCCTGCGAGCCGAGATCGCCGCCGCGCAGCGGGACGACCCGCTGGCCCCGGTCACCGTTGTGGTGGGGTGGGGCAGGATCGGGCTGGCCACGCGACGCCTGTTGGCCTCGGGTGATCTGGGTCCATCCGGACCCGACGGCCGTCTGGGCGTCGTCAACGTCCGCTTCATCACCACGGTGACCGGGCTGGCCGAGCAGATCGCCTCGGCGGAGATCGCGGCGTCCAACAAGGCGCACGCCACCCAAGCGGTGGTGCGGGCCGTCGTCCACTCCACGCTGTCCGCCTCGTCCCAGTCCATGTTTGGGGGAGTCAAGGACCATCCGGCCACCACCCGGGCATTGGCTGACGCTTACCGAGACCTGACCGGCGCATCGCCGGCCTCGCTCGGCCGGCTGGCCGGATCGAGCCCCCGGGCGGCTGCGGTGGTGGAGCTGGTCCAGGACATCCGGAGCAACCTGGGCGAAGCCTGGTTCGACGACGGCCAGCTGGTCGACATTGCCGTCGAGGTCCTGGCCCGCACAGGGGCCGGGCCCGGCGTCATGGCCCGCACAGGGGCCGGGCCCGGGGCCGGCGCCATCATGGAACAGACCGGTCCGATCGTCATCTACCTGCCCCTTCAGATCTCCCTGCACGAGGAGCGCTTGATTAAGGCTCTTTCCGTTCACGTGCCGGTGACGGTGCTGGTCGGGATGACCGGTGACGAAACGGCCGACGAGTCGGCCCGGGAGCTGCTGTCCCGATTGCCCGGTGCAACGAGCCCGATCCCGCTCGGCGCTCTGGCGGAGGGAACGCGAGTGGTCAGCGCGCCCACGGCCGACGTCGAGGTCCGTATGGTGATCCGGGACGTGATGCAACGTCGTCGCCAGGGCACCCGCTTCGAACGCATGGCCATCACCTATGGCGGGGCGGGCCTCTACGACCGCTTGGTCCGCGAGACCCTGGCGTCGGCCGGGATCCCGTTCAACGGGGTGAGCAGCCGGACGCTGGCCACCACGGTCGCCGGGCGTACGGTGCTCGGGGCTTTCGAACTGGAGGAGCGGGGGTGGCGCCGGGACGAGGTCATGGCCTGGGTGGCCAGCGGCCCCGTCCTCCATCACGGGCACCCGGTCGACGCCACGGCGTGGGACCTCCTCTCCCGTGAAGCTGGCGTCACCGCCGGGTTGGAGAACTGGCGGCATCACCTGGAGGCCCTCATCGCCGAGCGAGAGGAGCGGGTGGCCGAGCTCGATGGACCCGCGGGCATCGATGCCCCGCCCAGCCGGCGCCCCCGGTTGCGGAACGACCAGCAGCGGGCCCGGAACCTTCTCGAGTTTGTCGAGGGTCTGGCCGATCGGCTGCGTGAGACCCCTGGTACGTGGCGGGAGTGGTCGACCTGGTTGACCTTGTTTACCGACACCTACCTCGGTCGGCCGACCGAGCGAGATCCCTGGCCCACCGAGGAGGAAGAGGCGCTGTCGGCCATCCGCGACGCCGCAGACGGGCTGGCCGTCCTCGACCAGCTGGCGGGGGCCCCTGACCGCGCTGCCTTCCGCCAGGCGGTGGTGGTCGAGCTCGAGACCTTGGCCCCGCAGACCTCCCGCTTCGGAGCCGGGGTGTTCGTCGGGCCCGTCGGCCGGCTCACCGGGCTCGACTTCGACGCCATCTTCGTCCTGGGCATGATCGACGGCTCGTTTCCCGCCCGGGCCAGCGACGACCCCCTCCTCCCCGACGCCGAGCGCAGCGCGGCCGGCCCCGATATCCCCCTCCGAGGTCGCCGGGCCCACGACGAGCGCCGGGACTACCTGGCCGCCCTGGCCGGCGCGCCGGTCCGGGTGCTCTCCTACGCCCGCGGGGACCAGCGCCGGGGCCGCGAACAGCGACCCGCCCGCTGGCTGCTCGATACGTTGGCCGCCCTCGAGGGTGGCGGACGACGCCTGTTCAGCCGGGACGTGGAGCACCTGACCCCCTTCGATGGCTACGAGGTGATTCCTTCGTTCACCGCGTCGGTGAGGACGGCAGGCGAGCCCATGTCCCTGGCCGACAGGGACCTTCGGGAGCTCCTGGCCTGGGGTGACGCGGGGAACCGGATCAACGCCCATTACCTGGCTGAGCTGAAGCCGGTGCTCGGCACCGGCCTTCAGGTCCGGCGGGCCCGGAGGATCGAGCGGTTCACTCGGTTCGACGGCCACATCCGCGGTGACGTCCCGTCGCCCGCCGACCCCGGGGCCGACGCCCTTTCGCCCACCAGCCTCGAGACCTATGCCGAGTGCCCGCGTCGTTACCTGATGGAACGGGTGCTGCGCATCGAGGTGCAGGACCGACCAGAGTCCATCCTGAGCATCGAGCCCAGTACCAAGGGGACGCTGGTCCACGCCATCGTGGAGGAGTTCATCACCGGACAGCTCCGCCTGCCTCGGGGTGAACGCATCGCACCGACCACCCCATGGTCGTCGGAGGATCACGAGCGGCTCGACGCCATCGCCGAACAGATGTTCACCGAATACGAGGACCAGGGGCTGACCGGCCGCCCGCTGCTGTGGGGCCTGGACCGCGCCACCATCGTGCGCGAGCTCCACCAATTCCTGGTGGAGGACGACGCCTACCGGGCTGAGGGCGGGCTGGTGCCCGAGCGGGTCGAGCTGCGGTTTGGCCCTGGGCACGGGGAACCAGTCGGCCTCGAGCTCACTGGCGGGAGGACCGTGACCTTCAAGGGGTTCGCCGATCGGGTGGACGTGGCCTCGGACGGCTCGGCGTCGGTGATCGACTACAAGACCGGGGGCAAGTGGGGCTTCGACGAGCACGGCATCGACCCGCTGGCCCGCGGGACCAAGCTCCAGTTGCCCGTCTACGGGCTCGCCGCCCGGAGTCGGCTCGGCGATGTCCCGGTGCGGGTGGCCTACTGGTTCATCAGCGAGCGGGGGAACTTCGACCAGATTGCCTACGATCTCGACGCCTCGGCCGTGGAGCAATTCGTGGACGTGGTGACGGTCCTGGTGGACGGGGTCGAAGGCGGCTTGTTCCCCGCCCGGCCCGGCGACAAGAACAGGAACTGCAAGTTCTGCCACTTCCAGGCCATGTGCCCTGGTGACCGTGAGGCCTCCTGGTCCAAGGTACGGGGAGCACCGGAACTGGCGGACTACGTGGCCCTGGCCGAGGGAACGGCCCGTACGCTGCCGGGACTGTCATGACCCAGCTCAGTTTCGACATGATCGAGTCGGTCGACCCGGCGGACCAGGCCGACGCCAGCAGCGCCGATGACCCGGCCGACCGGGCCGATCTGAGCACTGCCGACCCAGCCGACCGTGCCGACGCCAGCAGCGCCGATGACCCAGCCGACCGCATCGAAGCGATCTCGGTCGAACCAGCCGACGAGATCGTCATCCTCGAATCGGTCGACCCGACCGCCGAAGGTCCACCGGGCAGCGACGCCGCGGCCCGAGCCGAGGTGCTGGCTGGGCTCGACCGATCGCTCTTTGTCGAGGCCGGCGCGGGGACAGGGAAGACGACAGCCCTGGTTGGGCGGGTACTGGCCCTGGTCACGACAGGCGGCGTCCGGCTGAGTCGGATTGCCGCCATCACCTTCACCGAGGCGGCTGCGGCCGAGCTTCGCGACCGGGTCTACGAAGCGCTCGAGCAGGCTGCCGCCGGGAACGAGGACGCCCTGGTGGCCGAGGGCCTGCTCGACCCGCTCGAGCTCGGATCGCTCGACGCCACCGAGCTGGAGCAGCGCCGGGCCCGGGCCCACGCAGCCCTGGAGGAGATCGACAGCGCCCCCATCAGCACCCTGCACGGCTTCGCCCAGCGGATCCTGACCGCCCACCCCTTCGAGGCCGGATTGCCGCCCACGTTCGACGTGCTCGACGAGGGTCGCTCGGCCGTGGCCTTCGACGACCGCTGGGCCGCCTTCGTGGATGAGCTCCTCGATGACGCCTCGCTGGCCCCCGCGCTGACGCGGGCCTTCGTGTGCGGGATCCGGGTGGACCAGCTCCGCACGGCGGCCGAGCAGTTCAACCAGAACTGGGACCTGCTCGTCGACGACGACCACCATCACGGGTCCCTGAACGTGATCGACGCTGGACCAGTCATCGAGCAACTCGACGCCGCCGCCCTGGCGTGCGAGCAACACTGCACGGCCGACGACGACCGACTGGCCCGACACATCTCCGGCCTGGCTCGTTTTCGCCAGGCGCTGGGCTCTGCGTCCTCGGACCTGGAGACTCTGCAGCTTCTGGTCAACTCGAGATCCCTGACCTACCACCAGGGCCAGAAGGGCAACTGGTTGCGTCCGATCGGCGAGGTTCGGGACATGCTGCGATCGGCCGAGACGGCCCGGGCCGCCATGATCGAGGCCAGCGCGCTGTCGGCGCTCTCGTATCTCATCCCGGCCATCCGGGCCCTCACCGTGCGAGGAGCCGAGGAACGGCGAAGCGGGGGACGGCTCGAGTTCCATGACCTCCTGGTCCAGGCCCGCCAGCTGGTGCGGAACGATGTCGGGGTCCGTGTGGCCTTGCACGACGACTTCCAGCGGCTCCTGATCGACGAGTTCCAGGACACTGATCCCATCCAGGCCGAGCTGGCTGTTCGGATCGCCAACGGCTCGCCCGACACTGCCGCGGGGACGGTGCCATGGAGCGAGCTGGCCGTCGAGCCCGGTCGGCTGTTCTTCGTGGGCGACCCCAAGCAGTCCATCTATCGATTTCGGCGGGCCGATGTGGCCCTGTTCCTCGAGGTGGCCGAGCGGCACGGAGACGATCGGCTGGCGCTCGCCGGCAATCACCGCTCGGTCCCCGGGATCATCGACTGGGTGAACGCCGTCTTTTCCTCCGTGATCGGGTCCGGTGAACCGCGGGTCCAGCCGGCCTACGGGGCCCTGGTGGCCCGTCGGCCCCCCCAAGGTGGTCCAATCGGTGCGCTCCCGCCCGTCACCCTGTTGGGCGGGGCCCATGCGGCCCCCGATGGCGGCGCGGCTCCCACCATCAACGAGGTCCGGGACATCGAGGCCGGGGACGTCGTTCGTGCCATCCAGCGCATCCGCCAGGAGCAGTGGCCGGTGGGACCCGAAGGGCGGCCTGCCACGCTGGAGGACATCGCCGTGTTGATCCCGACCCGGACCGGTCTGGGCAACCTCCAGGACGCCTTCGAGGCCGCCGGGCTCCCCTATCGGCTCGAGTCGAGCTCGCTGATCTACGACACCATCGAGGTCCACGAACTGCTGACCGTGCTCCGGGCGGTCGACGACCCGACCGACCACGTCTCCATTGTGGCCGCCCTCCGATCGTCCTCGTTCGGCTGCGGCGACGACGACCTGCTCGAGTACCACCGGGCCCGCGGCTCCTGGGACTACCGGAACGGCGCGCCCGACGGCGTGGCGCCGTCCCACCCGGTGGTGGTGGGCATGGCCGGCCTCCTCCGGCTGCACGCCCAGCGGTGGTGGCAAGACGTCAGCGGGCTCATCGAGCTGGTGGTCCAGGAGCGCAAGCTGCTCGAGCTCGGCCTGGACGAGGGGCGGCCCCGGGATGTCTGGCGTCGGCTCCGCTTCGTCGCCGACCAGGCCCGGCAGTTCACCGATGCTTACGGCGGCGACCTGCGCCGGTACCTGGCCTGGGTCGAGCTGCAGCAGCGAGACGACGTCAGAGCGGTCGAGGTGGTGCTGCCCGAGTCCGACGACGATGCCGTCCGTGTCCTCACCGTGCACGGTGCCAAGGGGCTCGAGTTTCCCATCGTGTTCCTGACCGGGCTCGGTCGGGCGGCCTCCTACGAGAACGGCCCTCGGGTCCTGTGGCGGCCCGCCGGCCCCGAAGGCCCCGGGGGTCCCGAGGTGAGGCTGAACAAGAGCGTCAAGACCAGCGGCTTCGACGACCTGGCCGCACGCGAGGTCATGATGAACCAGGCCCAGGAGTTGCGCCTGCTGTACGTGGCGGCCACCCGCGCCCGGGACCACCTCGTCGTCAGCCTGCACCACCAGGCGACGACCAGGTCGTGCCAGGCCATCCAGCTGATCCCCCTGTGCGAAGCCGAGCCCGACCTCTGCCGGCGCCTGGATGACGAGGCCGAGCCCGACGACCACTCTGGGGTCGACTTCCACTCAGGGTCTGACCACTCAGGGTCTGACGAGCAGCCGGTCGCCGTCGGGGAGGCCGCCGCCGGGTCGGTGCTGCAGTCCGGTCCAATCGACCCTGGCTCCCACCTGCCCGACGGGGGCCAGGATGCCCGGGCTGCCTGGGCGGACCAGCGAGCCGAGCTGGTGGGCCCCGGTGGCCGCCCCCGAACCCTGGCGGCCACGACCATCGCCGAGATGGCCCGGGAACGGGCCCGGGTCCCCGCCGGTCAAACCGGGTCCTCCTCCGCCGCCGCCGACCTGCCAAACCCGCTCGGCCAGCCAAACCTGCTCGGCCGGCCCGACCTGCCCTTGTCCGCCGACGGTCAGCCCGATCAGCCCGACCGGCCCGACCGGCCCGCGTCCGACCCCGGCCTGGACAAGGACGGCACCGATGTGGACCTTCCACCATGGCGACGGGGTCGGGCCGGTACCGCGGTGGGGCGGGCCGTCCACGCCGTGCTCCAGACCATCGACTTCTCGGGCGACCACGGCGATGTGCAGCTCGGTCAGCTGGCCGAGCTCCAGGCGACGGCCGAAGGCGTCCCCCACCGAACCGCCGACATCGCCCGACGGGTACGCGCCGCCCTCGATTCCGAGATCGTGCACGATGCCGTGGCCAGCGGTCGCTACTGGCGAGAGCTGTACGTGGGCACCCCGGTGGGGGATCGGACCCTCGAGGGGTTCATCGACCTCCTCATTGCCGGGCCAGACGGCTATGTGGTGGTCGACTACAAGACCGACGCCTCAGTGACCGATGCCGATCTCGACCGTGCGGTGGAGCGCTACCGCCTGCAGGGCGCCACCTACGCGCTGGCCGTACAACGGGCGCTGGGTGTAGCCGTGACCCGGTGCGTATTCCTCTTCCTCCGGGCCGAAGGCGCGGTGGCCAGGGACATCGATGGGCTCGATGCGGCCATGGACGAGGTGGAATTCCTGGTCCTGGACAGCGATCGAACTGGACGCGGCTAGCCTGCGCCGAGCACGATTTCCTGGCAGTTCATGAATTTTTCACATATTCCCAGGAATTTAAGGGTTCATTCTCAGGTCTTTCCCAGCTTGGTGGGGAATCCTCAGGTGGGATCTGGATGGCATGCCGCTACGCGGCAGGCCCAAATGAGGAGGTATTCGGTTGAGAATCCTGGTACTCGGCGGAGATGGTTACCTGGGTTGGCCGACGGCGCTCTATCTCTCTCGGCGCGGACACAGCGTCGGGATTGTGGACAACTTCGCCCGGCGGCAGTACGACTTCGAGATGGGCGTGGACAGCCTGGTGCCGCTGCCGAACCTCCAGCATCGGGTCCGTCGCTGGAAGGAATTGTCCGGGCTCACCCTCGACACCTACATCGGCGACCTGACCGACGCCGCCTTTGTCTCGGAGACGATGGCCTCGTTCGCTCCCGACGCCATCGTCCACTTCGCCGAGCAACGCTCGGCGCCGTACTCGATGATCGATCGCCAGCACGCCACCTACACCCAGGTCAACAACGTGGTCGGGACGCTCAACCTGCTCTACGCCATCGCCGAGCAGAACCCGGACATCCACCTGGTGAAGTTGGGAACGATGGGCGAGTACGGCACGCCCAACATCGACATCGAAGAGGGCTACATCGAGATCACCCATCGCGGACGAACGGACACGCTCCCGTTCCCCAAGCAGCCGGGCTCCTTCTACCACCTGTCGAAGGTCCACGACAGCCACAACATCCAGTTCGCCTGTCGTATTTGGGGGATCCGGGCTACTGACCTCAACCAGGGCATCGTCTACGGCCAGGAGACCGAAGAGACGGCGCTGCATCCCGATCTGGTGACCCGGTTCGACTACGACAGTGTGTTCGGCACAGTGCTGAACCGGTTCTGCGTCCAAGCCGTCTCCGGCCACCCGCTGACCGTGTACGGCACGGGCGGCCAGACCCGGGGCATGCTCAACATCCTCGACACCCTGGCCTGCGTGGAGCTAGCCCTCGACAACCCCGCCGATCCGGGCGAGTTCCGGGTCTTCAACCAGTTCACGGAGTCGTTCTCGGTCGCCGAGATGGCACAACTGGTGGTCGACGAGTACTCCGGGCACGCCACCATCGAGAACATCCCGACGCCCCGCGTCGAGAAGGAGAGCCATTACTACCGGGCCGCCCACACCAAGCTCCTGGATCTGGGCCTGGTGCCTCACCTCCTCAACTCCGGCGTCCTGCG
>DASZLD010000073.1:0-14314 GCA_035552655.1 Acidimicrobiales bacterium
CGCATGATCCCGAGGCTGGTGGTCGGGTCCAGGTTTCCGGTCGGCTCGTCGGCCAACAGGATCAGGGGTCGGTTCACGAAGGCCCGGGCCACGGCCACACGCTGCTGCTCGCCGCCGGACAATTCGTGGGGAAGGTTGTTCCGTTTCTTGGACAGACCCACGAGGTCCAGTACCTGGGGTACCTGTTGGCTGATGACGTGCTTGGGCCGGCCGATCACCTCGAGGGCGAAAGCGACGTTCTCGAAGACGTTCTTGTTGGGAAGCAGGCGAAAGTCCTGGAACACGCAGCCGATGTTGCGGCGGAGATAGGGAATGCGCCACTTGGAGAGGTGCCCGATCTCCTTGCCCGCCTCCCAGATGCGACCGGAGTCCGGAGTCTCCTCCCGCAGGAGCAGGCGGATGAACGTGGTCTTTCCCGATCCGGACGGACCGACCAGAAAGACGAACTCCCCTTTGTCGATCTCCACGGAGCACTCGCGGAGAGCCACGGTGGAGCCCTTGTACGTCTTGGTGACGTTGTCGAAACGAATCATGAGGAGAACATCATGAGAGAGGGGGATTGGTGGAACAGAAGCGGTCCCATCAGAGAGAAGTGTAACAACCTTGGTACCCGAGCTGGGGTAGCCCTGGTCAATCCCGCTTTCGTCGCAGTTCAGCCTGCCTGCGCAGCTCCGCCTCCATGAAGTGGTCGAGGTCCCCGTCGAGGACGGACTCGACGTTTCCGGTCTCCTCGTTGGTGCGGAGATCCTTGACCAGTTGGTACGGCGCCATGACGTACGAACGGATCTGATTTCCCCAGGCATTGTCGGCTCGATCGCCCGAGAGCGCCTCGAGCTCCGCGTCCCGCTCGGCCCTCTGCCGTTCGGCCAGCTTGGCCCCCAGAATCTGCATGGCCTTGGCCTTGTTCTGGTGCTGGCTCCGCTGGTTCTGACATGACACCACGATCCCGGTGGGAAGGTGGGTGAGGCGAACGGCCGAGTCGGTCTTGTTGACGTGTTGGCCGCCGGCCCCCGACGAACGGTAGGTGTCGATCCGGAGATCCTTCTCGTCGATGTCGACCTCGCCGGACACGTCCTCCAAGAAGGGGACGACGTCGAGGGAGGCGAAGCTGGTCTGGCGCCGGTGTTGGGCATCGAAGGGCGAGATCCGCACCAGCCGGTGCACGCCGCGCTCGGCGGCCAGCAGGCCGAAGGCGTAGCGCCCCTTCACGATGAACGTGGCCGACAACAGGCCGGCCTCTTGGCCCGGGGTGGCCTCGTCCACTTCGATCTCGAACCCTCGACGCTCGGCCCACCTCGAGTACATCCGGAGCATCATCTCGGCCCAGTCCTGCGCATCGGTCCCACCGGCGCCGGCATGGATCTCGGCCACGGCGTCGAGCTCGTCATGATCCCCGGCGAACAGGGACCGGAGCTCGAGGGCTCCGAGGCGGCGATCCAGGTCGGCCAGACCCGCTTCGACCTCGGGACGCTGTGACTGGTCGTCCTCTTCCTCCAAGAGCTCGTAGAGGGTGGCCGCATCGGACAGCATCTCGGTGAGCCCGTCCAGCAGTTCGACGTCTTCGGTCACCCGGCCCAGCTCGGTGGTGACGCTGCGGGCGTTGTCGGGGTCGTCCCACAGGTCCGGCCGCGACGCCGAGGACTCGAGCTCGGCCCGCCGGGCCCGCAGCTGCTCGATGCCCAGGTAGTGCTGGGCCACCGACAAACGCTCGGTCAGGTCGGCCAGCCGCGCCGGGATGTCGACGCGGTCGGGTTCACCCCCCGAGCGGGGGTTGGCGGCAGCCGGCATTCAGTTGGCGCCGTGGCAGAGCTTGAACTTCTTGCCGCTCCCGCACCAGCACGGCTGGTTGCGTCCCACCTTCTCGTGGTCCGACTTCACGATGGGCGCCTGGATCTCCATGCCCTCGGGAGCGCGGTTGGCAATGCCGTTGGAGGCGGGGCCGTTGGAGGCGGGGCCGTCGGAGGCGGGGTCCTCGGACAGAGCCATCTCCGCCTCCAGCACCACCTGGCCGGCCAGTGCCGCAGCCATGGGCCCGGCGTCTTGAACCGGGTCGTCGGCCGCGATGTAGTTGGCCAGGCCCAGATCGGGCTCCGGGGCCTGCTCGGTGAGCACCTGGACGTGGAACACGTAGCGCAGGTAGTCGTCGGTGATGCCCTCCATGAGCTTCTCGAACATGGCGAAGCTCTCACGCTCCCAGGCCACCAGGGGATCCTGGTTCCCCATGGCTCGGAGGTTGATGCCCTCTCGCAGATAGTCCATGTCGGCCAAGTGGTCGCGCCACCGCTGATCGATGATCTGCAACATGACGTCCCGCTCGAGCTGCCGGGCCGTCTCCTCGCCGCCGGGCAGGCTCAGGTCCCGCTCGGCGTACAGCTCCAGGGCCTCGGTCACCAGGCTCTCGGTCACCTGCCCGGTGGTGACGGCCTCGTCCAGGTCCTCGGCCACGAACTTGGTCGGGAAGTACTGAGTGACCTCGGTGATGAGGCGGGGCAGGTCCCACTCCTCCACGTAGTCGCTGGGGCACGCCGCCGCCACCAGCCCGATCATGGTCGACTCGAGCAGCTCCAGCGTCTCGTCGCGGAGATCCTCGCCCTCGATGATCTGCAGGCGCCGTTGGTAGATGACCTTGCGCTGCTTGTCCATGACCTTGTCGTACTTCAGGACGTCCTTGCGGGTTTCGGCGTTGCGACCCTCGACCGTGTTCTGGGCCCGCTCGATGGCCTTGGTCACCATCTTGGCCTCGATGGGCACGTCGTCGGGCAGGGCCCGGTTCATGACCCAGCTCATGGCGTTGGTGGCAAAGAGCCGCATGAGGTCGTCCTCCAGCGACAAGAAGAAACGGCTCTCGCCCGGGTCGCCCTGACGTCCGGCGCGGCCGCGGAGCTGGTTGTCGATCCGGCGGCTCTCGTGGCGCTCGCTGCCCAACACATAGAGCCCACCGGCGGCCAACACCGCCTCGCCCTCTCGGGCACAGGACTCGGCGAACCGGGTCTGGGCCGCGGCCACAGCCTCTTTGCCCTCGTCCGACTCGACGTCCAGCCCCTGGGACCGTATCTCGTGGACGGCCAGCAGCTCGGGGTTCCCGCCCAGGATGATGTCGACGCCTCGTCCGGCCATGTTGGTGGCCACGGTCACCCCGCCGACCCGGCCGGCCTGGGCCACGATCTCAGCCTCCCGGAAGTGCTGTTTGGCGTTCAGCACCTCATGGGGGATCCCCTTCTTCTCGAGCAGCCGGGACAGCTGCTCGGACTTGGACACCGAGGCCGTGCCGACCAGAACGGGCTGGCCGGTGGCGTGGCGCTCGGTGATGTCGTCGACCACGGCGGCGAACTTGGCCTCTTCGGACTTGTAGATGAGGTCGGAGGCGTCGGCCCGGATGAGCGGCTTGTTGGTGGGGATGGGCACCACGGGAAGCGAGTAGGTGTTGGCGAACTCGGAAGCCTCGGTCTCGGCCGTCCCGGTCATCCCGGCCAACTTCTGGTAGAGGAGGAAGTAGTTCTGGAGGGTGACTGTGGCCCAGGTGTGGTTCTCCTCTTTGATCCGCACCCGTTCCTTGGCCTCGACCGCCTGGTGCAGGCCGTCGGACCACCGGCGGCCGTCCAGGGTGCGGCCGGTGAACTCGTCGACGATCTTCACCTCACCCTGGTCGATCAAGTAGTCCTTGTCCCGTCGGTAGAGCTCCTTGGCCAACAGGGCCTGAGTCAGGTGGTGGACGTGGTTGACGGCCACGGCGTCGTACAGGTTGCTCACCCCGAGCTGGCGCTCCACTTTCTCGATCCCAGACTCGGTGGGGACGACGATCTTCTTCTCCTCGTCGACCTCGTAGTCCTCTTCGGCCCGGAGCGTCCGGACGATCCCGGCGAACTGGTAGTAGAGCTTGGCCGACTCGGCGGCGGGGCCCGAGATGATCAGCGGGGTCCGGGCCTCGTCGATGAGGATGGAGTCCACCTCGTCGACGATGGCGAAGTGGTGGCCGCGCTGGACCATGGCGTCCTTGCTGCGAGCCATGTTGTCGCGCAGGTAGTCGAACCCGAACTCGGTATTGGTCCCATAGGTCACGTCCGACCCGTACGCCTGCCGCTTGGCCTCGGGATCGTCGATGTCCGGGCCGACCCGGCCCACGGTGAGGCCCAGGAACTTGTGCAGCTGACCCATCCACGCCGCGTCCCGGGTGGCCAGGTAGTCGTTGACGGTGACCAGGTGGACACCGTTGCCGGCCAGCGCGTTCAAGTACACGGGGAGGGTGGACACCAGGGTCTTGCCCTCGCCCGTCTTCATCTCGGCGATCCACCCGAAGTGGAGGGCCATGCCCCCCATGAGCTGGGCATCGAAGTGCCGCTGGCCCAGCACCCGCCAGGCGCCCTCACGCACCACGGCAAACGCCTCGACCAGCATGTCCTCCAGGCTCTCGCCGTCGGCCAAGCGCTGGCGGAACACGTCGGTGGCCGCCCGCAGCTCCGCGTCGGTGCGCGCTTCCATCGCCGGCTCCATGTCATTGACAAGAGGAACCAGCTCGGCCAGCCGACGGACCTTCTTTCCCTCGCCCGCGCGGAGAACCTTGGTGAAGACGCTCATAGTCCAACCATGCTATCGGTCAGCCCCTCCTGGCGGTCTCCGAGGGTCCTCCGCACGCGGCGCAGCTATGCCGTGCGCACCTTGGGTCGCTGGAGGGTCCGGGCCGCGGCGCTCGAACGCCGGCCCTGATGGGAGTTGATCAGGCGTCCCTTGGTCTTCTCCAGCTGGTGTTCGAGCTTCTCCACCACCCGGTCCACCGCAGCCAGGGCCTCGGGTGCGGCCGCTCGGGCTCGAACCACCCGCCCGTGCCCGGTCATGATGACCTCGCAGATCTCCTTGTCCACGATTCGGGGATTGTGCTCCTCGTTGAAACGCACCTCAGCCCGCTCGAGACCCGGGCAGTACCGACCCAGCCGGCCCACCTTCTCCTCGACCAGTGCCCGTACTCCGTCGGGCACGATCCTGCGGCCATTTGCGATGACAACGTCCACTTGCTCGCCCTCCTGTGTGGTTGGAACTGCTGTGGTCTGCCGGTCCTCCTGATCGGTCATCGGGGATGGGAATTGTGGGCTACGTGCGGCTGACCTGGTCTTTGACCCCACACTCGCCTGCAGTGGGAATGGCGGCCCGGCACCGGCGGCTCTCTGACCGCACTGCGGTCGACAACCCGGCGGCGCCGTATATGGCACGCGTCACCCCATCTCCGCCCGTTCCCGACAATCGGGAACGCCGCGGGCAGGTCTTACTCCTAAGCCGCACCATGCTCGGCAACCAGGAGTTGCCTTACGTGGGTCGTTTTGCCTGCGACTGGCTTCGACTTGCAACCACAGACCCGCACGTAGCTCACGGGTGGAGCATACGCCCAGGGCCGACCAAAGCGACGGGCAGGTGAACCAAGTTCACCCGGCCGCCACTCCCCCGACACATCCTCGCAACAGAATGGCCCGCTTCAGGTCTCCTGCAACCGGCGCTTGAGGTCGTCGAGCACGGGGATGGGGCCGGGATCGATCTCCTCCCGGGCGGCCAGGTGTAAGGAGACGAAGTCGCCGATGAGAGCCAGGTCGAAGAGCTGGGCCAGATCTCCCTCGCCCGCCGCCCGTACCTCGAGAATATCGACCATCACCTCACGCAGGACGTCGGCAACCAGCTCGAACCGCCGGGCCACCTGCGGGTGCTCGGCGTCGTGGCGGAGGTTGACCAGCGAGATGATCTGCCGGGTGACATCGCCGTGTTGTCCCCAGCCGGCGATCTCGTTGTGGCCGAGCTCGGGATAGACGGCAAAAAACGCCGGCGATTTGGCGTTCTCGTTCACCTGCGCCTTCCAGCGCACCGCGGCGGCGGTCCCGAGCGCCTCCGAGCTGTGTATCAGCGGGATGGTCCGTCCGATGCGGCGGGCCAGGTCCTCGGCCACGCTGGCCGGCCCGACCAGCTCGTCACGCCGACGGCGAAGCTGCTCGACCGCCTGGGACACCCAGTGGCCCGCCCCCGGGAACAGACCGATCTCCTCCAGGACCACGAGGGGAGGCACGGCCATGGCACCGAGGGCGGCGCGGGGTTGGGGGATGTCGGTGGGCACGGGGACAACAGGGACGCGCCACTCGTCGGCCAGGCGAACCAGTTCGCCCCCTCCGGACACCACGACCAGGGCGGCCCCCGACTCATAGGCCAGCCCGGCCGCCTCCACCGTCTCTTCGGTGTTGCCCGAGAACGACACGGCGAAGACCAACGATCCGGCACCCACGAAGTCGGGAGGCTGATAGCCCTTGACCACGGCCACCGGCACCGACATGAACGGAGCGGCGGTGGCGGCCAGTACATCCCCGGCGATGCCGCTGCCCCCCATGCCCAAGACCACGACGTTCTCGACCCGCTCCCGGCCCGGCAACCCAGCCAGGCCCTGGGAGGTGCCCACGGCCTCGGCCACCTGCTCGGGCAGGCCGGCCGTCGCTCCCCACATGTCGAGGGTGTCGACAGGGAGGGGGCTGGAGGAGGCGCGCTCAGGCGCCGGGCCGGCCGGATTGTTCACGGACCGGCGTTCTCCTGGGTGAGGGTGGCTCCCCCGGCGTCGGCCTTGGCCATGAGTCGGGTGTGCTCCTCACTGGATAGCTCGGTGGCCTCGTCGATGAGCATGACGGGGATGCCGTCACGAACCTCGTAGCTCCGGTGAAGGCGGGGGTTGTACAAGCGCTCTTCATCGGCGAAATAGAGCAGTGGTCCTTTGTCCTCGGGGCAGGCCAGCACTCCGAGCAGGAGTGGATCGAGCGACATGGTCACAGTTCTCCTTCGTTGGCTTCGTTCGCTTGGTTCGGTCCCACGACGCCGGGCACCAGTCAGGCGCCGGTGATGCGAGATACATCAGCCAGGATCTCGTCGACGTGGTTCTGGCACTCCTCGTCAGTGGGGGCTTCCACGTTGAGACGCAGCAGCGGCTCGGTGTTGGACGGCCGCAGGTTGTACCACCAGTCTCCCCGATCGACGGTCAGGCCATCGAGACGATCGGCGGTGCCCAGTTCACCGTGGGCCGCTTCGACGGCCGCCGCCATCTTCTCGACTGCGCCGGCAGGGTCGGGCACCTCGGTGTTGATCTCGCCCGATGCCGAGTACCGCTTGTAGGGGGCCAGCAATTCCGAGAGGGGCTTGCCGGTGACGCTCAGCAGCTCCAGGACCACCATGGCGGCGATGATCCCCGAGTCGGCCCGGTAGTTCTCGCGGAAGTAGTAGTGACCGGAGTGTTCCCCACCGAAGATGGCTCCGGTCTCGGCCATCACTGCCTTGATGTAGCTGTGGCCCACCCGGGTACGGACGCCGATGCCGCCGTGTTCGGCAATGACTTCGGGCACGACCCGGGAACAGATGCAGTTGTAGAGGACGGTCGACCCGGGGTACTTGTCGAGCATGGACGCCGCCACCAGCGCGGTGGTCAGCGAGCCCGACACCGGTTCGGCGTGCTCGTCCACCAGGAACACGCGGTCGGCATCCCCGTCGAAGGCCAGCCCCACATCGGCACCGGCGCTCACGATGGCTGCCTTCAACGCGGTGAGGTTCTCGGGTTGAATCGGGTCTGCCGGGTGGTTGGGGAAGTTGCCGTCGAGCTCTGGGAAGAGGATCTCCACCTTGAACGGCAGGGGCTCGAACACCTTGGGGGCGACCAGCCCGCCCATGCCGTTGGCCGTATCGGCCACCACCTTCAACGGTTGCAGCGCGCCGAGGTCGACGAAGGAGCGGACGTGATCGGCGTACTCGTCGAGCAGGTTCTGCTCCTCCATGGGCGCAAGGGTGGCGGCGTCGACCGTCGGGCGACCGTCGCTCCCCCACTGGTCGAGAAGCGCTTGCGCCGTGGCCTCGATCTCGGCCAACCCCGTGTCCATCCCGATGGGCCTGGCCCCGCTCAAGCACAGCTTGATGCCGTTGTACCGGGCCGGGTTGTGGGAGGCGGTGAACATGGCTCCCGGGGCGTCCAGGCGGCCGGCGGCGAAGTACAAGAGGTCGGTGGATGCCATCCCCAGGTCGACGACGGCCACCCCCTCGGCCCGTGCTCCCTCGGCAAACGCGTGGCTGAGGTCGACTCCCGATTCGCGCATGTCCCGGGCCAACAGGATGCGGGGACCACCGGTGAAGCGGGCCGTGGCCGCGCCTATGGCCCAGCACTGATCGGCATTGAGCTGATCGGGCACCGTGCCCCGAATGTCGTAGGCCTTGAAGATGTCTGCGAGGCTTGCCATGGCCACGACATCCTACTCAGCCCGCATCTCCGACCTCGTGGGAGGGCGGGTGTCGACAGGATCTGCGGTGTCGACAGGATCAGGAGTCGCTGGGTGCCTGGTTCAGGTCGGTGGTGGCCTGGTTCAACATGGTGTCCAGGTTGTTGAGCTGACTGTTCAGCTGGGTCACGGCATCGGGACCGAGGGGCACGGTGGTCGTCGTCGTCGGTGCGCCCGGGGTCACCGGTGCCGTCGTGGAGGTGGCGACGTGCTTCTTCACCGCTGCGGGGGTGCCCCCACACGCAGCCAACCCGAGGCCCGACGCCGCCAGCACCGTGGCCACGAGCAGGGTCGGTCGACGGGCTCGCATGCGACGGAGAGTAGCAAGGGTGGCATGGGCCGGGCTCACATGGGCAGACCTCACACCGCCCCCGCTCGACGGCGCCGACGGCGCCGACGCGTCCGCAGCGACCACCAGCCCAGCACGATGAGGGCCACCACCCCGGCACCGGTCACCGCCTGACCCAGCCGATTGGCGCCCGTCGCTCCGTAGTGCAGGGTCACCTCGTGACTGGTCGGCACCACCACCATCATGTTGGACGCGGTTCGCCACGGACCGGTGGCGCCGCTGACCTTCCAGTTGGGGAAGTAGGACACTTTGACCTCGACCGGCGTGCCGATCCGGTCGACGTGGAACCGGACGGTGTTGTCCGTCATGGATATGGCCGACACGGTGGTGTGGGGAACGGGCACGGCCGCCGGGGTGGTGTCGGTGGCCGCCACACGCGGCCACGCTGCCGGTCCACCGGATGTGGGCACCACGCTCCACCGAGCGGGGTTCTGGTACCAGGTCACCGAGGGCGGCAGCCACTCGGTCTGGCCCGGTCCCACGTTGCTCCAGACCACCGGCTGGTTGGCCAGGGGCTGGACCAGGGAGGTGTCGGAGATCCGATAGATCTTCCAGGTGGTGTTCAAGAGCTCGCCGTTGTAGCTCGTACTCCAGGGTCCGTTGGACGCGACCAGGGTGGCGTCGGGATCGTTGGCCGCCGCCTCTTGCACCTCCGGCGAGGAGGCCATGAAGTAGCGGACGCCCAGCAGCTGGAGGTGCTGGATGCCGAGCGCCACGTTCAATCCGCTGTAGGGCAGTCCGACCATGGCGTCCGACGGGGTGGCCGAGAGCTCGTTCTGGTTGAGGAAGTGGAAGGGCGTGGTGGTGGCCGATTCGAACAGCAGGCCCTCCATCGAATCGATACAGCCGTTCGTCCAATACGGCAACAGCATCAACGCCATGGTGGTGCCGAATCGATTTTGCGACGGGTCGTACTCCCACATGGCGCGCCCACAGCCCTGGCTGGCGCCCACCGAGGCCATGGTCTGCATCAGCGACTTGTACTCGGGATAGTCCGGCTTCTCCTGGTAACCCGAGTAATTCCATGTCGCCCACGAGCTCGGTTGGTCGGAACCCACGGTCACCCCGACCTTGGCCAGGTCGGTGGCCGGGAGGACCAGGGGGGGCACGACGGCCACGACCGCGCCGACCAGGCAGAGCAGGGCGCCGACGATGGCGGCGGGCGGACGGGTCGGGGGCCGAGGGCGCCGGAACCGGGTGATGCGCATGCCCGGTCGCCAGCCCTCGACCGTGCTCCCTGCCGACTGCTCGACCGATTCCACCCAGCGGTCGACCCGATGTCGTCGGACCTGGCGGGCCACGGCCGCGGTCACCTCCGCCACCGCCAGCCCGGCGAAGAGGTAGAGGCACAGGAACCACAGGGGTAGGAACCGGACGTTGTAGAGCTTTCCTTGGGGATCGAGGCAGACCACTCCGGCAGAGAACCCGGCCATCAAGGCCACGAACAGGGACACCCGGTTCCGACGAACGACCATGGCCACCAGGCCGATCACGTCGACGGCCAGGACCCACCGGGCCGAACCGGGGAACAACAGGTGGGGGAAGCCGTCGATGTTCGTCCAGCCCATGTTGGTGGTGTAGGCCTGGTCCAGGTCGAAGGGCACCAACCACCACGCCGTCAGGGCCACGCCGACCGCGCCCACCACGGCCAACCACAGCAGGCGGACGATCCAGCGGCTTCGGGCCACGCGCCCCCGTACGCCGGACAGCAGGGACCGGGCCAGGTCGCGGTCGAGCACGAGCCAGACCACGGCTCCGACAATGGCGAAGATGCCGGTGATGAGGTGGCACAGGATGGTGGCGGCCAGGAGCACCGCGGCCAGGCCGCGCTGGCGGTTGGTGCGTAGCCCCCGCGCCACCAATCCGAGGAACACCAACGCCAACGACAGCCCCAGCGAGTAGGAGTACTCACCGGCCATGGTGGACAGGATGTTCCCCCCATAGATGGAGAAGCTGGGTTCGAACAGGAAGGGCAACGTCGAGGCGGCCAGGCATGCGGGGCCGGGATCCCTGAGACCGGCCAGACGCCCGAACGCCCAGGCCGCGATGGGCAGGGTGATGGTGCCCAGGATGGTCACCAGCTTGAAGGCGACGTTGTAGTGGACCAGCCCGTTGAACACCACGGTCAAGACGGCGGGCAACGGGAAGTAGAAGGTGTAGACGGGAAATCCGTCGTACCAGTCGGGGTCCCAACCGGTCAGCTGCCCGTGGGCCAAGAGGTTCGACTTCATGAAGGCGGGCAGGATGACGTGGGCGCCGGTGTCACCACCGGCCGTTGTCGTGTTGGCCAACAACAGCGAGGGATGGAGCTGCCACAGGCAAACGGCGATGACGCCCAGGACCACCACCAGGTTGGTCCAGCCGACCCACGATCCCGGACCGATCCATCGCCGCCACCGTGGCGACGCTGGCGCGGGTCGGGCCCTGACCTGTCCTGCGGAGTGGCCCGCCGGGATGACCGGGGGCTTGGCCGGCGAGGTCAACACGTCAACTGATCACGCCGGTGCCCGTGGCCAGGACGGCAATGATGGCCACCAGGTTGAACGAGGCGTGGGCGGCCATGTTCATGCCCAGGCGCCCGGTGCGGTAGGAGATGAACGAGAGGACGATCCCGAAGGTGGCCAGCCCGAGGAGCTGCAGCGACTCGGCGTGGGCCAGCCCGAACAGGACCCCGGTGATGACGATGGCCAGGGCCGGCCCCACCCACTTGCCGAAGTTCCCGAACATCCGGGTCAGAGCGCGGAGGATCAGGCCGCGGAAGAACAGCTCCTCGAAGAAGGGCGCGCCCACCACCGTGAAGATGGCGATGACGGCAAAACCGGCCCCATGCGAAGCGCCGGTGAGCTTCTGGCCCGGAGCGCTGAACCGCTGGTTGAAGTTGTGGATATGGCTCTCGAGCGGGATGTACATGGCGGCGACGAGGTACTGGCCGGCGACGCCGATGGGCACCCCGACCAGATCGATCCACCGGAACCGCAGCCCGAGGTCCCGAACCAATCGACGGGTGCCCCGGACCCGGCTGGCCAGCCACGGGCCGCCGAAAAAGCCCACCCACAGGCCGATCAGGGTGGAGACGACGTACCACTCGGGGGGCACGTCGAGGCGGGACACGGCCGAGATGTTGTGGGTGTTGCCGGTGATCGCCGCCGAGATGAGCACGAAGATCGACGCGATGATCTGGCCGGCCAGGAAGCCCAGGGCGGCAAAGACCAGCCAGAGCCAGGCGTCCTTTCTGGTCCGGGGAGCGAATCCGGCCGCCAGCTGCCGGTTGAGCGGCACGGCGTGGTGGCGGACCTCGATGTCGATGGCCGCCATCGATGTCTGATCGGGTTGCCCGACGTCGGGGCGCCCGGTGGGCGGCGGCGGCCAGTACGGCGGCGGTGGGGGCGGTCCCGCTACGGGCGGTGGCGGTGGCGGCGCCGCGGTTGGAGATGGAGGCGGCGGCGGAGACTGCGTCGGAACCGCTGGCCAGGCGCTCCGGGCGGCAGTGGCCGGGTGGGGTGCTGGAGGGGCCGACGGCCCCTCCCCCTTCCCGTCATTCGCGCCCGTGTCACCTCCGTCGATCACTCCGACACGTTACCGACCACCGCCTGGCCTGAGGTGGCGGGGATGCGATGCATCAAGGCACGTCGGAGGCGCATAGCATGGTGCGGTGCCTCCGCCCAACCCCGATCAGCCCAGCGGCCCCTCCGGTCCCGGAGGCCCGGGCCAAGGCGCGCCCGGTCAGGGCCGCAATATGCGGCTCATCTACGCCATCGCCATCGTGGCCGTCATCGCGGTAATTGCGGCGCCATCGCTTCTCTCGAAGTCGTCAGCCAAGTCGATCAGCTACCAGAGCTACCTCACCCAGGTCCAGGACAAACAAGTCAAGTCAGCTCAGATCGATACCACCTCGGGCACCATCACCGGCACCCTCGACAACGGAACCAGTTACACCGTGTCCGGGCCCAACCCGGCCGTCGATTCCGAGTACAGCGCGCTGAAGGCCGGCAACGTCAAGTACACGGTGGTCACACCCAAGAGCAATCCGCTGACCAGTATCTTGATCTATCTCCTCCCGATCCTCCTCATCTTTGGGGTCTTTTATTTCATCAGCAGAAGGGCTCAAGGACAGATGGGCAGCATCATGTCGATCGGTCGGTCCAAGGCCAAGCTCTACTCGAGCGAACGGCCCTCCACCACGTTCGACGACGTGGCCGGCTACGGAGGCGTCAAGCTCGAGATCAGCGAGGTTGTCGACTTCCTGAAGACCCCGGCTCGATTCAAAGACATCGGGGCCCGCATACCCAAGGGCATTCTCCTGGTCGGTCCGCCCGGGACGGGAAAGACGTTGCTGGCCCGGGCCGTGGCCGGTGAGGCCGGCGTCCCGTTCATGTCGGTGAGCGGGTCGGACTTCATGGAGATGTTCGTGGGCGTGGGGGCCAGCCGGGTCCGCGATCTTTTTGCCACCGCCCGCAAGCAGGCTCCGGCCATCGTGTTCATCGACGAGATCGATTCCATCGGCCGCAAGCGCGGCGCCGGCCTGGGCGGGGGCCACGACGAACGTGAGCAGACGCTCAACCAGATGCTGTCCGAGATGGACGGGTTCGATCCGACCGAGGGCGTCGTGGTCATGGCCGCCACCAACCGGCCCGACATCCTCGACCCCGCCATACTGCGTCCCGGGCGGTTCGACCGTCAGATCGTCGTCCCGCTGCCCGACCTCGACGAGCGCCTTCCCATCCTGCAGGTGCACTGCAAGGACAAGCGCATCGCACCCGACGTGGACCTGGCCCTGGTGGCCCGGGGCACCCCGGGGATGAGCGGCGCCGACCTGGCCAACCTGGTCAACGAGGCCGCGCTGCACGCCGTGCGCCGAGGGTCCAAGGTGGTCGAGACCCAGGACTTCGAGGCATCGCGGGACCGCGTCCTCATGGGTCAGCGGCGGGAGAGCCTGGTGCTCTCCGACGACGAGAAGGAGCGGGTGGCGTTCCATGAGGGCGGCCATGCCGTCCTGGCCTACGTGCTGCCCGAGGCCGATCCGGTACACAAGGTCACCATCCTGCCCACCGGCATGGCCCTGGGCGTCACCCAGCAGCTGCCGGTGGAGGAGCGCCACATCCACCCCCGCTCGCATATCGAGGACGCACTGGCCGTGCGCATGGGTGGCCGGGTGGCGGAGCTGCTGGTCTACGGCGACCTGTCCACCGGGGCCAGCAACGACCTAGTGGGCAACACCGAGCTGGCCCGCAAGATGGTTCGCGAGTGGGGCATGAGCGACCAGATCGGGCCCATGGCCTGGGGCTCCGCCGGGCAGGTGTTCCTGGGCGAAGACCTCATGCATACCCGTGACTACTCCGAGGACACCAGCCGGGTGATCGACGCCGAAGTGGAACGGATCCTGCGAGACCAAGAGGAGCGTGCCCTCGAGGTGCTCTCCCGCCACCGAGGTGGACTGGATGCCGTGGCCCGCGCCCTGTTGGACGAGGAGACCATCGACGGCGCCACCGTGGGGAAGCTGGTCGACACCGCCTACGGCAAGCCGGTCCACGAGCACGGCGTGAAAGCAATACCGCCCGTGTTCGTGGCCGAGCAGCATGGTCGTCCCACCGGTGACGACGGGAGCTCGAGCGGGCCGGGAGCCGACCCGGCCGGCGTCAACGGCACCGGCAACGCCCGTACCGGTTCGGCCCGCGGCGACGGGAGCGAT
>DASZLD010000074.1:0-3592 GCA_035552655.1 Acidimicrobiales bacterium
TGGGCATGGTCGCTCCTCGTAGTCGGGCTGGATAGGGCGTCTCGATCGGTGTGGTCCAGGGTCATTCCAAGGTCACCCGGGGGTCCACGACGGCTTGGAGGATGTCGACGACGGCATTGATGATCACGTAGCCCACGCCCAACACCAGGGTGACCCCGGCGATGGCCGGGAAGTCGGCCTGCGGGATGCTCTGGTCCACGTACAGGCCGATGCCCGGCCAGGCAAAGATGGACTCGACCACCACGACCCCGGCGAACATCAGCCCGACCTGGAGACCGGTCATCGATAGGGCCGCGCTCAGCGAGTTCCGGAGGGCGTGGCGGAGGACCACGGTCCGCTCCTTGAGACCCTTGGCCCGGGCCGTGCGGGCGAAGTCGGAGCCCATGGCGGCCTCGAGCGATCCCCGGAGCACGCGACCGATCGACACCGCCGGACCCAGCGCCACCACGAATGCCGGCAGGATCAAGTGCCGGACCCCGTCCCAGGCCACAGCGGGCTGGCCGTGCACCAACCCGTCGATCACGATCATGCCCGTCGGACCGGTGGGCGCGTTGGTATAGCCAGTGTCGCCCGTGCCCGGTAACCAGTGCAGGTTCCCGCTCAGGAGCAGAATGCCCAGCAGGGCCAGCAGGAAGGCCGGGGCCGAGGCGAAGGACATGAGGAGGACCCGGAAGGCCCCGGCCCCCCGGAACCGGGCAGCCGAGACGATGCCGAATATGGCCCCGAACAGCACGGCCAGGACGAGGCCGGTGACGGCCAGCTCCACCGTGGCCGGGAGGAAGGTGATGATGTCGGTCGAGACCGGGTGCCGGGTCCGCAACGACTTCTCCAGGTTCCCGTGGAAGACGCCGGACACGTAGTGGAAGTACTGGTCGATGAGCGGGCGGTCGTAGCCCAGGATGTGGTTCTCCTGTTTGACCTGAGCCTGGGACGCGTTGGCTCCGAGGTAGGCGTGAGCCGGGTTGACGTGGCTCAGCTTCTGCAGGAGGAAGACGATGGCTGAGAGCACGAGCAGGATGACCACCATTGACACCAGGCGCTTGGCCACGAACTTGATCATCGCCGGGTCCTCACGATTTGCTCATCAGATCGTTCAGGCCGTCGCCGGAGAGATTGGAGGCCAATGTGAGCAGGAAGACGGCGATGGCCGGCATGACCGGGACCCACCATTCCTGCAGGAGGTATTGCAGGCCGCGGGCGGCCATGGCCCCGAGCTCTGGGGCGGGAGCGGGGGCGCCCAGGCCCAGAAAGGACAAGCCGGCCAGCGTCAGGACCAGGTTGCCGACATCGAGGCTGGCCGTCACCACGATGGCCGGGACCGCCCCGGGGAGCAGATGACGGACGGCCCGCCGGGTGATTCCGGCACCGGCCAGCCTGGCCGCCTCGAGATGCGGGCGTGCGGCCAGGGCGCGGATCTCCCCTCGCATGATCCGGGCGTAGAAGGGCCACCACACGATGGCCACGGCCAAGAGGGTATGGAACTCGCTCGGGCCGAGGGCAGCGACGAAGGCGATGGCCAGCACCGGTCCGGGAAGGGCGAGGAACAGGTCGGTGAACCGCATGAGCACGGTGTCCACCCATCCACCGGTGACCCCGGCGACCAACCCGATGAGGCCTCCGACGACGACGCCCGAGGCCACCACGAGCACGGCACCGACCACGCTGGTGCGGAGTCCATAGAGGACACGGCTGAAGATGTCGAAGCCGACCTCGTCGGTGCCCATCAGGTGGCCGCCGGTGAACGGCGGTTGGAACGGCAGCCCCGATGGGGTGATCGGGTTGTACGGCGCCAGGAGGGGGGCGAAGATTGCGGCCAGGACCAAGATGGCCAACAGGGCCAAGCCCACCTTTTCGGCGATGGAGACGCGCCCGATGGCTCGACGGGCGCCCCCCAGCCGGGCCGTGCCCCGCCTCGTTGCCGAGGGGACGAATGCCTCAGCGACGGCCACGGTGCCCCCCATCGACGATGGGATCGGTTCCCGACGGCCCCGGCGACCACTGGCGAAGGGTCACCGGGCAGGCCACCTGTCGTCCGGGGGAACCGGGCACCGACTGGAGGGAGACGTCCAGGCTGGCGCATCCCGGTTCGGCGGATGGGCATCTCGGATGGAACGGGCACCCGGTGGGCGGCTCGATGGGATTGGCCGGCTCTCCCTTGAGCCGGACATGGACACGACCCACTTCGGGAACGGTGTCGAGCAGCGCCTTGGTGTAGGGGTGGATCGGTGCGGAGCAGAGCTCGTCGGCGTTCCCGATCTCGACGATGCGACCGAGGTACATCACCGCGATCCGATCACCGACCATGCGGGCGGCGGCCAGGTCATGGGTGACGAAGAGGATGGCCACGCCCAGTTCGCGGCGGAGCCGACCGATGAGGTTCAAGACGGTGGCGGCCAGCGAGACATCGAGGGCACTGGTGGGCTCGTCGCACAGCAGCACCTCGGGGGGAACCACGGTGGCCCGGGCCAGGGCCACCCGCTGCCGTTGGCCTCCGGAGAGCTGAGCCGGCTTGGCCTTGGCCACCTCGTCGGGCAACCCCACCAGGGTGAGCGCCTCGAGAATGCGTTGGGTGCGAGCGTCGCCCCGGACTCCGGCGGAGCGGAGGCGCTCGCCGATCTGCTCGCCCACGGTCAGCCAGGGGGTCAGGGATGCCCCGGCATCCTGGAACACCATTTGGGGCCGGTCACCCTTGCCGAACTCGATCTCCCCCTGGTCGATCCCCTGCAGGCCGGCGATGGAACGCAGCAAGGTGGACTTGCCGCATCCGCTCTCGCCGACCAATGCGATGGCTTCCCCCCGGTTGAGCGAGAGGTCCACGCCGTTCAAAGCATGAAGGGTCTGTCGCCGGAGACCTTTCCCGACCGGGAATCCCTTGAACGCCCCGTGGACCAGCACGGCCGGACTTCGACCCTGCACGGTGGCGGCAACCGGGCCCCACGGCGCGGCCCGCTCGGCCTCCATGGCGGCATGCCCGGTCGGGAACGTACCCAGACGGACACAGGCGACCTGGTGGACGGGGTCTACGGCCGGGGTTGTGGTCCCATCGGAACCGGTAACGGCCAGGAGGGGAGGTAGAGCGGCGTCACAGGCCTCACCGTGATGCTCGCAGCGGGGACCAAAGGGACAACCGGGTGGATGGCTGCGCGGATCGGGCGGTTCCCCGGGAAGGGTGACGATCGGCGTGGTGCGATCGGTCTCGAGCACGAGCCGTGAACGCAGAAGCCCCATGGAGTACGGGTGCAGCGGTGCCTCGAAAAGCCGCGCCGAGGGACCCACCTCGGCCAACCGGCCGCCGTAGAGGACGGCGATCCGGTCGGCCACCTGAGCCGCCACCCCCAGGTCGTGGGTGACGAGGATGAAGCTGGTTCCGAACTCGTCGCGCAACGTGCTCAGCAACTCGAGGATCTGCGCCTGGACGGTCACGTCGAGGGCGGTGGTCGGCTCGTCGGCGATGACCAGGGAGGGGCGGCCGGCAATGGCCATGGCGATCATTACCCGTTGGCGCAGGCCGCCCGACAATTCATGGGGGTAGGAGCGGAGACGTCGGGTGGGGTCGGGGACCCCCACGGCATCGAGCAGGGTGACGGCCTCC
>DASZLD010000075.1:0-6991 GCA_035552655.1 Acidimicrobiales bacterium
ATCGCAGTGCCCGTCGGCAAAGGCCTGGCGGTCGTGGTCGGACAGGAACCAGGACACGTGGCGCAGGCCCGGCAGCTCGCCCCGGATGTAGGGACGGTCCCTGAGGGGCAGCATCTGGTGGAGGCGCACGTCGTCGAAGCGATCGGCGCCGGCCTCAATGGCGTCGAGGACGGTGTCCGGGGCGCCGTTGGCCACGGCCACGATGACATCGCTGCCGTCGGTGATGTGATCGAGGACCGACTCCGGGGGGCACAGCCGGCGGGCCAGTTCGGCATTGGTGTTCGGCGAGCGTTGCACGCCGGCATCGTAGGCCACGGCCCTCAGGACGACGGTGGCGATTCCAGGAGATGGCGAACGAAGAATTCCCACGTCCGGCGGAGGTAATAGGGGTGGGTGGCGCAGTTGTGGTTCTGCCCTGGGAGGATCACCAGCTCGAAGTCCTTGTCCGCCTGGATGAGGGCGTCGGCCAGGGCCAGGGTGTTGGCCGGGTGGACATTGTCATCGAGCTCGCCGTGGATGAGCAGGATCGGGCCCTGCACGCGGTGGGCCAGTTCGATGTTGCTCGCCTCCTCATAGTCGGCGTCAGGAGGCAGGCCCTGGTACTTCTCGGCCCAGTAGGCCAGATAGCGGCGGACGTCGTGCACGCCCGATCCCGACATGGCGACCTTGAACACGTGTGGGTACTCGATCACGGCCCGGACGGCGGCGGCACCGCCGGCCGAGTGGCCGGTGATGCCCACCCGTTCCCCATCCAGCCATGCTCGGGTCCGGGCCAGGGCTTCGATGGCGGCCACATGATCGTCGAGGGCATGGCGGCCCAGGTGTCCGTAGGAGGCGAGGTGCTGCTCCCGGCTGCGCAGGGGAGTGCCCCGGCCGTCCAGGGTCATGACCACCAAGCCCAGCTCGGCCAAGGCCTGGGCGTCCCACGCTCCCGGCCACTCGTCGGGCCCGGCCGTGGCGTCCACGGTGAAGGACTTGGGCGTGCGGATGAGCTGGGGGCCGGGATAGATGCTGTCGATCAGCGGATACCGGGCCGAAGGGTCGAAGTCGGACGGGAAGAACAGCGCCCCGTGCAGTGGGGTGCGGCCATCGGCCGCGGTGACCTCGAAGCGCTCCGGCGGCCGCCATCCGTCGGCCTCGAGACCGGAGAGGTCGGCCACGCCCAGGTCCAGAACGTGGCTGCCATCCGTTCGCCGGAGCCGGTGGATCGGCGCGGTGGCGATGGTCGAGGCGGAATCGATGACGAACCGTCCACTGGGAGCCAACGCCGAGGCGTGGTCGGCGTCCTCGGGAGTCAGCAGTTCGGGCTCACCGCCCTCGAGGGAGACACGGTAGAGGTGCCGGAAGTACGGGTCACGGCCCTGCTCTCGCCCCAAACCGGTGAACCACACCCACTGGTCGTCGACCCGGAGGACGTCCCGGACGAACCAGGTCCCCCCGGTCAGCTGGCGCAGCAGCTGTCCACTGCTCCCGTCGTAGAGATACAGATGGCGCCAGCCGTCGCGCTCCGACAGCCAGACCACCCATCGGTCCCCCGGGCTCAAGTGGACGGCGCTGGGCCACGGGAGAAGTGGATGGGTCTCGACGTAGTACGGCGACGACTCGACGATGAGCTCGTGGACGGCTCCGGTACCCGCGTCCGCTCGACAGAGGGCCAATCGCCGGGCCCCCCGGTCCTCCGCCAAGAACCAGACCGAGGTGTCGCCCGCACCCCACCACACCCGGCCCAACTCCAAGGGCGAATAGAACTCGACGGGCAGGGGTCCGCCCTCGATCTCGGTTCGCTCCCCAGTGGTGATGTCGAAGATCACCAGGTCGGCCAGGGGTCGTTCGCTGTCGCCGGGAAATGGCACCCGCGCTTCATGCAGGACCGGCCCGGGCCCACCGGGAGGGGCGGACTCGAGCAAGTACCGAGACGGCACCCGCCGCTGGTCGATGCGATGGGTCACGATCCGGGTGGAGTCGCTCGACCACAGGGCGACGGGGGGCGTGGGGGCGCCCGAGCGCCGGAGGGTCACCCCGGTGAGGGCGGTGTCGGGCGTACCGGCATAATCCCACCACGGTTCGGCATCGATGGTCAGGGCGCCCTGGAGGCCGCTGGCCAGATGACGGACCACCAGGTCGCCCCGGTCACGGAACAGTTCCTGGCGCCGGTCCGGTGCGGTGAGCCCGTCCGGTCGGCCGGGAGGCTCAGGCGTGGTGGGCGGATCGTCGACCTCGACACTGGTTCCCGCCTCGCAGTCGACCAGCACGGTCGCCGGGTGGCGGCCGCGCCGCTCGAACCAGAACCGATCGCCGTCGAGCCAGGTGGGAACCAGCGCGACATCGGACACACGGGCGCGAACCTCCTCCTCGGTGAACCGCCGAGCCCGGCGGTACCGCTCGCCTTCGCTCATGGTCATGCCTCGGCGGTCAGCGATGCGACCATCTCGTCCACGTTGGCCGCCACCCAGGCCTCCGAGATGAGACCGTCGGACAACCGGCACCAGGTCATCCCCCCATAGGACATCGGACGACCGGTGGGGGCGATCCCCAGGAACGCGCCAGTGTGGATCCCCGAGCCATGCCAGCGCACGATCACCTGGCCCGCTACCTCGACCAGGTCGTCGATGTCGTGATGCAGCCCGGAGAAGGCCTGACGCCACGAGGCGATCACCTCCCGGAACACGACCGAGCCCCGGGACTGGGCGTCGGGCGACGTATGGACGAGCACGTCCGAGGTAAAGACCCGATCGAGTGCATCGAGGTCGCCGCCGTTCCAGACGTCTCCGAACAACACGCCGATGGCGTCGGCTCCCGATCCCACAACCGCCTCCGTCATGTCCCTCGATGTCGACAATCGGTGATTGCCGTCGGAAGTGGTGCCTTCCTGCACGGGTACTTTGGCACAGACGCGCCGACGGCCTGCGTCTCGCACCCGCCGTGGCGGGAGGGCCATACTCTGCCGATGCCATCGTTGCGACCATCGGATCGCACCCGATGCTGGTGGGTGGTGGCGGCGATGGCCCTCGTCATGCTGCCCATCAGCATCGACAGTTTCGGGCTGGTCGTCGCCCTCCCTTCGATCAGCTCGCGCTTCTCGGCCACCACGTCCGAGCTGGCCTGGGTGCTCAACATGGCCATCCTGTTCTTCGGTGCCGGCGCCATGGTGCTGGGTCGGCTGAGCGACATCGTGGGCCGCCGTCGGCTGCTCCTTTCTTCCTTGGCCGTCATGGCCGTCGCCTCGGTGGGCTGCGCGCTGGCCCCGTCCATCGGCGTCCTCATCGGATTCCGCGCCCTCGAGGGCATCGGAATGTCCGGTACCTACGCCGCCTCGTTCCCTATCGTGAGCAACGCCTTCCCTCCGGAACGACGGTCGGTCGGATTGGGCATGTGGGCCGCCGGCTTCATGTTCGGCAACGTGGTCGGTGGCCCGGTGGCCGGCTGGTTCTCCCAATCCCTTTCGTGGCGCTGGCTGTTCTGGCTGAACCTTCCCCTCTTGGCCGCGGGCCTGGCCCTCAGCCTCTTCGCGGTGGAGGAGTCGAGGGACGAGTCGGCCTCGAGGGTCATCGATTGGTTCGGCGTCATCACGCCCACCGTTGCCCTCCTCTGCCTGCTCTTCGGCATGCAGTCGGCCAACGAACTGGGTTGGGGTTCACCGTCGGTGGCCGGGTCCCTGGGTGCCGCGGCCGTGCTCCTGGTCGTCTTCTTCGTCTTCGAGCCCCGGCGTCCCGTGCCCTTGATCGATTTCGGCCTCTTTCGCAACCGCGCCTACTGGTCCGCCACCACCGTGGGCTTCACCGGCAACTTCGGCTTTGCCACCACCTTGTTCTTCACCCCGCTCTATCTCCAAGTGGCTCTGGGCTACACCCCGACCCAAGCGGGTGCGGTGCTGCTGGCCTATTCGGTGCCGTGCTTTCTGGTCTCGGCCGCCATCGGGCCGATCTGTGCCCGGTTCGGCGCTCGATCGGCCATGGTGGTGGGCATGGTGCTCCTGGCCGCCGGCGCCATCGGCTACGCCTTCGTGAGCACCTCCACCGGTGTGGCCCTGGTCGTGGCCGTGGCCGTGGCCGGGGGGATGGGGACAGGCGGCGCGTTCAACGGTTCGAACATCTCGGGCGTGGCCGCCATCCCCGAGGAGAAGGTGGGGGCGGCGTCGGGAGTCCTGGGTCAGATCCGGCTGCTGGGCCAGACGCTCGGCGTGACCGTGGGCCTGGTCGTCTTCAACACCTTCGCCGAGCGGCGGCTGGGTGACCTGGTGCCCGGCGCGCAACTGACCCACGCCCAGGTGCACGACGTCCACGGTCTGCTGGCCGGATCCCAAGGGGCCCAACAGGCATTGGCCCATGACGCACCCACGCTGGCCCGACGCCTGCAAACGGTGGCCAACGAGACCTTCGTCGCCGGCCTGCGGGGGGCGATGATCTTCACCGCCGTGGTCTGCCTCATCGGCGTGGCCGCGGCCCTGGCGACGCGGCGCCGCAACGGGCCTACCCCGATCGAGAACAAGGTGGAGGCGAACGTCTGACCGCGTCGTGACCGCGGCGCCCGGACTCAGCTAGAGGGGCAGCCCGCCGGTGGCGGCGGCCGTCGACCCCGAGTCCTGGTAGGCGGCGATGGTCCGCTCGGCGATGCGCATCTGATGGATCTCGTCGGCACCGTCGGCCAGCCGGGCCCACCGAGCGTGCTGCAGCATGGAGGCCAGCGGGGTGTCGGTGGAATAGCCCAGCGCCCCGTGGACCTGGACGGCCCGGTCGATGATGCGGTTCAGGCTGTTGGCCACGAAATGCTTGCTCATCGATACCTCGGTCCGGAAGTCGTCGCCCCGGTCGATCTTGTACGCGGCGTGCAGGACCATCAGCTTGCACTGGTAGAGCTCCATGGCCGAGTCGGCGATCAACCACTGGATGCCCTGCTTCTCGGCCAGGAGCGACCCGTGGGAATATCGCTTGAGCGACCGGTCCACCATCATGTCCAGCGCCGTCTCCGCCTGGGCGATCCAGCGCATGCAGTGGGCCAGCCGGGCCGGACCCAGGCGGTACTGGCCCAACTGGTGCCCCTTTCCCCGCCCACCCAGGATCTGCGAGTCGTGCACGCGCAGGTCCTCGATGACGATCTCGCTGTGCCCGGTCGACCCGTGCATGGTGGCGACTTCTCGCACATCGTTCCAGCCCTCGGCGGGCAGGTCGACGATGAAGGCGGTGTTGGCTCCGCGGGAACCGACGGGGACGTCCTCTTCGGTCCGAGCGATCAGGATGGCGAAGCTGGAGCGACGGGCATTGGAGATGAACCACTTGTGCCCGTTGATGACCCACTCGTCGCCGTCCTGGTAGGCGTGGGTGCGGATGAGCGTGGGGTCCGATCCGGCCACCTCCGGCTCGGTCATGGCAAAACAGGACATGGCCTCGCCCCGGCACAACCGACCCAGGTAATTCTGCTGTTGGTCCTCGGTGCCCCAGTGCAGCAAGGTGTGCATGTTGCCCTCATCGGGGGCCTGGCAGTTGAGGATCCACGGCCCCAATCGGGTCCGGGCCGACTCGGTCTGCACCATGGCCAGGGCCACATGCCCCAGACCCATACCGCCCCACTCGACGGGCATGTGGGGTAGCCACAGGCCGGCGGCCCGAGCCTGCTCGCGGAGTCCGAAGATGGTCTTCAGGTACTCCCTCCGGGAGATGTCACCGTCCTCGTGGTCGAATCCGGCCACGGCCGGCATCACCGTGCCCTCGATGAAGTCCCGGACCCGAGACCGGATCTCCTCGTGCTCGGGGGCAAGGGTGAAGTCGATGCTCATCAGGGCTCCTTTGTCATGGGGGTGTTGGGACGACGGCCGGCTTGAGGTGGAGGCTCAGGTCGCCGGCCAGGTCGACGAAGAAACGGCGTTCGGAAAAGCACCAGCCGAGGTCCCCGTCACGGCGGAAGGTGTCACGGTAGCGGCCGGTGATGATCGGCCTCAGCGGCACATCACCTGCGGCCTGGAAGACAACATAGGAGGACCGGACCACCGCCTCGTCGTTGCCCATGGACTCGAACACCGTATTGACCACGAGGTGCTTGGTCGAGGGGGCCCCGTCGTCGTACACGATGACCTGGTTCCGGAAGACGTCGGCCACCGCCTCGGCCCCGGTGGCGAAGGCGTTGCCCTGCTCGTCGGCCAGGCCGCCTCGGGAAAAGAGCTGGCCCACCCCGGCGAAGTCGCCCCGGTCGATGCGCTCGCAGTACGTGGCCAGCAGGTTCCGGATCTCGTCAGTGGACTCCACCTTCCGGACGCTACCCGGATCGGGCCACCCGAGCCCGGGTACCCCGGACCCTCTCCGTTCAGCTCCCGATCCACCCGACCAGGGCATCGGCCAGCTCCGGCCCGCTGTCCTCTTGAAGGAAGTGACCACCGTGCACAGTGAGGTGGGGCTGCCCGGCCGTACCGGGAACGCGCGCGTGGAACACGCGATCGCCGCCTCCGGTGATGGGGTCCTGATCACTGAAGGCGCACAGGAAGGGCTTGGCGAACGTATCGAGGACCTCCCAGGCACGCTGGTTGTCCGGGGTGGCCGGGTTGTCAGCACTCTGAGGGATCAAGCCGGGAAAGGTTCGGGCTCCGGCCTTGTAGGACGCGTCGGGGAAGGGTGCCTCGTAGGCGGCAACCACCGCGGGCGGCATGGGGTTGACCACTCCTCCCGACACCAGCATGCCGATGGGCAGATCGGGGTCCGACTGTACGAACTCATAGAAACGCCACCACGCCTCGGGCAGGCGGCGGGTGCCGTCGGGCAAGCCGGTGTTGGCCGCGCACACCCGGTCGAAGCGGTCGGGATGCTCGGCCACCAGGCGGAGGCCGATCAAGCCGCCCCAGTCCTGACAGAACAAGGTGACACCCTGCAGGTCGAGGTGGTCGAAGAGGACGGCCCGCATCCACTCGACATGGCGCGCATAGGTGTAGTCCCCGTCGGCCAGGGGCTTGTCCGATCGGCCGAACCCGACCAGATCGGGGACGACGACGCGGAGTCCGGCCTGG
>DASZLD010000076.1:0-22961 GCA_035552655.1 Acidimicrobiales bacterium
CCGCCGGCCTCGATCCGGAACGGGTCGAGCCCATCGCCACGTCGGAGCTGGATCCGCCTCGCCCCGCCCGGCGGCCGGCGAACTCGAGGCTCGACAATGCGGCATTGCGTGTGGCCGGCCTGCCCCTTCTCCCGATGTGGAACGATGCCCTGGCCCGGCTGGTGCCGGTGCTGTCGGTTGGGGCTGGCACCCAGCGAATCAAGGGAGCGTCTTGAGCGGATTGGGCCATGTGCGACAGGTCACCAGCGAGGCGGCATCCGAGCCACCTCGATCGAAGGCGAGCACCTCCGGGTCCGGTGCCATCACGCCCGATGCCGGGAGCCCTGGTGCGTTCTTCGGACACGGGGGCGCGGCCGTCCGCGTCCTCCCACACGGTCACGCGCGGGTGGTCGCCGTCATCGGAGTGGGCTATGTGGGACTTCCGACGGCAGCCACGCTGGCCCACCTCGGCCACCGGGTGACCTGTGGCGACGCCGATGCATCGAAGATCGAGCGACTGCAAGAGGGGCATATCTCCATCGTCGAGGAACACCTCGAGGATTTGGTGCACGAAGGCCAGGCGGCCGGCCGCCTCAGCTTCGTGACCGGGGCGACCGCCGCGGTGGCCGGTGCCGAGTTCGTCTTCTTGTGCGTGCCCACGCCGCAGGGTGATGACGGCTCGGCCGATCTCTCCTTCGTCGAGTCGGTGGCGGCCGAGATCGCACCCCACCTGGCTCCCGGCGCAGTGATCGTCAACAAGTCGACCGTGCCCGTCGGTTCCACCATGGTGGTGGAGCGTGTCCTCGGACGACACGACGTGACGGTGGTGTCGAACCCGGAGTTCCTGCGGGAGGGCACGGCGGTGGCCGACAGCCTCCATCCCGAGCGCATCGTGGTGGGTGCGGCGGACCAGGCGGCTGCGGCGAGGGTGGGGGAGCTGTTCTCGGGAACGCACGCGCCGCTGCTGATCACCGACGCGGCCACGGCCGAGACCATCAAGTACGCGTCCAATGCCTTCCTGGCCACCAAGCTGAGCTTCGTCAACGCAGTGGCCGGGCTGTGCGAGGCGGTGGGCGCCGACGTCCGGGACGTGATCCTCGGCCTCGGCTACGACAAGCGAATCGGGTTCGAGTATCTGCGACCGGGCCCGGGATGGGGCGGAAGCTGCCTGCCCAAGGACACCAAAGCCCTGGTCCATATCGCCCAACAGGCGGGCTATGACTTCTCGTTCCTGGAAGGAGCCATTCAGACCAACAATGAGCAGTTCGCCCGGGTGGTCACCAAGGTGGAGAACGCGGTGGGCGGCTCGTTGGACGGCGTGACCATTGCCGTGTGGGGACTGACGTTCAAGGCCGGGACCGATGATCTTCGCAACTCGCCGGCCATGGAGATCGTGGGCCGGCTCCTGGATGGGGGTGCAGACGTCCGAGCCTACGATCCCACCATCTCGGTTCCACCCGGTCAGGTGTCGAAACCGGTGGTGGAGTTCGACGGCGTCAGCGACCTCGAGGTTCGTGCCTTCCCCGATGCCTATACGGCCTGCGATGGTGCCTCTGCAGTGGTGGTGCTCACCGAGTGGGACGAGTTCCGCTGGCTCGAGTTCGAAAAGGTCCGTGACCTGATGACCTCGGCCGTAGTCATCGATGCTCGCAATCTCCTTGACCCCGCTCAGCTCCGACGCATCGGATTCGAGTACACCGGTATCGGTCGACGATGAGCCTGCGTGCCGTGGTCACCGGTGGTGCCGGCTTTCTCGGGTCTCATCTGTGCGACTGGCTGATCGATCGGGGCGACGAGGTCGTTTGCGTGGACGACTTCTCGACCGGTCGGCGCGAGAACATCGCCCATCTCGAGGACAACCCGGCGTTCACCCTGGTTCGAGCGGACGTGGCATCCGAGCTCCCGGTCGAGGGCTCGGTCGGGGCCGTCTTGCACCTGGCCAGCGCGGCCTCGCCGCCGGACTACCTGGAGCGGCCACTGGAGACCCTGGCCGTGGGGAGCGAGGGGACCCGGCGCGGGCTGGAGCTGGCTCAACGGTCCGGAGCCCGGTTCATCCTGGCCTCCACCAGCGAGATCTACGGGGATCCCGCGGTGCACCCTCAGACCGAGTCGTACTGGGGCAACGTGAACTCGGTGGGCCCCCGCAGCGTGTACGACGAGGCCAAGCGGTTCGGCGAGGCCATCACCATGGCCCACCACCGCGCGGTGGGAACCAACGTCGGCATTGTCCGGATCTTCAATACCTACGGCCCCCGCCTGCGGCCCCGCGACGGTCGGGTCGTGTCGAACTTCATCATGCAGGCGCTCCGAGGCGACCCCCTGACCGTGTACGGCCACGGTGACCAGACCCGGAGCCTGTGCTACGTCGATGACGAGATACGCGGGCTCCTGGCCATGTTGGACTCGGACCTCACCGGTCCGGTTAACATTGGCAATCCCGATGAGCACACGGTGTTGGAGTTGGCTCAACTGGTTGTCGAGCTCACCGGCTCCACTTCGACCATCGTGCACGAACCACTGCCCATCGATGATCCGACCCGGCGGAAGCCGGACATCTCCTTGGCCACCAGCGCACTGGGGTGGCGTCCCGAGGTGAAACTCAAAGACGGCTTGCTGCAGACAGCGGCATACTTCTCGGATCTCGGCCGTGATGGCCGGGGTCGTTCGGCAACTGCCGGCGGTCCTCACAGCAGGACCGGTGGCCAGAAAGGTCATGGCTGATATGGGCGCGACAGGTGGCGTGGGCGAACGAGACGGAGCCGATGCGTCCTCAAATGCCGTCCGCCAATACCGGACCTTGACCGTCATCGTCCCGGTGTTCAACGAGCGGACCACGGTGGCCGAGATCATTCGCCGGATCCGGGCTGTTGACATCCCGTTGGTGGTTGACGTGATCGCCGTCGACGACGGATCGTCGGATGGCACGGACAAGGTGCTGGCCGCACTGGAGGACTCGACGGTCCGGGTGCTCACCCATCCGGTCAATCAGGGCAAGGGGGCGGCCATCCGTAGTGCGCTGGCCATTGCCCGCGGCGACCTCATCCTGATCCAGGACGCCGACCTGGAGTACGACCCCGAAGACTGGCCCCGGCTCATGGACCCGATCCTTCGGGGCAAGGCTCGAGTCGTTTACGGCAGCCGGTTCACCGGCGAGCGAAAGAACATGATGCCGCTCCATTGGATCGGCAACCGCTTCTTGTCCCTGGTGACCAACGTGCTCTACTCATCGACGTTGTCGGACATGGAGACCTGCTACAAGCTCTTCGACCGTCAGGCCATCGAGGGAATCGTCGTGCAGTCGGACCGGTTCGACTTCGAGCCCGAGATCACGGCCAAAGTGCTCCGCCGAGGATTCCGTATCTACGAAGTGCCGATCTCCTACGCCGGCCGTGAGGCCACCGAGGGCAAGAAGATCACCTGGCGGGACGGGTTGGGCGCGCTCAAAGCGCTGGTCAAGTTCCGTTTCACC
Source organism: Acidimicrobiales bacterium (assembly GCA_035552655.1). GTDB lineage: Bacteria > Actinomycetota > Acidimicrobiia > Acidimicrobiales > RAAP-2 > DASXMT01. Next base: position 3,449 of record DASZLD010000076.1, read on the forward strand.
CGGCTCGATCCGTGAGCGGGCCGGCTGGGGGTCCTGCGAACACCGTCCCTACAGCCGTCGGCCGGGTCGCCGCTGTCGTGGTCAACTTCGAATCGGGAACGGCGCTGACCGAGTGCCTGCGGACGCTGGTGTCCGAGTCGCCCGCCGAGGTGGTCGTCGTCGACAACGGCTCCAGCGACGGGTCGGTGGTGCCGGTTCGTCGGGACTTTCCTGCCGTCGAGGTGGTGGTGCCCGGTCGGAACCTCGGTTACGGCGCCGCGGCCAACCGGGGCGCGGCAGCCACCACGGCCGAACTGATCCTGGTGTGCAATTCCGACCTGTCCGTCCACCCCGGCGCCCTGGCCAAGCTGGTCGCCGTTCTCGATCAGCAGCCCGATGTGGCGGTGACGGGCCCGTTGATCCGCACCCCGACCGGCGACCGGTACCCGTCGGCCCGTCAGTTCCCGTCGCTGATCGACGCCGGCGGTCACGCCCTTTTGGGTTTGTTCGTGCCCGACAACCGCTTCACCAGGAACTATCAACGCAGCGACATGGCCACCACCAACGGCACGCCCCAACGGGTCGATTGGCTGTCAGGGTCCTGCTTCCTCGTTCGCCGGTCGGCCTTCGAGGCCGTGGGCGGGTTCGACGAGGCGTACTTCATGTACGCCGAGGACGTCGATCTGTGCTGGCGACTGGCTGGCGCCGGCTGGGGGGCCACGTATGTTCCGACCGCCGAGGTGCTCCACGTCCAAGGCGTCTCCACCGACCACCACCCCTACCGGATGATCGTCGAGCACCATCGATCGCTCCTCCGCTTCGCCTGGCGGTCCACCGCGGGCTGGAGGCGACTGTTGCTGCCGCTGGTCGCCATGGGCATCGGCGTGCGCGCCGTCCTGGCTTGTTTCCGGCGCCTGTCAGCTCGCTGACCTGCGCCCGGCCCCATGGACCAGGCCGAGTCGACCAGGCCGAGTCCCCAGCCGGCAAGCCGGCAATGACCGATCACCGCCGGTCAGCCGTGCCAGACCGGCGGGCCCCAGGTTGTAGGGTGGCGTCCCGATGGCCAGCGACTCGACAGGCAAATGGGTGGCGCGAGCGGCGTCCACCGGGGGCGGCCGCACCTATCGCGGGCAGGCACCCATCAATTGGTATGCCAGCCTGGCTGTCATCGTGATCGTGGGCCTTCTTCTGGTCGGCTTCAGCCGCTATCAGCGCACCCATCCCAACTCCTCGTCAGCGGGGGCTCCGACCACATCGGATACGTGGCACGTGGCCTTGGGCATCGACATCTGCGGAACCATGCAGCCCAATCTCCCGGCTGATACCAGTTCCACCTCCGGTTTCACCACCGATGGCACCGGGGTGGTCACCGTGGCTCCCAAGAACAAGTCCGAGTCGGGCGGCAATGCCGTGCTGGGCAAGTTCGTCTCCGAGTACAAGGGTCTCACCCTCACGTCGACAACCTTCCAGTATCCGGGAAAGACGCTCATGTCCAACGGAGACAAGTGCGCCAAGGGAACACCCGAGGCCGGGCAGCAGGGGTTCGTCACCGTCAAGACGTGGCCCAATTTCGAGTCGAAGGTCGGTACGGAGGCAAGTGGCAATCCGACCCAGGTCAAGTTCGCCAATGCACAGATGATCACCATTGCCTTCGTGTCCGCTGACGCCAATGTGCCCAAGCCGCCGGCGTCCACCATCACCAGCTTGATCACCGCCGCTTCGGGCTCTTCGACCACCACGACCACGGCACCGGCCACGGCCACCACGGCACCGGCCACCTCAACGACCACGCCCACTTCCACCACCACGCCCACTTCCACCACGGCACCGCCGTCCACCACGACACCGACCACGGCGGCCCCGACCACAACGACGGCACCGGCAGGGAAGAGCGGAACTACGAAGTGAGAGCCGTCGTCCTGGTGGGCGGCGAGGGGACGAGGCTTCGCCCCCTGACGCTGACCACCCCCAAGCAAATGCTCCCGGTCATGGAGCAACCCATGATCGAGCGGGTGCTGAGCCAGTTGGCCGAGCACGGAATCGACGAAGCCGTTCTCTCGTTGGGCTATCGGCCGGATGCCTTCATCAACGCCTATCCCGATGGTTCCGCCGGCGGGGTCCGCCTGTCCTATGCCGTCGAGCCCGAGCCGCTCGATACCGCGGGAGCCATCCGGTTCGCCGCCGACCATGCTGGCATCGATGAGACGTTCGTCGTTGTCAACGGGGACGTGCTCACTGACCTCGACATCACCGAGCTGGTCGACTTCCACCACCGTCACCGAGCCGAGGCCACCATCAGCCTGACTCCGGTCGACGACCCGTCGTCCTACGGTGTGGTCCCCACCGACAGCCAGGGAAAGGTGGAGGCGTTCATCGAGAAGCCGCCTCGAGACGAGGTGCCGACCAACCTGATCAATGCCGGGACCTACGTGCTCGAACCGGAAGTGCTGGCCCGCATCCCCAAGGGTCGACGGGTCTCGATCGAACGCGAGACGTTCCCCACTCTGGTGGAGGCGGGAACCCTGTTCGCTCTGGGCTCTGACGTGTACTGGATCGATACCGGTACCCCTGCTTCGTACCTTCGAGCCCATCTCGACCTGCTGCTGGGCCGGCGCGGCACCATTCCCGCTCCCGGTGCCACCCTTGACCCGGGAGCAGGTGAGGGCGTGTGGGTGACCGGTGAGGTCGCCACCGAGGGGGCCATCGTGACCGGATCTCTGCTTGCCTCCGGCGCCCGGCTCGAGCCCGGTTCGGTGGTGGGTGGCTCGGTGATCGGGAGTGGCGCCATTGTCGAGGAGGGCGCCACCGTGCTCGGTTCGGTCCTGCTTCCCGGGTCTCGGGTGGCGGCCCGGGCCACAGTGGAAGGCTCGATCGTGGGTCCGGGGGCTACCATCGGACAGCGATGCTCGATCAGGCCCCTCTCCGTCATCGGTGCCGAGGTGGTCATGCCCTCTGGGTCCGTCGTCGACGGCGAGCGCGTCCCTTCCGGAGCCTGAGCGCGTGCGCGCCATAGTCACCGGTGGCGCGGGTTTCATCGGTTCCACCCTGGTGGACCGCCTGTTGGCCGAGGGCCATTCCGTCGATGTCGTCGACGACCTTTCCACCGGTTCGCTGGGCAACCTGACCGATGCGCGATCGGCCGCCGGTCGGAACCTGACCTTTCACAATCTGGACATCCGCTCGACCGAGATCGTCGATCTCATGGTGAAGCGCCGACCCGAGGTGGTGTTCCACCTGGCCGCCCAAGCCGACGTGCGGGTGTCGGTGGCCCAACCGGTGTTCGACGCCGATGTCAACCTGCTCGGCACCCTCCGGGTGCTCGAGGGCGCCCGCCTGGCCGGGTCGAGCCGGGTGGTGTTCGCAGCCAGCGGTGGCACCTTGTACGGGGAGCCCGATGTGGCCGATCTCCCGGTGTCCGAGGCGCAGCCTCATCGACCCCTGTCGCCCTACGGGGTGTCCAAGAAGGCGGCCATCGACTACCTGGTCGCCTATCGGGAGCTGCACTCGCTCGAGTTCTCTGCTCTGGCCCTGGCCAATGTGTACGGCCCCCGCCAGGACCCGCACGGCGAGGCCGGGGTAGTGGCGATCTTCGCCGAGCGCCTGCTGCGCGGGCAACCGATCACCATCTTCGGCGACGGCGAGCAAACCCGTGACTTCGTGTACGTCGATGACGTGGTGGACGCCTTCGTCCGCGCCGCCACCAAGGGTGGCGGGCTGGTATGCAACATCGGCACAGGCCAGGAGACGTCGGTCAACGAGCTCTACGGCGAGATGGTCACCCAGGCCGCCGTGGAGGCTACGGCCACCCACGCCCCCCTACGCCAGGGCGAGGTCCTCCGGAGCAGCCTCGACCCTGGTCGGGCCGGCATTCACCTGGGCTGGAAGCCGTGGACCAGCCTGGCCGACGGGACGGCCGCCGTACTCGAGTTCATCCGTCTGCGACTCGCCGACGAAGCCTGAGCGAGGCGGGTCTGGCGCCGGGTGCGCCCGGTGGCGGTCCAGAACCAACTAAGGTAGGGATGCCCTGGTGCGCGATGAGTCGTGACTGACTCGCTTCTTTTCTTCTTTCTGCGCTCCGTACTCAGTTACTCCTCGCACGAAAGCGCGCCCATATGCCTCCCTCATTCGCCGACCTCGGCGTTCCCTCCGACCTCGTCGCCGCCCTCGAGCGACGATCGATCACCACCCCGTTCCCCATTCAGGCCATGACCGTGCCTGACGCCTTGGCTGGACGCGACATCTGCGGCAAGGCCCCCACCGGCTCGGGGAAGACCCTGGCCTTCGGCCTCGGCGCCATCACCCGCTTGAAGGGCAAGTCGTCGCGCCCCGGACATCCGCGGGTTCTGGTGCTGACGCCCACCCGCGAGCTGTGTGCCCAGGTGGCAACCGAGATCGAGACCCTGGCCTCGGCTCGCCAGCTTCGGGTGGCCTCCTTCTACGGCGGCGTCGGCTACGGCCCCCAGCTGAAATCGCTGGCTCGGGGCGTCGATGTGGCCGTGGCCTGTCCCGGCCGGCTCACCGACTTGATCGAGCGGCGGAGCATCCACCTCGACAACGTCGAGATCGTGGTGATCGACGAGGCCGACCGCATGGCCGACATGGGGTTCCTTCCCGATGTTCGCCGACTGCTCGACAAGACGCCCGAGAGTAGGCAGACGCTCCTGTTCTCGGCCACCCTGGACGGCGATATCGATGTGCTGGTTCGGCGGTACCAGAAAAAGCCGGCCCGCCACGAGATCGAGGCGACCGAAGAGAGCATTTCGCTGGCCCACCACGTCTTCTGGAAGGTGGCCGCCGGAGATCGGCTGGGTACGGCGGCGGACATCGTCACCGCGTCGGGTCCCACCATCATCTTCTGTCGGACCAAGCACGCCACTGACCGGATGGCCCGCCAGCTCGACACCCGTGGTGTCCGGGCGGCGGCTATCCACGGGGACCGCAGCCAGAAGCAGCGGGAGCGTGCGCTGGCTTCGTTCATGCGGGGCGATGTGGACGCATTGGTGGCGACGGACGTGGCCGCACGCGGCATCCACGTCGACGGGGTCACCGCCGTCATCCATTTCGATCCACCGGCTGACGCCAAGGACTACGTGCACCGCTCAGGGCGGACGGCCCGAGCCGGCGCCTCCGGCGTGGTCGTGAGCCTGGTCACCCCGGACAAGTCGGGTGCGGTCAAGAAGTTGCAACGGGACCTGGGCGTCCCCACCATCACCGCGGCGCCCGACCTCACCTCGTTGGCTGCCGTCTTGGGCGAGGGCTCGGTGGAGTCGGTCAGGAAGACCCGGGCCGAGCGCGATGCACGAGTCGGGCGCCATCGCGGCTTCGAGGACACCGACCGCAACCGTCGCCCCAACCGTTCCGGCGGTGGTCCCTCGACAGGAGGGACGCCCCATCGCAAGAAGCGACCCGGCGATGGTGCGCCCAAACGGTCCGGGTGGTCCGGGGCGACAACGTCGTCACCACGACGACCGGACCGGGACTCGGGCTGGTCGGCCGACGGGAAGCCATCGCACGGCCGCCGTGCGGGCGAGGGTGGATCGGCGTCGAAGCCCGGCGCCCCCTCACGGCCCAACCGTCACCTCAAAGCGGGTGCCGGCGCCAAGAAGCGTGGACCGAAGCAGGGCTACAGCCGCTAGAAGCAGGGCGACTGCCGCTCAGGGCGGTCGGCCACCCGCGGTCGTCGGTCGAGCGGGGCGCCTACAGTCTGAGCATGCCTTCCGATACCAAGCCAACCGTCACCATCCCCGATGAACAGCCGCCCAGCGAACTGATCATCGAGGAGATCGAAGAGGGTGCCGGGCCTGAGGCTCAGGCCGGCGCCGAGGTCCAGGTGCACTACGTCGGCGTCGCCTGGTCGAACGGCAGTGAGTTCGACTCGTCCTGGGACCGCCAGGAGCATTTCGAATTCCCGTTGGGATCCGGACATGTCATCGCCGGCTGGGATCAGGGTGTGGTCGGCATGCGGGTCGGCGGTCGGCGTCGGCTGACCATCCCACCCCATCTGGGGTACGGCTCACGCGGGGCCGGCGGTGCGATCGGACCCAACGAGACCCTGGTGTTCGTGGTCGACCTGGTCGGTATTGGCTGAGCCCAGGGCCCACGCAGATTGCCTGCGCCCAGCCCCACGCAGCCAGGCTGAGCCGGTGCCGGCGTCAGCGGAACAGATCTTCACCCGGTGGCCGCACGATCTCTGCGGCCACCGACGCCGGCCGGAGCCAGGTGGGGTCGACCCCGCGCACGATGGCCGCAGGCACGCCACGATCCTTGCCCATGACCAGCTCGGCGGCAGAGGCCAGCTCGTCGGCTACGCACACCTCGGTGGCCTCGAGCACCCGACCGGATGCGTCCGCCGTGCCCCGGAGATCGATCACGGCCGCGACCCCGGCCACGCCGATGGCCACGTCGGTGACCCCCTTGCGCCAGGTCCGCCCGAACGTGTCGGAGATGATCACCCCCACCGAGATGCCGTGGCGGTGCTGCAGCCCCTCGCGGATCCGGCGGGCCGATCGGTCGGAGTCGAGCGGCAACAAGGCGGCGGTCCCGGCCTCGACATTGGACAGGTCCACGCCGGCGTTGGCACACACGAACCCGTGACGGGTCTCGGAGATGATCAATTCGTCGCGCCGGCGAAGGATGCGCACCGACTCTGACTCGACGAGGGTGGCTTTGGCTGTGGGGTCGTCGGGATCGAACGCCACCAGGCGGCCTTCCGCCTTGGACACCACCTTCTGGGTGACCACCACCACGTCCCCGTCCTGGAACGACGCTCCGGGTGCGGTGACGAGCAGTTCGGCCAGGTCGTCACCGGGATGTACTTCACCCATGCCGGTGATGGGAATGAGCGCCAGGGTGGGCACCTGCCCGCCGTGGGCTCCTCCCTGCGCTCCGGGTGCTTCTTCGGGGACCGGCAACTCAGTCACCCTGGGCGTCGAGAACCGTCTGAGCCAGCGAGGCGGCCCGTTCGACCGTCGACATGATGGTGGGGGCCACGATGCAGCGTACGCCCTCGTCCTCGACCGCCGGGGCCAGTGCGGCATCGGCCTCGTCGATGACCAGCGTGCCCACCCAGGAGGCGTACCAGCGGGCCACTCCGACCACCGACGACTCGAACCCGAGCTCGGTGAGCAAGCGGTCGGCCGGTCCCTTCAGGGCGGCACCGGCCACGATGGGGGAGATGGCCACGATCTGGTCCCGGCGGGTGGCGAGTACCTCGCCGATGCCGGGAACGGCCCGGATGGGGCCGATCGATACCACCGGGTTGGACGGGCACACCACGATGGAGGAGGCGGTGGAGAGGGCGTCGAGGACACCGGGGGCCGGTCGGGCCGACTCGGCCTGGTCGAAGCGCACCCCGGACACGGCCACGTCGTGGTGGAGGCGCACGAAGTACTCCTGAAAGGCAATCTCGGGCCCGTCGACCAGTTGCAACCGGGTGCGGACAGGATCATCGGATACAGGGACCAGGTGTATGTCCACGCCCCAGGATCGGGTCAGTTGCCTGGTCACCTCGCTCAGGGTCTCGCCCTCGGCCAGCCGCTGCGTGCGGAAGAAATGGGTGGCCAGGTCCCTGTCGCCCAACCGGAACCAGGTGAGCCCACCCAGCTTCTCGAGCGCCTCCATCACCGTCCATGTCTCACCGGTGAGCCCCCACCCGGTCTCGGCGTTGATGGCGCCGGCCAGGGTGTAGAGCACCGTGTCGAGGTCGGGGGAGATATGGAGCCCGTGCAGTTCGGTGTCATCGCCGACGTTGACGATGGCGGTGATCTCTTCGGGGGGGAGCACACGGATCAGCCCACGCAAGAAGCGGGCGGCACCGACACCTCCGGCAAGGGCAACGAGCATCCTGGCAGGCTAATGGCCCGTTCCCCATGGCCCGGCCCCGGTCGGCTCGTCCCGGCCTCTCGCCACCTCCGGCCAGGATGGCGGCGCAGTTGGCCGATTCCCACTGTGTCGGTCCGCCGTGGCGGATGTGCAAGGCTCCGTTCGTGCCGCCTGAGCGATCAGCGACCGCGGAAACCGGGACTGCTCAGCCCGTTTCCGCGTCCGAGACCCGGCTCTCGGTGGCCGTGGATGCCACGCCCCTTCTGGATCGCCCCACCGGTGTCGGTGTCTTCTGTGCCGGAGCCCTCGGTGGCTTGGCCCAGCTCGACGAAGTGGACGTTGCCGCCTTTGCCATCAGTTGGCGGCGCCGCCGGGGCATCGTCGCTCGGGTGCCTGACGGAGTGTCCACCCGCCAGCGCGCCATGCCCGCCCGCCCGCTGCACGCGTCCTGGCGTCACTGGGATGTGCCCCCGCTCGAATGGTTCGTGGGGACCCATCAGGTCGTGCACGGCACCAACTTCGTGGTCCCACCGGCCCGGCGGGCCGCTCGGGTCGTCACCGTGCACGATCTCACCATCGTGCGCTTCCCCGAGCTGTGCGATGCCTCGACGCTCCGTTTCCCGGCGCTGATCCGCCGGGCGGTGGCCGAGGGGGCCTGGGTCCACACGCCCTCCCGTTTCGTGGCTGCCGAAGTGATCGAGGCATTTCACCTTCCGCCCGAGCGGGTGCGGGCGGTCCACCACGGCGTGCCCACACTCCCGGGCCCGCTCGCCGACCCGCGGTCGGTGCCCGGTCCCAGCCTGTCCCCGTCCGGTGCTCTCGATCTGCCGTCGGGCACAGATCGGTACGTACTGGCCATCGGCACGGTGGAGCCGAGGAAGGACTACCCCTCCCTGGTGGCGGCCTTCGGGTTGTTGGCCGAGGACCACCCGGACGTGGCCCTGGTCGTGGTGGGGGCCGACGGATGGGGGTCCGAGGCGTTCCAGGCCGCGGTGGACGCCTCGCCGGTCCGGGCTCGGATCGTCCGTCCCGGCTTTCTCGACGATGCCGCTCTGGGCCAGGCGCTGCGCGGCGCCGCCGCGTTGGCCTATCCGTCGGTGTACGAGGGCTTCGGCTTCCCGCCCCTCCAAGCCATGGCCGAGGGGGTGCCGGTGGTGACGACCAGGGTCGGGGCCATCCCCGAAGTGGTCGGTGACGCCGCCGTCCTGGTGGAGCCGGGCGACCCCCGGGCTCTGGCCGAGGCCCTGGAAGGGGTGCTGGCCGGCGGGGCGGAGATCTCGGCCCTGATCGACCGGGGACGGCTACGGAGCGAGGCGTTCACCTGGTCGGCCTGCGCCCGCGGCCTGGTCGATCTGTATCGGGACGCCGCGGCGGAGCTGGGCCGATGACGTCCCGACCGGCCGTCGAGCCGGCAGGGGTCCCCACCCCAGGAACCGTCCGGCCCGTGCGGGTGCTCTTGTTGGTGGAGCAACTGCGACGCAAGGCCGCCGGTGGGATCGGCACCTACGTCATGGGCCTGATCCAGGGCTTGACCGAGCTGCCCGATGAGGGCCGGCCCGACATCGAGCTGTTTGCCAGCAGGCCGAGGGAGAAACCCGATCGTCTGGCCACGTTGGGGTTCCCCCTCCGTTCCTCGCTGCTCCCCGGCCCGATGCTGACCCGCGCCTGGGACCGGGGGCTGTTGCGGGCGCCGGGCCGCTTCGACGTCGTCCACGCACTGTCGATCGCGACGGCGGAACCGGGAGCCGCCGCCCTCGTGTCGACGGTGCACGATCTTCTGTGGCGTCACGTTCCCGACACCTATCCGGCACGCGGTCGGGCGTGGCACGAGGCGGCCCTGCGGCGGGCCCTGGCTCGTTCCCGTCGCTTCGTCGTCCCCTCCGACGTGGTGGCCGCCGACCTGGTGGAGGCGGGGGCGTCCCCGGATCGGGTGACCGTGGTGCCCATGGGGTGTGACCACCTTCCCGCTCCCGATCCGGTGGCGGTGGATGCGCTGCTGTCCCGGCTGGGAGTAACTGGCCCCTTCCTGCTCAGCGTGGGGACCATGGAGCCTCGGAAGAACCTGGTCCGCCTGGCCCTGGCCTACGAACGGATGCGGACTTTGCTCCCTGAACCGTGGCCGCTGGTGGTGGTGGGCCCCAGCGGATGGGGAGAACAGCTTCACCAGCACCAAGGAGTCATCCTGGCCGGCATGGTCACCCCATCCGAGCTGGCCGGCCTCTATGCCCGGGCCCGCCTGCTGGCCTATGTCCCCTTGATGGAGGGTTTCGGCCTGCCGCCGGTCGAGGCCATGCTGGCCGGCGCACCGGTGGTGGCCAGCAGAGTGCCCAGCACGGGAACGGCTGCGTACCAGGTCGATCCCAACGACACCGACTCGATCGCCGAGGGCTTGTTGGTGGTAGCCACGGACGAGGCCGTACGGCATCGATTGCAGAGCGCCGGACGGAGCCATGCCGCCGGGCTCAGCTGGTCCTCTATCGCCCAGCGCCACGTGGCCATCTGGGAGGAGGTCCGCCCCGGTGGATGAGGCGGACGCAACCGTCGACCCGGTGGACGCCAGCGGTCCGACCGACACCGCCGGTGCCGGTCATGGGCTTCTGCTGACGCTCGACGTCTCGGCCGTACCGGTCAATCCGGTCGGAGCGGGGCAGTACACCATGCACCTGGCTTCGGCCCTGTCCCGACGGCCCGACCTCGATCTGATCCTCATCGGACGCCGGGGCGATCGGGAACGGTGGACACAGGCGGCGCCCGGGGCCCGCACGGTGTCCGCCGCGCCGGCACAACGTCCCCTCCGCCTGGCCTGGGAGCAGCTGGCCCTGCCCGGTTTGGTGCGCCGGCTCGATGCCTCGGTCCATCACGGCCCCCACTACACGATGCCCGAGCGTTCATCGGTGCCCATGGTGGTGACCGTGCACGATCTCAGCTTCTTCGAGGCCCCCCAGTGGCACGATCGATCCAAGGTGGTGCTGTTCAAGCGGGCCATCCGGGTGGCGGCCCGTCGCGCCACGGCCGTGGTGTGCCCCAGCCGGGTTACGGCCGACCAGCTGGCCCGGTGGTGTCGGGTGGATGCGGAATTGTTCGTGGCCCATCACGGGGTGGACGCCGGACGATTCAGTCCCCACGAGGTCGAGCCCGGCGCCGCCGCCGCAATCCTGGGTCGGATCGATGCTCGGCTCGGTGGCGGCCAGCCCTACTTGGTGTTCGTGGGCACGCTGGAGCCCCGCAAGGACGTACCGTCGCTCGTCCAGGCCTTCGATCGCGTCGCCGATCGCCATCCCGAAGCCTTGTTGGTGCTGGCCGGCGGGGACGGATGGGGCACCAGTGCGGTCGATCAGGCCATTGCCGCCACCTCGTCGGGTCGGCGGATCGTGCGGACCGGCTATGTGGCCGATGCGGTGATCCCCGTGCTGCTCCGCTCGGCGGTAGCCGCTGTCTATCCCGCCCTCTATGAGGGGTTCGGACTCCCCGCCCTCGAGGCCTTGTCGTGCGGGACGCCGTTGATCACCACCTCGGGCACGGCCATGGAGGAGGTGGCCGGCGACGCGGCCACCCTGGTGCGTCCGGGAGATGTGGCCGGGCTGGCCGAGGCGCTCGATGCCGCCTTGGGATCGGGCTCCGTGACCACCAGCGGCGAGCGCGAACGGCAGCGGCACGCGGGCCTGAAGATCGCTGCCGCCCACACCTGGGAGGAGAGTGCGAATCGTCACGTCGAGGCCTATCGGTATGCGCAGGGGGGACCGGGTCGCTCGGGCGCCCCGAAGCCAGCCGTTGTTCCCCCAGCTGAACCGGTAGGGTGACCGGTCGTGCGCTCGCTGATCACCGGAGGCCGAGGATTCGTCGGCACCTGGCTGGCCGATCACCTGCGAGAGCAGGGCGATGAGGTGGTGGCCATCGACTACGAGGTCGACGTCACCGACCCGGTGGCGCTGCTCGAGGCGGTGACCGCCGCTGCGCCCGATGCCATCTACCATCTGGCTGCGCTGACCCACGTGGGCGAGTCCTGGAAGGACCCACTGCAGGTCCTCCAAGTCAATGTGATCGGTACCGCGGCGCTACTGGCCGCGGCCCGCCAGTGTGGGTCCGACCCCCGCGTTCTGGTCACCAGCTCGGCTGAGGTCTACGGGGCGGTGACCGACCCCTCGCTCATGCCCCTCGACGAGCTGACGCCGACCGCACCCCTCACCCCGTACGCGGCCAGCAAGCTGGCGGCCGAGGCCCTTATCGGCCAGGCTTTCCGCGGCCACGGGCAAGAAGTGATCGTGGTGCGGCCGTTCAACCACATCGGGCCTGGTCAGACGCCGAACTTCGCCGTGCCTGCGTTGGCCAAGCGGATCGTGGATGCCGATCGTCAGGGGGACTCGTCCATTGCGGTGGGCAACCTGGCCGCTCGCCGGGACTTCACCGACGTCCGCGACGTCGTCAAGGCCTATCGGTTGCTGATCGAGTCGGGCACGCCCGGCGAGGTGTACAACGTGTGCTCGGGGCACGATGTCGCCATCGAGGAGATCGCCACCACCCTCTTGCGGCTGGCGGGGACGTCGCTCGCATTCAAGACCGATCCGGCGCTGACCCGGCCGGTGGAAGTACCGGTGCTCCGGGGCGATCCGACGCGTCTGCAGCGCGCCACCGGCTGGAAGCCGGAGATCCCGCTCGACCAGACGCTGGCCGACGTCCTCGAGTACTGGCGCCAGTACGAGGGTTGACCAACGGCGACGGCCCACAGTGCCGGTACGGCGCCCGCGCCACCCAAACCACAGCTGCCCATCCAAAACAGGGCCCGGACGCGAAGAACGACCCGCCGGAGCAGGCCGTTCTTCAAAGGACCGGAGGGGGGTTCCGGGTCCCTGCGACCGACCGCCCGATGGGGCGGTGGCCTGTTCGACGAGCGGCCCAGGGGGGCGGGCCGGCATTCGCCGAATAACTGGACAGGCGTGCTCAGGCGCCTGTCTTGATGAGGCCGCGGATCTGCGAGCGGGCCTCACGAGCCTGCACGTGGATCTGGTTGGCCAGGTCACGGGCAGGGACAGGGAGGCGCTGCTCGAGGGGCGCAATGGCCTCTTCGATGCGCACGATCATGTCTTCGACTCGGGCGTCCACGTCGTGGACGGCCTTGGTGACGTCAGAGCGGACGTCGCTGAGCCGGGTCTCGATCTCAGTGCGGGGCTCGGACAGCCGCTTGAGGAGCTCCTGGCGCTGTACCTGGGCCTTTTGGAAGCCGATGACACCGAGGCCGACGGCTACGTAGCCGGCGTCCTTGGCCACGGTCGTGATGTCCTTGGCGGTGTTCGTAAAGTTGGTGGGGAAGTCTGGCATGTCATCTCCTCGTGATTGTCGGATGGGGGTTCCGGAGAACTGGTGGTAGATACAAGTGTATCCGCAATGATAAACGATTGCAAGCACTTGCGAGGATCCCAGTGCTCGATACATGGGGTCTCCCGGCCCGCCTGTTGCGGGCAATTCGGGCCCAAAATGGCGCTGAACAGGGTGCTTTCCCCCAACCCCCCACTGGCCCGATAGCCTCTGCTCCCTAATGGAATCGCTGGCACCGCCGGTCGTCGCCGTCATCGTTGCTCACGATCCCGGTCCGTGGTTCGAGGAGACCCTGGCCTCGCTCGGATCGCAAAGCTATGAGGAGCTGTCCATCCTGGTGCTCGATGCTGCGAGCGCCGAGGACCTGACCGCTCGCGTCGCCGGCATCCTGCCCAACGCCTATGTTCGCCGGTTCAGCCAGAACCGGGGATTCGGCGCCACGGCCAACGAGGTCAGCTCGATGGTGGACGGCGCCGCCTACTACCTGATCTGTCATGACGATGTGGCGCTCGATCCCGATGCGGTCCAGTTCCTGGTGGAAGAGGCATTTCGCTCCAATGCCGGCATCGTCTCGCCCAAGTTGGTGAGCTGGGACGACCCCGCCCGTCTCCTCGAGGTGGGCATGACCGCGGACAAGGGCGGTTCGGTGGTCGGCCGGGTGCAACCCCAGGAGATCGACCACGGCCAACACGACTCGGTCCGCGACGTGTTCGTCGCTCCGGGGGGCTGCACCCTGATCCGGGCTGACCTCTTTGCCGAGCTCGGCGGGTTCGACCCGGCCATCGTGGCCATGGGCGAAGACCTCGATTTCTGCTGGCGCGCCCAGGTGGCCGGGGCCCGGATCATCGTGGCCCCCGACGCTCGGGTCCGCCACCGCGAGGGGCTGGCCAGCGGCGAGCGGCCGCTCGAACCGGCTCTGGTCGACCGGGTCGGATCGGCCGAAGAGACGACCGGGCCGCCAGGCATTGGGCCTGGTGCGCCGGCAGACGAGCTGCTGGCCGACAGCGTCGGGAACATCCCGGCGTCGACACCACCGCGCACTCATCGAGCCAGGCGCCGACGAGGCGGATCGACCGAAGCGCCCACGACTTCGTCGAGCGCCGCGCCGACCGTGGTGCCCACCTCCGCGCCGACCACGCTCCAAGAGCTGCAACGGCGTCACGAGCTTCTCGCCGTCCTGAAGTGTTACGGGCGGTTCCACCTCTTCCGCGTCGTGCCCCAGATCGCCCTGCTGGCCCTGGGCGAGGTCGTGGTGGCCGAGCTGGCTGGAAACCGGGTCCGGGCCCGGGCCGTGGCCCGGGCCTGGCGATGGAACCTCGGCCGGTGGAGCATCATCCGGCGGCAGCGCAAGGAGCTGCGGGGACACCGCCGGTTGAGCGACTCCGAGATCCGCGTGCAGCAGGTGGGCGGGAGCGCCCGGCTGTCGGCGTATGCCCGACGGCTGTTCCAGCACGGGTTCCACGGGGCCCATGCCGACGAGCTGGCCGCGGCCGCCGCCTTCGATGTCCACGAGAACGACGCCCAGAGCGGCCCCCTGATCGAGTCCCCGTCGACCGCAGACGACAGCGGCGCGGTCCCGGCCACCGAGCGGGGGCGGGTGTCGGGACGGGGCATCCTCACCGGCTGGGTGGTGGCGGTCATCGTCGTTCTCATCGGTTCCCGGGGCCTGATCACGTCCGGCATACCGGCGGTCGGCCAGTTCGCACCGCTGCCCGGCTGGTCGGGGGTCTTCCATCAGTTCGCCACCGGATGGCACCCTTCGGGGGTCGGTAGCACCGCCCCGGCATCGCCTGCCTTCGCCCTACTCGGCGTGCTCGGAACCGTCCTACTCGGGGCCATGGGTCTCACCCTGAAAGTGGCCATCTTCGCGTGCATCCCACTTGGCGCCTGGGGCGCGGTCCGGCTCATGCGTCCCTTCGGCTCCCAGCGGGCCGGGATGGTGGCGGGCATCGCCTACTTGGCTGTCCCCCTGCCCTACGACGCCTTGGCCCTCGGTCGTTGGGGTGCCTTGATCGTCTACGCCGGAGCACCCTGGGTGCTCACCTTGTTGTTCCGGGCCACCGCGCTGGCTCCGTTCACGACGTCAGCGGCGGGGCGGATCGCCGCACCCAACCGCAGCGGACAGGGGGTCATGCCCCCGGCGCGGGTCGTGCGGCGCATCCTCACCCTCGGCGTGCTCGAGGCCGTCCTGGTGTCGTTCGTGCCCAGTGCCGTCCTCGTCGTCCTGGGTGTGGCCGCCGCTCTCTTGGTGTCGGCCGCCATTCTCGGCGCCTGGCAGCCGTCGGTCAGAGCCCTGGTCACCGCGGTGGGGGCCACCGTGGTGGCCGGCATCTTGTGCCTGCCCTGGCTGATCGGGACGCTGACCGCGGGCCGGGGAGCGATCAATGTCTTTGGCGTAGCCAGCGCGCCGTCCACGGCCCCCTCCTGGGGCGGCCTGGTCCGTTTTGCCGTCGGTCCCATCGGCGCATCCCCCCTGGCCTGGGGGTTCATTGTGGCCGCCCTGCTGCCCCTCCTGATTGGGCGGGGAGCTCGGTTCCGGTGGGCCACCCGCTGCTGGTCGGTTGCCATCGTGTTCTGGCTTCTGGCCTGGGTCATCGGCCGCGGATGGGCCGGGAACCTGGCCGTCGACCCGATGGTCCTGCTTGCCCCGGCGGCGGCGGCGATCGTCACCGCCATCGGCCTGGGTATCGCCGCGTTCGAGGAGGATCTGCGGTCGGCCACCTTCGGCTGGAAGCAGGCAGCCACGGGGATCGCCGCTGTCGCCGTGGTGCTGGGGGCATTCCCCACCATCATCTCGGCCCTGCCCGGCCGGTGGGATCTGCCCACCACCGACACGTCCCAGACCGTCGGCTGGATGCACGCCAAGGTGTCCCAAGGAGCATTCCGGGTCTTGTGGCTCGGCGACCCTCGAGCCCTGAACCAGGGCAGCTGGTCGGCGGGCGACGGACTGGCTTATGCCACTTCGGAGAACGGGGCACCCAATGCCACCTGGTTGTGGAACGCGGCCGACCCCGGGCCGGCCCGCTCGCTGGCCAACTCGGTCAACCTGGCCCGTGCAGGCAAGACCAACCGGCTCGGACAGCTCCTGGCCCCCGCCGGCGTCCGCTACGTGGCCGTGGTCACCGCACTGGCCCCCTACATCCCCGGCTTGCAGGAGACCCAGCGATTCCCCCTTCCCGGTGACCTGGACCCGGCGCTGGCCCAACAGCTCGATCTCGACCCGGTCGTGTCCCAGACCGGGATCACGGTGTACGAGAACGCCGATTGGATCCCGATGCGGGCTGAACGGCCGACCACGCAGGCCAACCGCACGACACCCTTGACGACCACCCTGCCCTCGGCGTTGAACCTCGCACCGGGGACACCGATCGTGTCCGGCCTCCGTCCCGTGTTGCCCGGTCCCGCCGCCGCCTCGTCCTATCAGGGCCCGCTGGTGGCCGGTACGGTTCTCGCCGCAGTCGCCCCGGCCGGTCGATGGCAACTGGTCGATCCCTCCGGCCGCGTTGTCCCGAGTTCCCCCTCGTTCGGATGGGGCGCCCGCTACAACGTCTCCACGTCGGGCACGGGAACCTTGACGTTCGCCGCCGACATCTGGTCACCGCTGGGGGTTGCCTTCCAGATCATCGTGTGGCTGGCCGCCATCGCCGCATTGCTGCGCCGCCGCCGGTTGGTGGCCTGGCCCGGCCGCCGCTCGAGACGCGCCGGTGCTCAGGGTCGGCTGGCGCCCGGCGAACCGATCAAGCCCACCTCCCCCCCGGTCCGATCGTGACGCCGCCGAGCCACGCCGTTCGTCAGAGCCGTCAGAGCCGGCAGGGGAGACAGGAGAGCGAGCAGGTGGCCGGACGCCGCCTGGCCATCGTGGTGGCCGTGTTGGCCGTGGTGGTGGGCGCTGCCCTCATCGACCAGGCGGTGGGACCGTCGCCGTCTCCCGCCGCCCCCTCCGCGCTGAGCGCGTCGACCATTCCCAGCGCTGCGGCAGCAACGTCATCGTGGTACTGCGCCGGTGGTACCACCGGGTTCGGGGCTCAGGCCAACACCACCATCTACGTGACCAATACCGGCACGGGGACGGTCCCCGGAGCGGTGTCGACCACCGTGAACACGGGCAAGGCCTCGGTCTCGACTCGTCAGACGATCTCGGTTCCGGCCCGCACCACCGTCGCCGTGAACCCCGGAATTCTCGCTCCGGTGGGCTATGGCGCCTCGACGTTGACCTTTGCCGGCGGCGGGATCGGGGTGAGCCAGGTGGCCGCGGGGCCCGACGGGTGGACCACCGCTCCGTGCGCCTCGGCCACGTCGGCCAACTGGTATTTCGCCAGCGGTGCCACCACACCGGGAAGCCAGCTCGTCCTGACCCTCTACAACCCGACGTCCACCGAGGCGGTGGCCAACGTGTCGTTCGACACCGACGCCGGGGTGCTGACTCCCCAGCTCTACCAGGGACTGGTGGTGCCGGCCGGCCAGAGCGTGGTCGAGAACGTGGGTGACTACGTGCAGAGCCGGCCGACGATCGCCACCGTGGTCAGCGCCCAGTCAGGCCAGATCGTGGCCGACCAGCTCCAGCTGGTCAGCACCACGGGTAAGACAGGGCTGGCATTGGCTCTCGGGGCACCCAGCGTGGCGCCTCACTGGTACTTCAGTCAGACCACCAACCCGACCGCGGCCGGCTCGGGCGTGTCGTTCATGCTGTCCAACCCGGGCCCCACGGCCGAGAAAGCGGTGATCGCCGTGGGTCTGACCCAGGGCGGGGTGGCCCCGGTCACCGTGCCCATCCCGGCCAAATCGGTCGTCCCCTTCACCGCCACCACGGCGAACCGGATACCGCGCCAGGTCCCCTATTCGGTGGCCATCTCCTCGACCGGCGGCTCCGGGCTGGTCGTGGCCCGGGAAGTGGTGGCCCCCGACGGCGCCTCCCAACCCGGCTTCGGAACCATGCCGGGAACGGCAGAGCCCACACAGCATTGGCTGGTGCCGGCTCCGGGGGCGGGCTCGGCGCCCGGA
The DNA here is from genome assembly GCA_035552655.1 of Acidimicrobiales bacterium. Taxonomy (GTDB): domain Bacteria; phylum Actinomycetota; class Acidimicrobiia; order Acidimicrobiales; family RAAP-2; genus DASXMT01. The sequence goes on from DASZLD010000076.1 coordinate 21,563, forward strand.
GCGCCCGTCGCCTCGGTGGCCAGCCTGGCCGTCTCCAATCCGGGCTCGGTGGCCGCCCGGGTGACGGTGGCGCCGCTCGGCGGCACCGTGGCTCAATCCAAGGTGCTGCTGGTCAAGCCGCATTCGCTTCTGGTGCTGGCCCAAGCGCCGGTCGGCGGGCTGGTCACTCTGGATGTCCGATCGAGTGTCCCGGTAGCGGTGGAAGTGGACAACGCCCCGTCCGGAGCCACCGGCGTGGTCTCCTCCACCGGCCTGCCCTTCGGTTGATCGGCGGCTGATCGATGACCCGACCCCGCAGGGGATAGCGTCGGACCGTGCGTGTTGTGATCGCAGGCGGTCATGGCCAGGTGGCCATGCAGCTGGAGCGGCTCCTGGCCGGTCGGGGAGACCAAGTGGTCGGGCTCATCCGGAGCGCCGACCAGGCCGACGATCTCCGGCGAGTCGGTACCGTTCCCGTCCTCTGCGACCTGGAGCACACCGACACGGGCACGGTGGCCCGCCACCTGGCCGGGTGCGATGCCGCCGTGTTTGCCGCCGGCGCCGGGCCGGGCAGCGGGGTGGCTCGGAAGGAGACAGTCGACCGGGACGCAGCCGTCCTCCTGGCCGAGGCCGCGTCGCTGAGCGGTGTACGCCGCTACCTTCTGGTTTCTTCGATGGGTGCCGGAGCGCCACCACCCCCGGGGACCGACGAGGTGTTCGCGGCCTACCTCCGGGCCAAGTCGGCGGCGGAAGACGAGCTCCGAAGACGTGCGCTGGACCTGACCATCCTCCGACCGGGTGGTCTCACCGACGAGAAGCCGACCGGCCTGGTCGCCTTGGCCGCCGACGTGGGGCGAGGGTCCGTCCCCCGGGCCGACGTGGCCGCCGTCCTCGTCGCGCTGCTCGACGAGCCCCGGACCGCGGGCCTCACCTTGGAGCTGATCGGCGGACGGGCCCCGGTGCAAGAGGCCATCGCCGCACTCCTGGCCTAACGGATCCGAACGCTCCCGTGTCGAGGGCGCGATGCCTGGCGGCAGCGTCGCGGATCGATCCACCCCCGACGCGTGTTCCGGATGACGGCCGTAGGCCGGCGAAAAGACAGACCGGCCGAACGGACCCGGTTCGTTCCCGCCTGCCCCACGAGGAGTTGACACCCTCCCCTCGACAGGTGACAGTCGCCCTCGGACACTTCGAGCTGCCGGTTGCCATCAGCGCCATGGTGTAGGTGGTCGTGGCCCTTGTTGTGCTGGTGGTACCAGCTTCGGCCCATGTCCCCGACGCCATCGCCGCCGGGGACGTGCTCGAGCATTGACCCACGTAGAGGTTGGCGGTGCCACCTCTCGTACAGAGTCGGCGGCTATCGACGACCCGAGGGAGGGGGCGGGGGAGGCGGTGGCCACGGCGCCTGATGGGGCCAGTG
>DASZLD010000077.1:0-16028 GCA_035552655.1 Acidimicrobiales bacterium
CGACGGCCTCCGACTGGCTGGCTACTGAGGGCGTGTCCCCGATGCCGGCGACCTGGAAGCCGAGGGCCTGGAGGGAGCTGGAGGTGTCGGCCGCCTGGTTGGTGGCGCCCGAGCCGTTCAGGACGGACACGGAGACCGCGCTCGGGGAGGGGAGCTTGCCGCCGTGCATGGTGTCGGTGCCCGGACTCACCTTGAGGAACTGGTCGATGACCTGTTGATCCTGTGCGGCACTGGGAAACTCGATCTCGCCGTAGTTGCCGCCCTGGTAGACGTAGGACTGCGCCGGCCCCACCGACACCGGCAGGGTCAGCTGCGGTGCCGAATTGGCATTGACCGAATGGAAGTTGCTGATCAGACTGACCATGTCCGACTGCGAGAACTGCTGGTCCACCGAGAGCTGGGGGGCGACGCCGGACACCAGGTGGAAGTCGGTGATGGGGTTGGTCAGGCCGTTCTTGGACACGGCGGTGGCCAGCACCCGGAGGAACTCGTGATCCCTGCGGATGCGGGCCAGATCACTCTGGTTCTCGGCCGGCCACTCGCTGGGATCGGTGGAGGTGACCCCGGGCCCCTTGTACTGCAGATGCCGGGCCCGCACCACCTGGAGGGCGTGGAGCCCATCGAGGTGGACGCACCCGGCGGCCGGGACGTTCAGCCCGGAATAGGCGTCATACACCGGCTCGGGGAAGTACATGTTGATGCCGCCCAGGGCGTCGACCACGTTGGCGAAGGTGTCGAAATTCAGCTCCACGTAGTGCTGGATGGGGATGCCGAAGTCCTCCTGGATGGCCGCCACCAACTGGGTGGGGCCTTGATACAGGGCGGCATCGATCTTGTTGGCTCCGGTGGTGCGGGCGTTGGGGATGAACAGGTCGCGGGGTATGGAAAGGATGGATACCGTTCGGTTGGCCGGGTCCAGGTGGAGGATCATGACCACGTCGCTGTTGACCCCGGTCACCCCCTGCGAACACAGGCCGTACGCTGCGTTCTGCTGGGCCAGGCCGCACCGGGTGGTGGACCCCACCATGAGGATGTTCTCGGTGTTGGCATCGGCCCCGTTGACCAGGCCGGCGGAAAGGCCCTTGACCTCGATCCGATGGATCTGGTGATTGAGGTACCAGCCGTAGCCAACGGTCACGGCGGCGACGAGCACGATGACGGCGGTGACCGAGAGGAGAATGCGCCGCACCCGGTGTTTCCGCCGCCGGGCCTTCCGTTCGTTGCGGGACACCCGTCGCATCTGCTGGCCCAGGGCGCTCAGGGCCGACTCGTCGAATGTGGGGCGTCGCGTGGTCGACGAGTGCCGGGGCCGGGGTCGACTTCCCGCCGATTCGGGCCGTTGACCTGGGTTGCGATGCCCTTGGGCCACGGACTCGAGCGCGCGCAGACCCCCCTCGGTGGGAGAAGAGCCGCGTCGGGATCGACGGGAAGGGTCGGTAGCGGGCCCCGATGGACCGCTGCTGGCCATGGCGGACCACGGTAGCAAGCGAGGAGGGGCCCCTTGGGGGCGGGGCGTGTGGAACGATCGGTCCTGTGACCGAGATCAGCACCGGGGAGTCCGTCACGGTGGTGGGCCTGGACCACGTCGTCTTCACCGTGGACGATGAGGAGCGATCGTTGGCCTTCTACTGCGGGGAACTGGGTCTCGCCCCCGTGCGGGTCGACCAGTGGCGCCGCCAGGAGGCACCCTTCCCATCGGTCCGAGTGGACGAGACGACCATCATCGACCTGCTCGGCGGTCCCCGGACCGGGGAGAACGTGGACCACGTGTGCCTGGTCGTTGCCCCGGTCGACTTCGAGGCGATCAAGGCGAGCGGGCGCTTCGTCGTTGTCGACGGACCAGCCCGACGCTACGGCGCCCGGGGCGAGGGCACCTCGTTGTACATCCGGGATCCCGACGACAACGTGATCGAGTTGCGCTACTACGACCCGACCTGAACCCGGCCTACCGATCGCCTCGCCGCTCCCCGGAGGAGCGAAGGGCGAAGAGCACTGAGCCGGTCACGGTGGCCACCACGGCCAGGGGTACGAGCCACCACAAGTTGAGTCCGTGATGAGCGGCGAACCAGGTCACGGCCAGGATGACCACGGCAGCCGCGGCCATGCGCCAGTCGTCGCCGACGACGAAGTCGTACCAGAAATGGGCGAACGAGCGGAGGGCGCGCCTCATCGTGCCCCTGAAAGGGCCAGTCGACGCCGGAGCACCAGGACCAGGCCGATCGAGGACAGGGCGACCAGGGCGACGACGCCGAGGATGGCGCTGTCACTACCGGGCCAACGGACGCCGGCCCCCTCGGCCCCCCAGAAGGTGCCGAAGCTGGTCAGCATGATGCCCACCACGAATTTCATGGTGTTCTCCGGCACCCGGGCCAGCGGGGCACGGAGGACGACCCCGACGATGCCCACGATGATCACGGCAGCGAACGCCCCGGCTGCGGCCGGCCCCAGCTGGTGAGCGCTGGCCCCGAAGGTGACGACGATGAACACCACCTCGAACCCTTCGAGAAAGACTCCCTTGAAGGCCACCGTGAACGAGTACCAATCCATCTCCCGACCCGAAGCAGTGGTGTTCCGGGCCCGTTCCACCTGGGTGCGGTAGATGGCGTCCTCGTCATGGAGTGCTTTCAGGCCGCCGGCTCGAAGAATGGCCTTCCGCAACCATTGGAGCCCGAAGATCAACAACAGAGCGCCGACGAAGAGGCGAAGGGGGGCCAACGGGACATGTCCGACCGCCGGTCCCAGAACGGCGACCACCGCGGCCAGGACCACCAATGCCGCGGCCGAGCCGAGGAGGGCCGAGCGCCAACCGCGGGTGAGGCCGACGGCCAGCACGATGGTGAGCGCTTCGACCATCTCGACGGACGAGGCCAGAAAGGTCGAGATGACCAGGAGCGCTTCGTGCACGGATCCGATCCTCCCACGACGCTCCCCGAGCCGACTCAGCCTCCTGAGAACGCACTGAGGGCCAGCAGTGAGGCGGCCACCGAGAGGGGAACCAGGACCAGACCCACTTTGGTATAGGTGCGGGCCGACGGGTTGGCCTGCTCCGAACGGGCCACACGCATCCAGAAGATGGCCGACAACGATCCGGTGATGACCAGATTGGGGCCGAGGTCGAGCCCGATGAGCAGAGCCCGAGGATGGGCTGGTGGTCGGGCGGAGAGCAGCACGGCGGCGGGGAGGTTGTTGATGAGCGATGCCGTGCCCACCCCGACCCAGGCCGTGGCCCACGTTCCCAACGAGGCCATGAGCCGGCCCGGTCCGTCCCACACTCGGGCCACCGTGCCCAGCGCGGTGGCCAGCACGAACAGGCCAGTGAGGACGGGAACGTTCACTGCCTTGGCCGCAGACGGGAGTGAGACCCGTCCGGTAAGGACCTGGGCGCCGGCCACGATGACCCCGATGACCACGATGGGAATGGCTGGATTGGGCAGTACCAGCACGAGCACCAGCGCCGCCACCAGCCCGACCAGTCCGAATCCCAGTCGAACCGGGGGGTGCTCCCAGTCACCTCGGTGCCCGGGATCCCTCCAGTTCCGGTGGCGCCAGATCCCGACGACCACGGCCGTCACCACCACGGCCGCCACCCATGCCGGAAACATGTGGGCGGCGAACTGGCTCCCGCTGGTGTGAGTGTCCGCCAGGACCAGGAGATTGGTGAGGTTCGAGCCGGGAAGGAGCAGCGACGCCGAGTTCGACATGAAGACGGCGCCGTAGAGAAAGGCGGTCTCGTCGATCTTCCGGTGGCGAGCAGCATGGAGAAGGATCGGCGTGAGGAACACCACTGACGTGTCCAGGTTCAAGACCACGGTGACTGCAGCGACCAAGGCCATCATCGAGACGAAGAGCACCGACCCACCGCCGGGCAGTCGAGCCATTGCCGCTCCGGCCCCCTCGAACACGCCATCGGAAGCGGCGACCGTGCCGATCAGCAACAGCCCGGCGATGAGCACGAACGGCGGCCACGTCTGGCTGAGGGAATGGACGAGGTCGGGACTCACGGTGCTCACGGGCATAGCACGCGGGCGAGACCCAACATCGGCCCCGTTCTGGGTGGTTCAGCCCGCCCGTTCTACGACGCCGCGCCGGTGCCGTGTTGCCCAACGCCCGCGGCGACGCCTTGGTCCGACTCGGGGCCACCGGCGTGGTGGAGGACCACGTCGTCCTGGCGTATCCGCAGGGTGTCGAGCCAGTAGCGGAGGGTCCAGCTCGGCCAGTTGTTGGTGATCCGGCCCGTCGCCGTCTTGTACCAACTCCGACAACTGCCCGCCCATGCCGTGGTGGTCATGAGGCGCTGGGTCCGTTGGCTGTCGCGGCGAAATGCCTCCGGCCTGACGTCGAGCGACACGCGGGACCGGGCGGACCGACCCGCCGCCGTGGTCAGGGCCAGGGCCTGGAGGACATAGCTGACCTGTCGTTCGACCATGAACAGGATCGAGTTGTGGCCCAGATTGGTGTTGGGGCCATAGAGCATGAAGCAGTTGGGGAACCCGGGAACGGTGATGCCAAGATAGGCCTCGGCTCCGGCTTTCCACTCGTCGGCCAGCTTTCGCCCCTCGACCCCGGTGATGGTGATGTGGGAGAGGAAGTCGGTGGTGTGGAATCCCGTTGCGTAGATCAATACGTCGGCCGGGTGGCGCCGGCCGCCGACGGTGACCACGGCGTCGGCCTCGACGTGGTCGACGGGATCGGTGACCACCTCGACATTGGGCCGCAGCAGGGTCGGATACCAGTCGTTGGAGATGAGGATGCGCTTGCAGCCCAGGGGATAGTCGGGCACCACCGACGCCTCGGGCAACCGGTCCGAGACCACCTGGGTGCGGATGCCCTTGTCGAACCGGGCGGCCAACCGGCGGCCCGGCCAACCGTCACGGCGGAAGAGCAACCAGCGAGCCTCGAACGACCAGTAGATCTTCCACCGGTAGGCCAGTTCGAAGGGCCGAATGTGCTCGAGGCACCATCGCTCCACGGCGCCATAGGCGCGATCGGGCTTGGGCCCGACGTAGTTGGTGCTGCGCTGGAAGATGGTGAGGGCCGAGGCTTGGCGGGCCACCGGAGGGACGAACTGGATGGCGCTGGCGCCGTTACCGACCACCGCTACTCGCCGGCCCTCGAGCTCGCACTGATGGTCCCATTGGGCCGAGTGGAAACTGGTCCCTGCGAAGCACTCCGCACCGGGCAGATCGGCAAACGCCGGTCGATTGAGCTGCCCGCAGGCGAAGACGACGACGTCGGTGACCATCTCGCCGGTTGGGCCCCCTGGCGGGGTCACCGAGAGGTGCCACTGGCCCCCTTCCTCGTCGAAGTGGGCCTCGTCCACCGTGGTGTTGAAGCGGATGTGCCGGGCCAGGTCGAAGCGATCGACACAGGACTCGGCGTACTCGAGGATTTCCGGTTGCTCGGCGAAGCGCCGGGACCAGTCGGTCTTGGAGGCGAAGGAGAACGAGTAGAGGTGCGAGGGAACGTCGCACCCGCTGCCCGGATAGGTGTTGTCCCGCCAGGTGCCGCCCACGCCATCGGACTGCTCGAGGATGGTGATGTCGGTGACGCCGGAACGGCGCAACTGGATGGCCATGGCCAGCCCGGACAGGCCGGCTCCCACGATGGTGACCGACGGGGCCCGAGCGCCGGCGACGCCGAGCGTTCGTTGCATCAGGCGGCGTCCTAGATCCAGTGCCATCCGGCTCCCGAGGTGAGATCTGTTGTTGTGGGGTGAACGCGAACCTAGTTGAGCCCGGGAGACTCTGGAGTGCCCGTCCATGCCAGCGGCATATGACGCTCTTTACCGGATTTCACTAGGGTCTCGTGGTCGTGGACACCTCACCCATCAGTGACGACTTCATGCGCGACATGCTGGCGAAGTCCCAGACCTACACGGTCGTCTTCTTGAAGGCCACCTCGAGGCAGCGGACGCCGGAGGTCGACGCCATCATCTGGGAGCACGGGCGTCGCAACTTTGCCCTCCGGGCCGACGGCGTCCTCTCGATCGTGTGCCCCGTGGTGGACGACAGCGAATGGGCCGGCATCGGCATCTTCAACGCCACGGTGGAGGACGTCGCTCGCATCATGGAGGACGATCCCGGCGTCAGAGCGGGCGTGTTCACCTACGAGGTGCATCCGATCCGGAGTTTTCCCGGAGACGCGCTCCCGGCGTGAGCACTTGGCATTGGCCAGTCGCCCGGGCTCGCCGTGGGTATTCGACGTCCGTCTGAGCCGGGAGCAGACTGGGCGCCAGTGCTGTCCGCCGATCGAGGGTGTGCGGTTGTACAGCCAGTGACCGCTGACCCCAGAGCTGGAGGGCACCATGCAATCCGCCGCTGACGATCCAGGGACCAAGGACAACCCCTGGAGGCTGAAGACGCCTCCTGGTACCTCGGAGTACCTCATCTATCGCGAGGAGGACGCGAACCCCCCGCGGCTGGTCTGCGTGGTCGGTTCGACCACGTTGTACTACGACGCCCGGTGCATCGACGACCTCCACGCCATGCTTCGCTCGCGCCGCGACTGGGTGGCCCTGGGCAGCGCCGACGAGCAGAAGCCGGCCAAAGAAGACACGGTGGAGGCGTGGGCCCGCGCCGATGACAACCCAATCGGGGGCTGGTACGGCTTGAAGAAGGGATTGCGAGGCCGCTTCGGCATGTACCTGCCGCCTTTGATGGAAGCCCTCGGTCTGGCCGAAGTCGAGCACAACCCGCGAAACAACCGCATGCGAGCACTCTGACGACGGGCCACACCCCCGCTTCTTTGCGTCTGTCGACCTCACCGCGTCATCAACACCGTTTCAACGTTCGCCACGCGCGTCGCAGGATGCCGGTTTGAACCACACCCAAACGGGGAACTCTCGTTGCTGGCATTGCATATCCGATGATCGACACGAAACGGGGAAACAGCTCATGGTGATCTTGCTTGCGTTGCTACTGGTACTGCTCTTCTTCGGCTTGGGATTCGCCCTGCATCTCTTGTGGATCGTGGCCGTGGTGCTGTTCGTGGTCTGGCTCATCGGTCTGGCTCTCGGCCGGGGTGAGAGTGCCGGGAGCCACCGCTTCTACCGCTGGTAGCCCGTCTGATCGAAGTCGTATGTCCCGTCGACCAGCAGTCGCTGGAGACATGAGGAGGCCCCCACCAGGTACGTGACAATTTTCGGTCTGAGATACCGAAAGTTTCCCGAATCTCCCACGTTCTCCCCCTGTGCCTGGGGGACGGCGAGATGCCAAGGGGGACGGGGGCGGAGCGGTAGGGACGCGGTCAGGGCATCGGTTCGCCTACGTACCCGGGCTGGACGGCATCAGGGCTTTCGCCGTGCTGGCCGTGATCGCATTCCACTCGAACTTCTCCTGGATACCAGGCGGCTTCTACGGTGTCGACGCCTTCTTCGTGCTCAGCGGCTTCCTCATCACGTCACTGCTGGTCGGGGAGTGGCGGTCGGAGCGAACCATACGCCTGAGGCAGTTTTGGATGCGGCGGGCCCGCCGCCTGCTGCCGGCCCTGTTCGTGCTGGTCCTGGTGATCGGGGCTGTGTGCGCCATCTGGCCGACCGTCCTCTTCGTCCCCAACCTGTTCACGGGCGCGCTGGCCTCGGTCTTCTACTCGGCCAACTGGTATTTCATGGCCGGTCACGCCAGCTATTTCCATGCCACCACCCCACCGTCGCCCCTGCTCCATACCTGGTCGCTGGCCATCGAGGAGCAGTTCTACCTGGCCTGGCCGCTCGTCGTGCTGGCCGTGTTCCGGTGGCGACGGCCCCGGCGTCCCCGCCGCAACTACGACCTGGCCGGGGCTTCCGATCTCTCGGACCTGGGTCATGCCTCCGATGCCCGGCGGGACAACCGGCGTCTCGAGGTGCTGATGGTGCTGGCCGTTGCCGGCGCGGTCGCCTCCGCGGTGTGGATGGCCGTGCTGGCCCCCCACGGCGGTGATGTCAATCGGGTCTACTACGGCACCGATACCCGGGCCCAGGGACTGCTGGTTGGCGCAGCCCTGGCCGCAGCCTTCGCTCGCTGGGGGGGCGTGCACGGCAAGGTCCTCCGACGGGCCCTGGCCGGGCTGGCCGTGGTCGGTGTCATCGCCGTGGCCGCCATGTGGGGTCTCGTCCCCGAGGGTTCGACCCTGGCCTTCCACGGGGGCTTCCTGCTGGCCTCCCTGGCTACGGCAGCCGTTGTGGCCGGCGTGGTGCAGGCGCCTCGGGGCCCGGTGGCCGCCGTCCTGGGTTGGGGACCCATCCGTTACGTCGGCCGGATCTCCTATGGCGTCTACCTCTGGTACTGGCCGGTGCTGTTGGTCATGACCACGCAACGGGTGCACCTCAGCGGCTACGCCCTCTTTGGCGCCCAGGTCGCCGTGATCATTACCATCGCCGCCCTGTCCTACAAGCTGGTGGAGACCCCGATCCGCCGGGGTGCCCTCCCCTCCTGGCGTGGTCTGGTCTCCATCCCCGTGGCCGTCGGTGCCTCGCTGGTCGTCGCTCAGGTGGCCACGTTCACGCCGCCATCGGTGGCCTCGGTTCCCCTCAACCGCAATGTGTCGTTGGTGTCCGACGGTGCCCCGCCGGTGAAGGTGCTCCTGGTCGGGGACTCGATGGCCGGAACCCTGGGCGTGGGTGTGGGTCAGATGGCGCCGCGCTATGGAATCCAGCTGATGAACGAGGGTTCACCGGGCTGCTCGGCCTCGACCACCGGTCTGGTGAAGGTCCTCTGGTACACCCTGCCGCCGGGAAAACCGTGCCAGATCAGCAACCCGGACGCGCTGTTCGCCCAGTGGCGCGCCTGGGTGGATGCCTACAACCCGGATGTGGTCGTCTATTTGGCCCGCAGTGATCTTCTCGATCAACAGGTGAACGGGCAGTGGACCCAGCCGGGCCAGCCTCTGTTCGACCAGAACCTGGCACAACGCCTCCAACAGGCCATCGGCGTGCTCGACTCGAAGGGGGCCGCCGTCGTGTTGCTGACGACGCCGTACTACGACAGCGGTGACGTGGCCACCGGGTCGCAGCTGCCCGAAGACGATCCCGCTCGCGTGACCGTCGACAACACGATCATTCGCGATGCGGTGCAGAGCGCCGCATCCGGGTCGAGCGGCGCTAATGTCTCGGTGTTCGACCTCGGTGGGGACCTGTCGCCCCAGGGCCACTTCGCCCAGGACGTCAACGGTGTCGACATGCGGTGCAGCGACGGCATCCATATCACCGCGCTGGGGGGCGAGCAGCTGGCCGACTCCCTGCTGCCCCGCCTGGCCGCAGTGGGACGAACCCACGAACAGACATCCCCCCAAGGAGCGTGGCCGGGACCGCCGCCACCCACGGTGCCCGCCTGGTATAGCCAGCTCCCCTGTAACTGAACCGCTCCATCCCCGACGGTCCCGGTCGGAGAGGCGAGAATCGTGCTGTGGAAGGCACGCTCACCCACGGCGACACCACTGCCGCCGCCACCGACGCCTCGATCGCCCATGCCGTGTCGACAGGGGAGTACTTCTGGTTGGACCTCGACGCCGGGACCGAGGGCACCGTCAATCGCCCGGGCCTGCATCCCCATCTCTCCGGCGGTGATCCGGCCATCGCCGACCTGCTCGAGCACACCTTCGATCTGCATCCTCTCGCCGTCGACATAGCCGATCGTTTCGGACAACGGCCCAAGCTCGAGGACTACGACGACATCACCTACATCGTGGCCCTCGGTGCGTTGGCGTCGGGCACGGTCGAGATCCACCTCATCGTCAGCGCCACGTATGTGATCACGGTGCACCAGGGACCGGCTCCCATCCTCGACACGGTGCGGGCCCAGATGGGCCACCATCCCGCATCCGGGGTGGTCTCTCCACAGATCCTGCTCGTCTATCTCATCGTCGATGCCCTGACCAACAGCTTCTTTCCCCTGCTCTCTTCCTTCGACGACAGCGTGGACGAGCTCGAGAGTGCCATCCTGCAACGCCCCACCGAGGAACAACTGGGCACGCTCTTCGACATGAAGCGGCAGCTGCTGACCATACGCAAGATCGTGACGCCCCAGCGGGACATGTTCGCCTCCCTCTCGGGCGGGGTGACCACGTTGCCCGGCATGACCTCCGGCGCCGGACCGTACTTCCGGGACCTCTATGACCACCTGATCCGCATCAGCGATCTCGTCGACAACTACCGCGATCTGCTCAGTGGGGCCATGGACACCCACCTGTCGACGGTTTCCAACCGGCTGAACGTCGTCATGAAGCAGCTCACGGTCATCGCCACCGTGTTCCTGCCCCTCAGCTTCCTGACCGGCTTCTTCGGGCAGAACTTCGCTTGGCTGGTGCGGGGCCTGCAGAGTGCGGTCGCATTCTGGGTGCTGGCCATCGGCCTCGAGGCAGTGGTGGTCGTGGTGCTGATGATCTTCTTCAAGCGTCGGGGGTGGTTGGGCGGCCCCTCGGCCTGACCCGACCCTGGAGCATGCAGTGGTACCCGTGGGAGTTCCGGCCCTGCCAGAATTACGGGATCGGTACCTTGTTGCTCGAACAGCTGGCCGAGGCGGCGTGGCGGAACGCGGCCACGACGTTCACGACATCTGTGGCGCCATGCTGATCGTCGGCGGGCCCACCGGAGACGTGGGACACGTTCGGAGCCGACATCCCGAACGACCAGAACGGATTCGGGCCGTGATGGCCGGCATCGAGGACCTTCGTCTCGGTGCCGATCTCAAGGTCGTGGAGCCCATACCCGCGGGTCTGACCCAGTTGAGTCGGGTGCACGACGTCGCCTATCTCGAACAGCTGGCCGCCTTCAGCCAAGGGGGTGGAGGCGATCTCGATCCCGACACCTACGCCACGGCGGACTCGTGGTCCATTGCTCGCCAAGCCGCCGGGGCCGGGCTGGTGGCCATCGATGCCCTGCGCCGAGCCGACGACGGTCAGGCCTTTGTCGCCGTCCGCCCGCCCGGGCATCACGCCCTGCGCCATCGGGCCATGGGCTTCTGTCTCCTCAACAACATCGCGGTGGCGGCAGCCGCCCTGACGGCCGTGGGAGAGCGTGTGCTCATTGTCGACTGGGACGTCCACCACGGCAACGGCACCCAAGCGATCTTCTGGAACGACCCCAATGTGCTCTATGTGTCGACCCATCAGTGGCCTCTGTTCCCAGGCAGCGGGGCAGCTGATGAGGTTGGTGGACCAGATGCCCTGGGTCTGACCGTGAACATCCCACTTCCTCCTGGTGCGACCGGCGACGTGGTCCGTCGCGCAATCGACGAAGTGGCGCAACCCGCTATCGAGGAATTCGCACCCACCTGGGTGCTCGTCTCTGCCGGGTTCGATGCCCATCGAGCCGATCCTCTCGCCGAGCTGGCCCTGTCGAGCGGCGACTTTGCCCAATTGGGCCGGGCCGTGGCCGCCTTCGCGCCTCGGCCCGGGCGATTGATCCTGTTCCTAGAGGGCGGGTACGACCTGGGCGCCTTGCGGAGCTCGGTGACGGCGACGCTGAGCGCCCTCCTCGGTGGGGCGGATGGGACGGAGGCGCCCACGTCCGGTGGCCCGGGATCAGAGCAGGTGCGACAGGCACGGGACGCGCGCATCCAGATGTTGGGCCAAAGGGAGTAGGTCCCACGCTGGGTGGGCGACGGTCCGGGACCCAGATCGGCCACTCAACGACCGAGAAATACCGAAATGCTGAGCACTTTCTCAGGGCTGTTGCTGTCGCCGAATTCACTTCGGGGAGATGCGACGTGCTTGTCGAACCTCCGATCCGGCCACTCGGTGTCCACCATCCGATTCCGGCCTCGGACGCGTCGGAGGAATCGACACATTCTTCCTGGTGTCTGAGGGTTTCGCGGGTCTCGCAACGACCGTTCGCGACTCCCCTCTGGTGGGCGAGGGGGGACTTGAACCCCCACATCCTTTCGGACACAGGAACCTGAATCCTGCGCGTCTGCCAATTCCGCCACTCGCCCGAGCGACGGGAGAAGATTACCTGACCCCACCTACCCCCTGTACCGGTCCTCCCCCCGGTAGGCTGGCCGCAGCATGGGACTGCAGAAGTTTGAGGGGCGCCTGGAGCGCCTGGTAGACGGCACCTTCTCAAAGGCCTTTCGCGGGGAGCTCCATCCTGTTGAGATAGGCCGCCGCCTTACCCGAGAGATGGACCTCCAACGTCGTTTGGGGGTCCACGGCCTCATCGCGCCCAATGCCTTTGGGGTGCGCCTGGCCACGGACGACTTCGAGCGATTCGAGAGCTTCCTCGAGGCCCTCATCCGTGAGCTCGAGGAAGCGGCCCGGGAGCATGCCCGCAGCGAGAACTACTCGTTTGTGGGCCCGGTCACCGTGACGGTGTACGAGGACCGTCGGCTGCGCCGCGGCCGGTTCAACGTGGTCTCCGACTTCAAAGAGGGCCCCTCCGGCTTGACCGCGGCATCGTTGGTCCTGGCCGAGGGAGGGCGCATCGTCATCGGAGCCGAGACGGTCACACTGGGGCGCCTCCCAGAGAGCACGGTGGTCCTCTCGGATCCCAACGCCAGCCGACGCCACGCCGAGATCCGGCGACTGGGCAACGACGTGGTGGTGGTGGACCTCAACTCCACCAATGGGACCCGGGTGAACGGGACGCCCATCCGTGAGCGAAAGCTCGTGGACGGCGACGAGATCACGATCGGGACGACCTCCGTCCGGTTCGAGGCCTCGTAACGGGCATCGCCTGAACCCATATGCACATCTTCCTGGTAACGGTCCCGAACCCGGTGAACAACACCCCGGTTCTGCGCGCCCTCGAGTACGTGGTCATCATCCTGCTCTGGCTGTTCTTCATGTGGGTGGTCCGGGCCGTGTGGGTGGAGGTCAGGCCCCTCCAGCGGCGCCGCCAGCGCCGGAACGAGAAACAACCGACCGGTGACGCCGGGCGCCCACGAAGGGGCAAGCGCCTCCGCCTCCATGTCGTGCGCCCCGAGGACCACGTGGGACGTACCTACGAGCTCGATGACGAGGTGACCGTGGGCCGGGCCGCTGGTTGTGGGGTGTCGATCGACTACGACACCTATGCCTCGAACCTCCACGCCCGCCTGTTCCGGCAGAACGGCGATCTCTGGGTCGAGGATCTGGGGTCCACCAACGGGACCTGGGTCAATACCCGGCGCATCGGCGAGCGGACCCAACTGGACAAGGGGGATCTGCTCCAGGTGGGCGGGACTGTCTTCGAGATCGGCAAGTGACGTGACCGTCCTCCGCTCGGGCACGGCCACCGATACCGGTTTGGTCCGCTCCTCCAACCAGGACCTCGGCATCGCCACCGCCAGCCTCTTCGCCGTGGCCGACGGCATGGGCGGCCACGCCGGCGGCGAAGTGGCCTCCCAGGTGGCCATCGAGACACTGGAACAAGCTTTCGGGCAACACCCCTCCGGACCCGGACTGGCCGAAGCGGTCCTGTCGGCCAACAACGCGGTCTGGGTGGCCAGCCAAGAACGCGCCGACCTGCGGGGGATGGGCACCACCCTCACCGCAGTGGCCCTGGTCAATGAAGGAGGGCGGGACGTCCTGGCCCTGGTGAACGTGGGTGACTCCCGGTCGTACCGATTCCACGACGGTGAGCTGACCCAGATCACCACCGATCACAGCCTGGCCGAGGAGATGGTCCGCAATGGCGAGATCACCGCGGCCGAAGCGATGGTCCATCCCCACCGCCACATCCTGACCCGGGCCCTGGGCGTCTCGCCCGAGGTCACGGCCGACTTGTGGCGCATTCGCCCCGAGCAAGGTGATCGCTACCTACTGTGCAGCGACGGGCTCACCAACGAACTGAGCGACGACGAGATCGCCCAGATCCTGTCCTCCACCCACAACCCCCAAGAGGCAGTGGAGAAACTGGTTGAAGCCGCTCGCGATCACGGGGGAAGCGACAACATCACCGCTGTCCTGGTCGACGTGATCATCGGTGACGCCGATGCCGGCTCGACCCCGGCGGTGATGCCGGTCGAGCCCGGTGCCTTCGGTGACGACCCCAATACAACCGCCGCCGGTGACAATTCCCAGCCGGGGACGGCTCTGGGCGCCGCAGCGGCCGCCCCAGCCGCCGGCAGCGCCTTTCGCGAGTCCGACACCCTGAAGGGTCGGGAACGTCGGCGAGCCCGCCGGCGGGAACGGCGCCAAAAAGGAGCACGGCGGCTGCTCACGTTCCGGGCCCTGCTGGTGGTGGTGATCCTGGCCGCGGTGATCTACGGCGCCTTCTATGCGGTGCGCTGGTACAACAACAACTCCTTTTTCGTGAAGACCCATGACAATCAGCTGGTCATCTACCAGGGACGCATCGGTGGGTTCCTGTGGTACCACCCGGTCGTCGTGCAGAGCACCGGTGTTCACCCGAGCGACGTCCCTGCGCCCTACCTGCCGTCGATCACCGCCGGTGTCCAGGAGTCCTCGCTGGCCGACGCCCGTAAGTACGTGCGGAACCTCAAGGCGGCGCAGAACAGCACCAAGACCACCACCCCGGCACCGATCCCGACCACCACGACGACCACGACCACCGTGCCCACTGTGCCCGGTCAGACGCCGACGACGGCGCCCGCAACCACGGTGGCGGGGGGCCTCTGATGGAGAAGCGGATCCGCCGGCTGGGCGTCTTCATGGTGCTCTGCTTTGTCGCCCTGTTCATCCAGCTCAACAACATCCAGGTGGTGAAAGCTCATTCGCTGGCCACCAACCCCGAGAACCCTGCGGTGATCAAGGCCGAGCAAATCAACCCCCGGGGCGAGATCCTGGCTGCCGATGGCACCGTGCTGGCCCAGTCCGTCCTGGCTCCGCCCGGTAACTTTTACAAGTACCAACGCGTGTACCCGACGGCCACCGCCGGGCTCTTCGCCAACATCGTGGGCTGGGACTCCCCCTCGATCGGGAAGTTGGGGGTGGAGGCCTCGTACAACCAGTATCTGGTGGCCCACAACCGCACCCCGACGTCGCTGAAGGACCTGCTCACCAACTCGACGGTGACCGACAACGTGACCCTGACTGTCGGCAACAAGCTCCAGCAGGCGGTGGCCAACGACATCACCCAGTTGCCGGCGATGGCACCTCCGGAAGTTCCCGTGGCCAACACCCAGGCGTCCGCCGTGGTGCTCGACCCGAAGACCGGTGCCATCCTGGCCATGTACTCAACGCCGACGTACGACCCGAACCCCCTCGTCTCCCAGGACGGCAAGGCGGTCGAGGCGGCGTACCAGGCCGACATCCATGCCCCGGGAAACCCCGTTCTGGCCAAGGCCTATGAGGACACCAACGCGCCGGGTTCGACGTTCAAGGTGGTGACCTCGTCGGCCGTCTACGACCACAATCCGGCGGTGGCCAACATCGATTACCCGGTAGTGGGGTGCCTTCCGGTCGGGGCCATCCCTGACACGAACCAGCAGCTGTGTAACTACGGACAAGGCAGCGAGCAATGCGGCGGTACCTTGCAACAGACTTTGCCGCAGTCTTGTAACACCGCCTTCGCCCAGATGGGGCTGGCCGTCGGCGCTCAGTCCCTGAACAGCGAGGCGGTGGCGTTCGGCTTCGATCAAGTGCCGCCGCTCGACCTGCCCGGCGCGGCCAAGTCGAGCTTCCCCTCTGTTCCCGACCTGACCCCGCCCTTCCTTGCCTATTCCGCTTTCGGGCAGGAGAACGTGACTGCGTCGGTGCTGCAGATGGCCATGGTGGCCGGGGCCATCGCCAATGATGGCGTGATCATGACGCCGCACGTCATGGCCCAGATCCGAGACTCGCAGGGCAACCTGGTCCAGACGTACACACCGAAGCCGTGGATCAAGGCGACCACACCGTCGACGGCGAGCCAGGTTCAGTCGTTGATGGAAGGTGTGGTCAGTGACCCTGGTGGGACTGCCAACAACCCTCCGGTGTTTCCGGCTGACGAAGCAGTGGCGGCCAAGACGGGAACCGCACAGGTGGGTAGCAACGCCCAGTACACCAGCGACTGGATGATCGCCTACTCCACCAAGAACCCGAACGTGGCCGTGGCCGTGGTCGCTCCCTATCAAGCGTCCAGTGCGACAGGTGCCGCAGTCGTCGGTCCGGTGACCTGCGCCATTCTCCAGGTC
>DASZLD010000078.1:0-25015 GCA_035552655.1 Acidimicrobiales bacterium
TACAACGCCGCATACTGCGCCTCCAAGGGCGGGGTCATCATGCTGACCAAATCGATGGCCATCGAACTGGCCAAGGCCGGGGTACGGGTCAACGCCGTCTGTCCCGCTTCGGTGGATACGCCGTTCCTGCGGGGGTTCGAGCTGCCCGATGGGGCCGACATGTCCCTGCTGACCCGGGCCTCGTCACCCATGGGCCGGATGATCGACCCGGCGGAAGTGGCCGCGGCCGTGGCCTACCTGGCCTCCGACGACGCAGCCACCATCAGCGGCACCACGCTGGTCATCGACGGTGCCGCTACCGCCTGACATCGGCCAGCGACACCGTGTCCGTGTCCGCTCCGGAGCGAAGGACCCGGCCTGGACGCTCGTCGGTCACTCCCCCGTCGGCCACCACTTCGCCACCGCCAACGAAGACATGTTCGATCCCGAGCGAGCGGGCCGAGAGCCGCTCACCACCGCCGGGAAGATCGTGCAACAGCTCCGCCGGCTGACTCCCCACCTCGCTGGGATCGAAGACACAGAGATCGGCGTGCCAGCCCGGAGCGATCCGGCCCCGCCGGCGTAGTCCATAGTGTCGGGCCGGGCGATCGGTCATCATCTCCACCGCCTCCTCGATCGACAGCAGCCCTCGCTGGCGAACGGCCTCGCCCAGTACCATCGTCGGATAGTTGGCGTGGCACATCAAGTCGACGTGGGCGCCGGCGTCGGACCCGCCCAACATCACCCGACGGTCCTTCCATACCGACGACCGCACCCGCCACCCCTCATCGGTTCGGCCCAGCGACGGCGTGAGCGACGGGAGGACGAGATAGAGGGTGAGCCCTTCCACCAGCACGACATCGATGAGGACGTCGATGACATCGGTGCCCCGGGTCTCGGCGATCTCGCCCAGCGATCGGCCCACCCAAGCGGATCCCGGATCGGACACCTCCATCAGCGAGAAATCCGAGAGCACCCCCAATGCCTTCCCAGCGGCCTTCTCGGCCCCGGCTCGCAGCTGGTCCCGGGTCTCGGGGTCGGCCACCGCCCTCGTCCGGTCATCGATCCCCGAAGCCAGGATGTCGCCCCAGCCGGGCAGACCGGCCAGCACGGTGGTGGCCCGCATCCGCATCATGTCGGGCAGGGTGAGGGCGATGACATGGGCCCCCTTCGCCGCAGCCAGGTCGGAGGCGTGGAGCTGTTGCTGGTAGATCTCCTCGGAGGCCAGGCTGCCCAGCAGGTTCCAGTTGAGGGGCCGATCGGCGGCGAGGGACATGTCGGCCATGAGCTCCATGCGCTCGGTGGGGATGGGACCGACTGTGGGAATGAACTCCAGCGTGGTCCCGGGATGACCGCGGACCGCCCCGGCCAGGGCAATGAACTCCTCGAAGGTGGCCGACCGGGAGGGAACGGGAGCACCGTCGCCGTCGACATGGCCCTCGCCCAGCGAGGACGACAGACCGAGCGCGCCCTCGGCCACCGACTGGCCGACCAGAGCAACCATCTCGGCCAGCTGTTCGGGGGTGGCGGGCTCCGAGGTGGCGGCGTCGCCCATGACCACGCGTCGGATGGTCGAGTGCCCGACCATGAACCCCGCGTTCACGGCCAGACCGACGTCGATGCGCCTCAGGTACTGGGCGAAGGTCATCCAGTCCCACGCCCCCCCACCCTCGAGCGCCTCGATGGGGATGCCCTCGACCACGGCCATCATGTGCCGGATGTAGTCGGCGTCGCCCGGTCCGAGCGGGGCGATCGAGAACCCGCAGTTCCCACCCAAGACGGTGGTCACCCCGTGGAGCACCGACGGGCTGGCGGTGGTGTCCCACAACACCTGGGCGTCGTAGTGGGTATGCAGATCGATGAAACCGGGACACACGACCTTGCCGGTGACATCGACGGTTCGGGCCGCCCCCTCGTCGATCCGGCCCACGGCCACGATCATCCCATCCCGGACGCCGATGTCGCCGACCATGGCCGGCGCCCCGGTGCCGTCGACCACGGTGCCCCCCCGGAGCAGGAGATCGAGCATGTCAGTCCTCCCCGGCCAGCAGCTGTTCGACCGCCGCCTCCACCACCGTGCCCTTGAAGAACGTCCGGTTGGTGTCGGTGTAGAAGCGCACCGGGTTGGTGAAGGTGAACTTCTTGAAGGCGGCCTCGTCGATCCAGCCGTGATCGACCATCTCCCACGCCTCCTCCAGCACCTCGGTCATGTCGGGAACGTCCCAGTGGGCGACGTCGGACCCCATCATGGCCTTGAGCTCGGCCCCGAACGGGTTGACCCCGGTGTTGAAGGCCATGGACGTGAGCGGATCGTCGGCTTCGCAGCCGAAGTAGAAGCGATCGACGAACAGGTCCTTGATGTCCTCGGCCGTGCCGATGCCACAGGCGGACCATTCGTCGAGCATCTCCTGGGGTTCGGCCGGGCGGTCGGCCAATCCGCCGCGGACGGGGCGAGCATCGGGGGCGTAGGTCGCCATCATGCGACCGAGCAAGGCGCGATCGATCAGGGCGGGATCGAGGTCTCGACGGAGGGCGTCCAGGTTCCGCTTCTCCCAATGGCCGATGATGTCGCTGTACAGCGTGGCCGCCCAGGACACGCCCCCCTCCAAGAACACAAAGTTCATGTCCGGGAACCGCCGGGTCACGCCGCCCAGGAACAGCGACTTGGCCAGCGACTGCTGCCCGTTGGCCAGCATGGAGAGGTGGTTGAACATGTAGCTGGATATGGATCGGTACGGGGTCATCCCGATGAAGCCGGAATGGAAGGCCAGCGACACCCCGAGCTCTTGGGCTTTGGCCCACACCGGGTCGTAGTCGAACTCCGAGTCCACCCCGAACTGGTCGAGCCAGAAGGCGTACCGGGAGACCTCGGGATCCTTGTCGGCCAGGGCGGCGAAGGGGCGCTGCACGTAGCCGGCACAGAGCACCGCCTTGAAGCCCAGCTCGGTCACGGCGAACTCGAGCTCTTCGATGGCTTCGTCGGGGGTGTGCATGGGGATGGCGGCCACGGGGGTGAGCCGATCGGCCAGCGGCGCGAACGTGGCCGCATTGGCGCGGTTGAGGGCCCGGCACATGCCCCGGCGATAGCGCTCGTCGGGGTCGTGGAGGAACAACAGGCCGAGGCTGGGGTAGATCACCCCGAAGTCGATCCCCAGCTCGTCCAACCGCTCGTACAAGAGCCGTGGGAACAGGGCGGTGGCCAGATCGATGGTCTGACGAGCGGGCGAGCCCCACCACGGTCCCCGGGGCGTTCGGGTGGCGGTCCGCTCGTCCGGTGACTGCTCGTGCCAGGTACGGTCCGTTCCCCGGTAGCCGGGAAGGAGGTGCTTCAGCGACGGATGGTCGACCGAGAGACCCTCGGCCTCGATGTAGGGAGCCAGGGTCGGAAAGTGCTCGGCCATGTGCCCGTCGATGTCGATGACCGGATGGCCCAGGCGCCGACGGATCTCGGACGACGTGCTCACAGCGTCTAATATAAGCGCATTACTCGGGCAAGGATGGGGTGGCATGGCCTATGACTTGGTGATCCGGAACGGAACCGTGGTCGACGGCTCCGGGCTGGGGTCCTTCCGGGCCGATGTGGGCATTCTCGGCGATCGCATCGCTTCGGTGGGACGCATCAGCGAAGTCGGCACCGACGAGATCGACGCCGACGGGCACGTGGTGACGCCGGGATTCATCGACGGTCATACCCACATGGACGCCCAGGTCTTCTGGGACGCCACCGGCTCGAGCTCGTGCTGGCACGGTGTGACCTCGGCGGTCATGGGCAATTGCGGCTTCACCCTTGCCCCGGTGCGGTCCGACCAGCGCGCCCTCGTCGTGCGCAATCTCGAACGAGCAGAGGACATGGATCCGGCGGCACTGGCCGCCGGGATCGAGTGGAGCTTCGAGACCTTTCCCCAGTACCTCGACGCCGTCGACCGCCTGCCCAAGGGCATCAACTTCGCCGCCAACATCGGGCACTCGGCCCTTCGCACCTGGGCCATGGGCGAGCGGGCGTTCGAATCCCAGGCCACCGAGGCCGACCTGGCCGCCATGAAGGGGCAGCTGGCGGAGTCCATCCGGGCCGGCGCCATCGGCTTCTCGACATCGCGTAGCCAGCACCACGAGACGTCCGACAACCGGCCCGTGGCCTCGCGGTTGGCCTCCTGGCACGAAGTGGCCCAGCTGGTCGGGGTCATGGGCGAACTGGGGAGCGGCATCTTCGAAGGCGCCGATGCCGGCATGTCCTCCCCCGACCTCGACGAGCGGCAACGATCGCTCGGCCGCATGCAGACACTGGCGGCCGAGACCCAGGTGCCGCTGACCTTCGGGTTGGTGGCCACCAAGTCCTCGGACTACCTCCTCGATTTCCTGGATGCGGCCGCGGTCGGCGGAGCCAGGGTGATCGCCCAGACCCACTGCCGGGGCATCTCGGTGCTCTTGTCGCTGAAGACCAAACTGCCGTTCGACCTCATTCCCGCCTGGGACGACCTGCGGGGGCTGCCGGTCGACCAGCAGGTCCGAATCCTGGGTGACCCCGAATTGAAGAAGCCCTACGTCGATGCGGCCGTGCACGCCCGCTATGAGGAATGGACCGGCGTCGGGGCCCAGGCCCGGCCGCCCGACTTCGACGGCATCAAGGTCTATGAACACGGACTTCCGCCCAATCCGTCGGTAGCTGACGTTGCCCGCCAGCGGGCCGTCCACCCGGCGGAGGCCATGATCGACCTGTGCGTCGAGACCGGTGGGAGCCAACTGTTCATCCAGCCCAGCCGGTACCCCCAGGACGAGACGGTGCTCCTCCGCGCCCTGCGGCACCCGCGGGCGGTGATGACCTTCTCGGATTCGGGGGCCCACCTCAGCCAGATCGCCGACTCCTCGATCCACACCCACCTGTTGGGTCACTGGGTGCGCGACCGACAGGAGTTCACGCTGGAGGAGGCGGTGCGCATGATCACGCTGGCCCCCGCACTGGCATGGGGCTTCAACGATCGAGGCCTGGTCCGTGCGGGCATGGCTGCCGACCTCAACGTCTTCGATCCGACCACCGTCGGTCCCGCCGTACCCCGGCTGGTCGACGACCTGCCGGCCGGAGGGCGCCGCTTGGAGCAGCGGTCGCACGGGTTCCTGGCCACGGTGGTCAACGGTCAGGTGACCATCCGGGGTGGCATACCCACGGGTGCCGCCTCCGGACGCCTCATCCGCAGTCGGGTGCCCTCATCACGGGGATGATCAGCGCGTCCACGGCGCACTGACCGGTGTGCTCAGCGCATCCACACCGTGTGGCTGGTCCGGCGACGGAACAGCCAACGGCCCTCGTGCAGGACCACGTCGTCGAGATAGCGGATCCCGAGCGTGAGGTCGCCCGAGCCCTCGTGCCCCAGTTGGTACACCACGGCATAGGTGTCGACCGTGGCCTCGGCCGACCCCTCCTCCATGGCGATCAGGGGCTCGCCGATCATGTGCATGCTGGTCGGGAAGGTACGGGGGGCACGCATGGTCTCCAGCCACTCCTCCAGCGACTGCACGCCGCGGGCGCCGGCGATCTCCGCTTGGGGATGGAACAACCCGACCAGGGATTCGACATCCCGCTGATCGACGGCGCGGGCGTAGCGCTGCAGGAGAGTCCGCACGGCATCGTGCACGGTCACAGCACGGCCACCGGGTTGACCGGGCACCCGGTGCCCTTGACGATCCGCAGCGGGCTCATGGCGAAGAGGAACTCCCAGGACCCGGCGGCCGCACAGCGCTCGCTCAACGCGGCCAGGGCCATGTTGTCCACCAGGTGCAGCCCGATCGCGGTGATCCCGATCTGATGAACGGGGAAGGGCCACTCGGGGGTCCCGGCAAAGGGCATGGGGTCGGAGATCCCGTCGCTGCCCAGAACGGCCACCTCGCGCTGGTACAGCCACGGAAGGCATTCGGCATGAAGGCCGGAGAACCCGTCGAATCCCTTCTTCGCTCCCCGACGGGCCTCCCGCCCCCACAGCACCATGAGCACGTCACCGGCCCCGACCCGCACCCCCTCGGCTTCCTCGGCCGCTTCGAGATCGCTGAGGGTCACCAGTTCGCCGCTGTCGTAGAACTCGCACCCGCGGGCGCGGGGGATATCGAGCAGGACCCCCCGCCCGACGACGCCGTCGGCCATCGACAGGATGGTGTTGGACCGTGCCCCGTCGCTGCGCACCTCGCTGGCCGGACGTCCACCGAACATCTCCCCCCGCACGAACATGTGCGAGAGGGCATCGACATGGGTGGTGGTCAGCCCGTGCACATCGAGGGCGAGATGGTCGCGAGCGGCCTCGTAGCCGGGGATGCCGTTCGAGTCACGAGCATCGCCGGAAGCCAGCATGTGGTGTTGCACCGGGTTCGGGTTCTCGGGCATGGGCTCGGTCCCGAGGTCGTGGGCCAGGCTGATCGACTCCCCCGACCGGACCAGGGCGGCAGCCGTGGCCCGTCGCGCATCGGTGAGGTGGTTCAGTGCGCCGCGCTGGTCCTCTGCTCCCCACCGACCCCAGTTCTTGAGCGACTCGTACATGCCGTTCAGATCTTCGGTGGACGGAACCTCGAAGTTGTTTCCCATCGATGCAGCTTGTCAGCCACCACCGCTGGGTGCAGTCATCGCTCCGATGACCATGTCGATGAGATTGTCCACGAAGCGGTCGTCGGAGAGGACTTCGTGCGCCTCACCGTTGTCGAGGAGGCGGGCCCGATCGGCCGCGGCCCGGCCCACGAAGACGATGCAGATCTCCCGGCGTACGCGCCAGAGATCCGCGGGTACCGCCGGGCACCGTTCGCGCAGGAGGTCCCAGGCCGCGTACCCATCGGTTTGGGTCATGAGCTCTTGGATCTCGGGCGACGTCCGGTCGATGGCGCCGCTCAACTCCGAGCCGATCTGAAGGTAGGCCCGTTCCCGCCAACCGCGCTGGGCGAATTCGGTGACCGGTCGGACGATGGCCTCGGCTGCCGGCCGTATGTGCCTGGCCGGCGTGGCCACAGCCCGTTTCAGGAGCTGGTGGCGACGATCGGCGATAGCGGGCACGTGACGGGCCAGCACGGCAAACAGGACATCGTCGCGATTGCCGATGTGGTACTGGACCGCGGATGCGTTGCGCTGCTGAGCCATGCGCACGATCTCGGCAATGGACACGTTGTCGACACCGCGCTCGGCGAACAGGCGTGCGGCGGCATCGAGCAGCAGGTCGCGAGTGGACAGTGATTGGACCATGTCGACCGCGACAGTAGCGTCGGCCGACCCGGCCGGGGCGCTTACAGGGACTGGCGATGGACCAGCCGGGCGAACGTGCCCTCGGTGTCGGCCACCAGTTGGTCGTAGGTGCCTTCTTGCACCAGCTGGCCATCGTCGAGGACCAGGATGCGGTCGGCGTTGCGGATGGTGGACAGTCGGTGGGCGATGATCACCCGGGTGGCCGGCATCTCCTCGATGTTGCGCATCACGACGGCCTGGCTCCGGTTGTCGAGGGCGCTGGTGGCCTCATCCAGGAAGACGACCCGGGGCTTGGCCGCCACCGCTCGAGCCAGCAACAGGAGCTGTCGCTGGCCCCCCGAGAACGCCCCGCCGTACTCGTTCACCACGGTGTGCATGCCCATGGGCAGCGAGCGCACGTAGTCGTCGATGCCGGCGAACCGGGTGGCGATCCAGGCGTCGTCCATGGTCAGGCTCCGGGTGCCGATGATGTTGTGGAACACGTCGTCGGGAGTCATCTGTGCCCCTTGGACCACCACGCCGCACTGTCGGCGCAAAGCCCGGACGTCGATGCCGGACAGGTCCTGTTGGTCGTAGCTGATGGTGCCCACCACCGGCTGGTCGAAACCCAGAAGGAGGCGAAGCAGGGTGGACTTCCCCGATCCCGAGGGCCCGACGATGGCCACCAGCTCCCCCGGTGACACCGAGAAGCTCACGTCGTCGAGCACCAATGGGTCGTTCCGGTCGTAGTGGTAGCTCACGTGGCTCACGTCGATGGCCCCACGGAGGGTGCCGGGGTCGGCCTTCACCTCCGCCGTCTCCACCGCCGTCTCGAAGATGGGTTTGAGGCGGGTGTAGTAGGGCACGGCCGCAGCCAGCACGCTCACCGAGATGCTGAGGATGACCATGGACGCCACCACCTCGGTGAACGAGGTGTTGAAGGCCAGAAAGGAGCCGGGCGATATCGAGTGGGGCGGAAGGGTGGCGGTGCCGATGAACACCAGCGCAGTGGCCAGCGGCACCCAGGCGGCGATGAAGCTGGTGAGGACGGCGAGGGTTCGCCCGGCGCGGGTCGAATCCCGCTTGAGGATGGCGAATTTCTCCACCCACACGGCGAAGGCCCGTCGCTCGGCGTGGGCCACCCGCAGCTTCGGCACCGCACCCAGGATCTGGACCCCGAGGCCGACGACCTCACCGTTGGCGGCCCGCACCGCATCCTGCCGCCGAACCAGGACCCGGAAGGACAGCACCATGGCCAACGCCCCGACGATGACGGCCGCGACGGCGAAGATGGCCAGGACGGGCTCGATGGCGAAGAGGATGATGGCGTTGAAGAAGGCGATGAACGCAGCCAGCACCGTCGGGACCAGGTATTGGGAGAGCAACTCGGCCAGGCTCTCGATGCCCATGGCCCGGGCGGCCAGGTCGGCCGACATCCAGGAACGGAAGAACGGAGGTGGGAGATCGAGCAACCGGTCGAACACTGCCGCCTGCAACCCGTAGGAGCCCTTCGTCACCAGTCGCAGGCCCGAGAGGGCTTGGACCAGGGTCAGGCCCCCGATGGCCACCGCCGCTCCGACCAGGACGGCAACCAGCCACAAGAGCTCCGTGCGATCCCCGGCCGGTACCACGGTGTCGAAGATCTCCTTGGCCACGATGGTGGGCAGCAACGACAACAGCCCCACCAGCATCCCGGCGATCAGCAGGCGGCGGAGATCGATGCCGATGTCGCGAAGGACGAAGCGGACCACGGCCCGTCCCCGTACCTGCTCACGGGGCAACGGCCGATAGAGCTGGATGGCCGCGGGGACCAGGGTCGAGGCCACGGTCCCGTCCACCGTCCTTCGATCGCCCTCGAGCGCGTCGACCAGCTGGTGGCGCCTCACCCCTTGGGGCACCACCGCCACCCAACCTCCGTCCGAGTTCCGCTGGGCCAGCATGGGTGCCCCCGGGCTGCGCCACCATCCGTCGGTGAGGGCCACCTGGCGGACCCGCATGCGGGAGTAGCGGGCGATCAGGGCCACGGGATCGTCGGCCACCTCGAGCACCGTGGCCGGTGGTTCGACCAGGTCGATCCCGGCCGACGCGGCCACCACCCGGCACGCGGCCAGCAGGTCGTCGGTGGCCCGGAGCCGGCGACGGGGCGGCGGACCGGAGGCGTCGAGGACCGACCCCAGCTCGGTATAGGCGTTCACCCGGAGCTCGGCCTCGTACTCGGCCAGGCGGGCCAACCGGGCTGCCTCCACCCGGTGCCGCTGTTCGACCAGCTCCTCCAGTAGCTCCAGGCCGATGGCGACGAATGCGTCGAGTCCCTCCCAGCCCCGATCGTCGGACAAGGCCGTGGCCCCGTTGACCGGCACGACAACGATGTCTCGGTGGCACTCGAGCGGCGCACCGGTGGGCAGGGGCATGATGCCCCGGAGCGGTCGGCCCCACAGGGTCAGACCGTCAGCGCTGGGCAACCAGACCCCGGGATGGCGGGCGACGGCGCTGTCCCCCGCGGCCAGTACGACCTCGTCCCCCACGGCCATCGACAGCCGGGGGCCGGAACCGGGATCGTCGGCATCCTCGTCCACCCCGGCCACCGAGGCGGCCATCCGGCCCACGAACCGCTCCAGGGCCTGCACGACGATGGGTTCCTCCCGGGCCAGCCGGTGGAGATCGGACCGGGCGATGGGGCGGGCTTGCGTGCCGGGGACCACGCCCACCAGGCACAACCCGAACGACGAGTCTTCCGGGGTGGACGGATAGATCAGGGCTCCAGCCCGGGCGATGGTCAGGGGGTGCATGGGCCCCTCGGGGCGCCCGTCGACCAGCTCCACCGCGAACACCCGGACCTCGCCGGCGCTGATCACCCAGGACACCGTGGCATCGTCGAGGGCCAGTCGGGAATTGGTGGCCACCGGCTGACGGGGACCCAGCCCGGGCAGATCGAGCACCGACTCCAGCAAGCCCGGGGTCAGGTCCGGGTCAACCGGAGGCTCGAGTGGTGTCACTCGGCCACCAACGTCGAGTACAGGCCGCCTTGGGCCATGAGCTCGTCATGGGTCCCCCGCTGGGCGACGATGCCCTTGTCCATCACGATGATCTCGTCGGCGTCCCGAATGGTGGACAGGCGGTGGGCCACGATCAGGCACGAGCAACCCCGAGCCCGGATGTTCCGGTCGATCTCCTCTTCCACCACGGGATCGAGGGCGCTGGTGGCCTCGTCGAGGACCACGAGCGAGGGGTTCCCGGTCAGGGCCCGGGCGATCTCCAGTCTCTGCCGCTGGCCACCGCTCCAGTCGCCACCCCCCTCGTGCATCAAGCGGTCGAATCCACCGGGCCGGCGGACCACGTCGGCATGGATGGCCGCGTCGCGTGCGGCAGCCACCAGCGAGGCGTTGGTCGTAGTCGGGTCCCACAGGGTCAGGTTGTCGCGCACCGTCCCGGCGAACAGCACCACGTCCTGATCGACAAAAGCCAACGAGGCGGCCATGAGGTCGGGGGCGATCTGGCGGCGCGGGACCGAGTCGAAGAGCACCTCGCCGCTCCATGGCTTGTACAGGCCACAGACCAACTTGGCCACGGTGGACTTGCCCGAGCCCGAGGGCCCCACGATGGCCACCCGATGGCCCGGCCATACGGTCAAGTGGAAGTCCCGGAGCAGCGGCTCGGCGAACTGGTCGTACCCGAAGGTCACATGGGACACCTCGAGCAGGCCGCTCAACTTTCGCCGGGCCTGAAGCGCGACCCGGGCATCATGCTCCGGGGCAGGTGCGAGCGCCTCACGTCCGGGGTCCGGGTCCGCCCCGGCCAGCATGGGATCCTCAGGATGGTTCAGCACATCGTCCACGCTGGCCAGCTTCCCGGCCATGTCCTGGGTCACGGCTCCGAGCTCCACCAGTTGGGCGATGGGGGCGTTGAAGTTGGTGCTGAGGGACTGGAAGGCGGCCAGGGTGCCGAGGGTCAGGGCGCCGCTCAGGACCTCCAGCCCGCCGAAACCCAGGATGACCACGACGTTCAGCATGGACAGGAGCACGGGCACGCTGCCCACGATCCCGGTCGGCACTCCCAACTGCTGCGTGGAGTTCGAGACCTTGGCCTGGTACCCGGCCCAGCGAGCGAAAATTCCCCCTTCTTCACCGGTGGCCTTGATCGCCTCGATGTTCTGAATGCCTCCGATGGCGGTGGAGATCAGCTTCCCCTCCTCCAACACGATCTTTCGGCTGGCGTTCTCGCGCTGGCGGGCGCTGACCCGGAGGGCGATCAGGTTGATCAGGGCGAAACCCAGGGTGATGGCGGCCAGCACGGGCGAGTAGAAGAACATGAGCACGGCGTAGAAGGCCACGGTGACCAGCTTCAACAAGGCCGTGGTGAACTGGCTGGACAAGAGACTGGCTACGTCGTCGTTGACGTTCAGGCGAGTGACCAACGTGCCGGCATAGCGCTGTTGGAAGAACGGGATGGGGAGGCGCAAGAGGTGTTCGATGAACCGGCTCGACATCGACATCGACAACTTGGTCGACAGCCGGACCAGGGTCACCTGCTGGATCCAGGTCAGAGCAGCCGAGACCACCGCGGCCAGGAGCAGGCCGCCGATCAGACCGACGATGATCCCGTTGCCATGGCGATTGGTGGGGGCCAGGACGTCGTTGACCAGCACTTGCAGAAAGGCGGGCAGCGCCAGACCGGGAACGATCAATCCCAGCCCGGCCAACAGGCACAGGACTATGGCTCCGCGGGCTCCGCGGAGTCGCGAGGCCAGACCCCGAACGAGCGACGGTTTCGTGCCCGTGGGCTCAAAGCTGGGGCCGGGCGTGAGAGTCAGGGCCACGCCGGTGAAAGCCTGGTCGAAGTCGTTCCAGGCCACGTGACGAGCCCCGTTGGCCGGGTCATTGATCCAGACCCCGGAGCGATTGGCCCCTTCCACCACCACGAAGTGATTGAAATTCCAAAAGACGATGGCGGGCAGGGGTGTGGTGGCCAGGTCGGCCACCTCGATGCGGACACCCTTGCTCTCGAGACCGAGCGAACGGGCCGCCTTGAGGACGTTGGCGGCCGAAGAGCCGTCACGGGTCACCCCGCACAGCACCCGGAGCTCTTCCAACGAGACCCAACTGTTGTAATAGCCCAGCACCATGGCCAGAGCGGCGGCACCACACTCGACCGCCTCCATCTGCAAGACGGTCGGTGTGTGCCGACGGTGGGCGCGGAACTCCCCCGTCTGCATCTCGGCCGCGCCGTTCGGCGTCGTCGGCAATGCCTCGGTCGTTCCCGATCCGGCTTCAGTCACGATCGAGGGTTCTCGTCAGTGCGGTATGGCACGATCTTGGGCACCCTCAGGTGAGGTAACTGATCGGATGCTTGGAGCCGACCACGATGGTCACGTCAGCGGGAAGGCCGCCGGTCAGTGCGGCGTAGCCCGGTCCCTCACCGATCGACCAGGCATAGCCGCTGGGGGTATGGGCCGGTTGGAGGGACATCAGCACCTCGGTGACCGGACCCGACGAGCTCACCTGCCGGACCAGGGATTCATTTTGGAGGACCTCCTCCAAGCGTTGCTGGGTGGCGGGAAAGGGAGCGACCGACACGACCCGTCCCTTCAAGTAGCCATAGGCCGAGGGGGAGACCGTGCTCGGGGAGATCTCGGTGTCGGATCCCACCGGGATCTCGTGGGCCAGCCCGGTGGGGATGTAGGCGTGCACCACCAGGGTGTCGTTGAGGGGCTTGATCACCGCCATCTGGATCCCCGGGCTGACGTACTCCTGCTGGCTCACCGCCACTTCGACCACATAGCCGGTGACCGGCGAGCGCACGGTGACCGAGCTCCCGCTGGAGCTGGTAATGAGGGCGAGCGGCTCCCCGGCCACCACCGGGTCGTTCACCTGGACGTCGAGGACCGAGACGATCCCAGCCGTCGCCGCCTGCACACTGTTCCAACCTTGTTTCGGAAGGAAGAACCCGGTCCCGCCCACGCTGACGGGAACGGTGGACACGATCGACCACACGACGGCGATGGTGACCCCGACCAGCAGGGTGAGGAGGGCTATCCAGGCTCCGGGCTTGGCCGGCTTGATCCGGGAGTCGAGCTCCTCGGGCGACTCGATCTTCTCGACCGCCCGCGACCGGAATGCACCCAAGGACAGCACGGGCGGACTTTACTCACTCAGCCGGAGGGATGGCAGTTCGTTCCCCGGGCCGTCGATCGCCCCGGTGGCCGAGGGTCGTTACCGGGCCGAGGGCGCTGCACGGCATAGTGGACGGTAGAGTCCCTCAGTCAGTTCGTGGGTGACGAGCACGCTCACATGGAGGGCAGGGCCGATGGGGACAGTAGGACGCGTCGGGACCTGGGGGAGGCTTCAGCGTTCTGTGGTGCCCCCGACCCGACGCACACGGTGGCGTGGCGCGCTGGTCGTCATCGCAGTCGTGGCCCTGGTGGGTGCGGGATGCGGCACCACCGCCATCACCAAGCTCCACCCCAAAGGCGCCTGGGCCGGCCATGTCATCACCATCGGTGCCGTCTATTCCAGTACGGGCACCGGAAGCGCCTATGGTCCACAGTCGATCCTGGCCGCCAAGTTGGCGGCGGCACGGATCAACGCCACCGGCGGGGTGCGGGGGGCAAAGCTGCAGCTGATCTTCCGGAACGACAATTCGGATCCGCCCACCTCGGCGGCAGAGACGACCCAGCTCATCACCAGCCAACACGTCCTGGCTCTGCTGGGACCCTCGCTCACCAATACGTCGGCCGCGGCCCATACCGTCGCCGACCAGGACCAGACGGTCATGATGGCCACCAGCAACGTGGGCGAGGGCATCGTGGGCGACTGCGCCTTCCCGTGCACCTGGATCTTCCGCGACTCTCTGGGCGATGCGACGGCCATCCCGGCCAACGTCGCCGAGTTTGCCCAGTCGGCCCACCCGTCCACCGCGGCCATCCTGGCTCCGGCATCGGGCGACACCCTCGGCTCCGACCAGGCCGAGATCGCCCAGCAGGCTCTGCCGCCAAACCACATCGGGCTCATCGCATCGGTGAACTATCCGACCGATGGGTCGAGCCTGGCGCCAGCGGTGGCCCAGGCCATTGCCGGCCACCCCGATCTGCTGTTCCTGGGCGGCACATCATCGCCCGACCTCGTACAGCTCATGCAGATCGCCCGCCAGCAGGGATTCCTCGGCCAGTTTCTCGGGGGGAACACCATGAATTCGAGCGCGGTGGCCAATGGGGTGGGGGTGGCGGGTATCGGTGGCCAGAGCGCATCGGCCTGGTTCGAGGGCAACTCGTTCCCGGCCAACACCACCTTCGTCACCGACTACGAGAACACCTACCATCAGAGTCCCGATCAGTTCGCCGCCCAGGCCTACACCGGCGTACAGCTGTTTGCCGATGCGGCGGCCCAGGCCCCGCTCAGCTTCACCAACCTGGCCGCCGATCGTCGAGCGTTCCGGACGGCGCTCGAAGGGGTGAAGGTGCAAACCGCTCTCGGTCCGTTCAGCTTCACCTCAAACCACGATGTACAGCAACCGATCTGGATCGTGCAGTTGAACGGCGCGGGGGGCTTCACCCTCATCACCTCAGAGCTGGCCATGCCGGCGTCGTGACGCCCCTTCTTCGACCACCACCGCAGAGGGTGAACGAACCGAGACCACGGGGTGAAGTGCCAGCGTGGTGCCCATGTTGGCACCGGTAGCACGCGGTAACATCTCGCCGTCGTTCCCCCAGCGTGCAACCGTCGACCGTCGGCCGTAGGCGCAACTCGATCACCAAGGAGACCCCGTGGCGTTGACCTTGCAGGAAATTCAGCAGAAGGCAGCGATCGACGGAGCGTTCCGGGCCGCGCTGCTGGCCGAGCCCAAAGCCACGCTGGCCTCGGTAGGACTCGACGTGCCCGAGGGCATCACCGTCGACGTCATCGAGGCCGAATACAACCGACTGCCGATCGTCCTGCCCCCCGTCCAACGGGGCGAGCTGAGCGACGACGCACTGGCCAGCATGGTCGGCGGGTCGGCACAGGCCGTGACCGGCGGCGAGTGGATCAACAACGTCATCGGCACCTGAGCATGGGCCGGGACGCCCGGAGCGGGTCAGGGATGGGCATCCCGGCGGCGCTTGATCTCGAACACCTGGGTCAGTGCGGCGAAGCCGGTCACGACCTGCCACAGCCGATCGGCGTCGGTACCGGTCGGCGTGGGGGCGAGCACGGGACCGAAGAACCCGCGCTGACCATCGAGGGTGGACAGCACGATAACCGGTGAGCCGGCGTCGTCACCGGAGAACACCTGGGCGGCACGACGGGAGGCGGCCACATCGGCGTCGAGGCTGGCGTCGTCCAACGCGGCCAGGTAGTCCTGACCACCCGCCTGGGTCAGCGTCGCCTCGATCAGCTCTCGTGAAGGGCTCGTCTTGTCCTCATGGAGGGCGATGCCGTAGCCGGTGTAGAACGCGGCGATCATGTCATCGTCCTTACGGGCATGGGCCGCTTCGACCACACGCAGAAACGAGCGGCTGGCCCGCGCTCCCTCCCGATACTGGTCGGGGACGGCATCCAACGGCGCGCCGTCGCTCAACTCGAAGGCTCGGTAGGACAGGGGCAGACCGAGCCGGGCGGTGACGTCGACCAACCATCGTGAGGTGCGCCAGGTCCACGGACACATGGGGTCGAAGTGGTAGGCCACAGCAGTGACATCACCGGTTGTGCTCATGAAGCCCTCCTCCATTGTCGACAGGTGCGATCAGGACTCGACAGCATGTCCTCCGACCGAACGGCGCATGGCCGCGTGGAGACCGTCGGGAGTGAGCACGCCGAGATAGCGGCCGGACTCGGCCACCGGGATCCAGCTGACATCGCGTTGGAGCATCTCGGCCAGCGCCGTTCGCATCGAAGATCCCAGTGGCACCTCGACTGCGAACCGGGTGAGCCGATCGCTCACCAGTCCGTCGAGCCCCGGGTCGAGCGGCACCCAGCCCCCGAGGACGCCGTCCTCGTCGACCACGACGGCCCAGCGGCTCTCGGCCATCGTCTCACCTGAC
This sequence comes from Acidimicrobiales bacterium, assembly GCA_035552655.1. Lineage (GTDB taxonomy): Bacteria > Actinomycetota > Acidimicrobiia > Acidimicrobiales > RAAP-2 > DASXMT01. Next base: position 16,185 of record DASZLD010000078.1, read on the forward strand.
CCCGGCCCGGGCTGCGCCGCCGCCCGGGCCTCGGCCATGGTCAGGGCGGGCCCGACCACTGGCGGATGGTCCAGATCGTCAACGGCAATGTGCACGACGGCCAGCCGGCGCACCCCTCGATCCGAGCCCACGAAGTCGGCCACGAATTCGGTGGCCGGATGACCCAGGATCTCCGCCGGAGTGTCGTACTGCTCGAGCACTCCGCCCTTGGACAGCACGGCGATGCGATCACCCAACTTGGCCGCCTCTTCGAGGTCGTGGGTAACGAACACGATGGTCTTGTTCAGCTCGGACTGCAGCTCGAGGAACTGGTTCTGGAGCCGTTGACGGGTGACCGGGTCGACGGCGGCGAACGGCTCGTCCATCAACAGCACGGGCGGATCGGCACCCAGCGCCCGGGCCACGCCCACCCGCTGGCGCTCACCTCCGGAGAGCTCGTGAGGGAACCGTCGTCCGTAGTCCTCGGGGTCGAGGCCGACCAGATCGAGCAGCTCGACCACTCGGGCCTGCACCCGCTCCTTGTCCCAACCGAGGAGGCGCGGGACGGTGGCTACGTTGTCGAAGATGCGGCGGTGGGGGAACAGGCCACCTTGTTGGATGACGTACCCGATCCCCCGGCGCAACGTCACCGGGTCCATGGTCAGCACGTTCTGGTCGCCAATCAGGATGCGGCCACCAGTGGGCTCGATGAGCCGATTGATCATGCGGAGGGTCGTGGTCTTGCCGCAACCCGAGGGGCCGATCAGTATGCACAGCTCCCCATCGGGAACGGTCAGGCTGAGGGCATCGACGGCCACCTCGCGTGACCCGTACCGTTTCGACACGGCGTCGAGCGTGATCATAGGGTCGCCACGTTATCCACCGGCAGCGGTCAACGATCCCGTGACTTCTCCGACACGATCCCGTGCCTGCCCGCTAACCTCCAGCGGATGCTGGCTGCCGAGCCGTTCTTCCGCTGGAACTACGTCAGCGGCAACTGGCACCAGATCGCCTCCGATCTGGTGCAGCACATCGAACTGACGCTGATCGCCGTCGGTATCGGACTGCTCATCTCCCTCCCCCTGTCCCTACTGGCGTGGCGGTACCGGCTGGTCCGGCCCCCGGTGTTCGGGATCGCCAGTGCGCTCTACATCATCCCGTCGCTGGCCCTCTTCGCCATCCTCGGTCCCATCACCGGCTACGTGGCCTCGTATACGACCGCAGAGTTCGCACTGGTGGGCTACACCCTGCTCATCCTCATCTGGAACACGGTCGCCGGTCTCAATGCGGTACCCGACGATGCGCGCCAAGCGGCGCGGGCCATGGGCTACTCACCAGGGTGGGCCCTGGTGAAGGTGGACTTCCCCCTGGCTCTTCCCTACGTCTTTGCCGGGTTGCGGGTGGCCACCTCCACCGTGATCGGGCTGGTCACGGTGACCGCCCTCATCGGGCTGGGTGGTCTCGGTCAGCTGATCACCTACGGCTTCAACGCCCAGTACTACACCCCCATCATCGTCGGCCTGGTCCTTTCCGTCGTCTTGGCCGCCATCGCCGATCTCCTCTTGGTGCTCATCGAACGGGTGGCCCTTCCCTGGGCCCGCTCGGGTCGTCGGGTCAGGGGAACGGGCTGACATGCACTTCATCGAATCGGTCTTCCACTGGTTCACCACCTCGGCCAACTGGACGGGGCCCAATGGCATCCTCCAGCTCTTCTACAACCAGGCCAAGCTGTCCGTCGCCGTCGTGGTCGGCGCGCTGATCGTCGGCGGTGGACTCGGGGTCATCCTCGGTCACACCGGCCGGGGCGGCCTGGTGGCGGTCAATGCGGCCAACGCCTTTCGGGCCGTACCCACCCTGGCCCTCCTTACCTTGTTGGCCATTCAGCCCAACATCTCCCTCACGTGGAGCGGCTTCCTGGCCTCGTGGATTGCCCTGTTCATTCTGGCAGTGCCGCCCATCCTCACCAACACCTACGTGGGGATGCGGAACGTGGACGGCGACGTGCGCGACGCGGCCAAAGCCATGGGACTCTCCGGTGGCCAGGTCCTCCGACGGGTTGAGGCGCCACTGGCCCTGCCCTTCATCATGGCCGGCGTCCGCACCGCCTCGATCGAGGTGGTGGCCACGTCCACCCTCGCCGCCTACGTGAGCTACAGCGATCTGGGCACGTTCGTCATCTCCGGCCTGAACGGTCAGGACAATGTCGAAGCGTTCGGTGGCGCCATCCTGGTCGCCGTCCTGGCCGCCCTCGTCGCCGTGGGCCTCGGTCTCGTGCAGCGCTGGTTGACGCCCCTGCCCATGCGCCATCAGTCGAGGCGACAGGGCGTGCTGGGAAGCGGTGCTATCCCAGTAACTTGATAAATAAGACCTTCTGAGTCATGATTACAGTTGTGTTACGAGCGGTTGACGCACAGCGCGCGCGGGAAAGGTAACGAAATGCCACTGAAAAGACTGCTACTCGCCGGCGTGGCCACATTGTTGTTGTCGACGCTGGCCTTCCCGGCCGCGGTGTCGTCGGCAGCCAGCTCCAAGCCGACCATCATCATCGGGTCGACCAATTTCGAGGAACAGGCCATCGTGTCCAACCTCTACGGCGACGTCCTCCAAAAGGCGGGCTACACGGTCAAGGTGGAGCCGGCTCTGGGCACCCGTCAAGTCGTCGTCCCTGCGTTGGAAAAGGGTCAGCTCGACGTGGAGCCCGACTATGCCGGAACCCTGCTCGACTACCTGAATGGCGGAGCGGTCGTCGTCGCCGGCAACAACATCCTCACCGCCGTCCCCGCGCTCAAGGCCAAGTTGGCCAAGTACGGGGTCACCGTGCTCAACCCGGCACCGGCCGTCGACACCAACGTGTTCGCCGTTACCAAAGCCACGGCCACCAAGTACCACCTGACCACGCTGTCCAGCCTGAAGCCGGTGGCATCCAAGCTCACCCTGGGCGGACCACCGGAGTGTCCGCAGAACGCCGGCTGCGAGAAAGGTCTCAAATCGCTCTACGGCCTGAACTTCTCCAGCTTCAAGTCCCTGGACGAAGCCGGTCCGCTGAGCGTGGCCGCTCTGAAGAACGGTGAGGTCCAGGTGGTCGAGCTGTTCTCCAGCGATGGCACGGTGGTGTCCAACCATTTCGTGGCCCTCACCGACAACAAGCACCTCGAGCCGGCCGACCACATCATCCCCGTCATCCGCACGTCGGCTGACTCGGCCGGCGTGGCCAAGGCGCTCAACGCCCTGTCGGCCAAGCTGACCACGGCCCAGATCTCCAAGCTGAACCTGCTGGTCACCGGGCCCCAGAAGGAGTCGCCCGCCTCGGTGGCCCAGACCTGGCTGCAGCAACAGGGCCTGGCCTGATCCCGCTCGTCCACGGCGGAAGCGACGTCCATTGCTGAGGAACCGCCCGTAGCATCGGTAGGTGCCTTCCCTGTCAACCCGGCCCACGGACCGGCCCAAGCGGGTAGGGCGACGGGTGTTCATCGGCATGGTCGCCCTGGGAGCGGCCGGGGTCGCCTTCGGAGCCCGGGTGCAGAGCGTGGTCGGGAGCGCCCTCGGATCAGGACTGGGCGGCTTGCTGCCCGGTGGTGACCGCTTCCGGATCTACACCATCACCGATTCCTTCCCCCAGATTGCTCGCTCGAGCTATCGGCTCCAGGTCACCGGCATGGTCGACACTCCGCTCGAGCTCACGGTGGACGACATCGAAGCCATGCCCCGCACCAAGCTGGTCAAGGACTTCCAGTGCGTGACCGGTTGGCGGGTGCCGCAGGTCCACTGGGAAGGAGTCCGGCTGTCCGACGTACTGGACGCAGCCGGTCTCCACGCCAGTGCGGGCGGCGTCGAATTCGAATCGTACGACGGAGCCGACACCGAGAGCCTCACGCTCGACCAGGCCCAGCGGCCCGACGTCATCGTCGCCTATCGCATGCTCAGCGCGCCGATCACGACCGAGCACGGTGGGCCGGTCCGTCTCTACGTGGCGCCCATGTATGGCTACAAGTCGTTGAAATGGTTGTCTGCCATCCGGGTGGTAAAGGAGCCCCTTCCCGGCTACTGGGAGAACAACGGCTACTCGAACGACGCGTGGGTCGGTAGCTCGAACGGCCGCAGTGACAAGCCGATCGGCTAGTCGGGGCCAGGGGCCACCGACCGGCGCCGACTCGGCGACGTCGTCTCGCCACCTGCTTCGCTTCGACCGCGTCGAGCGGGTGGCCCACTGGGCCACCGCGCTGCTCTTCGGCATCCTCATGGCCACCGCACTCCCGCTCTACTTCGTTCAAGTGGAGAGCATCGTCGGGCGGCGGGCCCTGGTGGCCGACATCCACACGTGGTCCGGTGTCGCCCTCCCGGTGCCCCTGATCATCTCGTTGGCCGGTCCCTGGGGGGCACGGATGCGACGGGACGTGCGGCGCTTCAACCTGTGGACAGCCGCCGAGATTCGCTGGTTGTGGTCGTTGGGGCGAGAGCGGATCCCCAAGCCGGGCAAGTTCAATCCCGGTCAGAAGCTCAATGCGTTGTTCATCGCCGGCGCCATCGTGGTCATGTTCGGAACCGGCTTCGTCTTGAAGTGGTTCCGGTTCTTCCCGCTGAGCTGGCGAACGGGAGCCACCTTCGTGCACGACGTGCTGGCCCTGGGTGTGTTCATCGTGGTCTTCGGCCACATCGCCTTCGCCGTGAGTCACCGGGACGCCCTTCGATCGATGATCAAGGGTTGGGTGACGGTGGGATGGGCCAAGCGCCATGCTTCCGGATGGCTCCAGGAAGAAGAAGCGGCCCGATCAGAAACCGAGGCGGAGCCGATCTCGGCCACCTCGGCGCCCCGAGGTTAGGGCCGGGTGACCTTCGGGGGTGCGGACGCCTCGAACTGGTAGAGCTTCTCGGCATTGCCGCGGAGGATCTTGTACTGGACGGCCGGGGACAGTCCGGCGGCGTCAAGTCGCTCGTGGGCCAGCTTGAGCGAGTGGGGCCACGTGGTGTCGGAGTGCGGGTAGTCCGTCTCGATCATCACGTTGTCCTCCCCCACCACGTCGAGCATCCCCAGCCCGGTGGCGTCGTCGATGAAGCACCCGTAGAAGTGCTCCCGATAGTCCCGGTAGACGTCGATCCTCTCGGTGTCGATGTGGGTGTCGTAGTCCTGCACCGGTCCGACATTGCCCAGGGCCTGGCCCTTGGCCACCCAGTGGCGTTGGGTTGTCCACACCTGCTGCGCCCGCTCCAGCACCCAGGGGATCCACCCGATCGAACCTTCCGACAGGGCGATCTTGATGTTCGGGAACTTCTGGAAGAGCCCGCTGAAGATCCAGTCCATGAGGCAGCCGGCCGGGCGGATCATCCCCAGTGAGAAGTTGGCCATGAACGGCGAGTCGTCGGAGATCCGGTGGAAGGTCGAGGACGAACCGATGTGGATCGAGAGCACGATCCCGAGGTCGTTGGCCGTCTGGAGCACCGGGTCCCAATGGCCGGTGTGGATGGTGGGGAGCCCCAGGGGCTGGAAGTTCTCCGAGAAGCAGATCGAGCGGCAGCCCTTGGCGTACACCCGCTCCATCTCGGTGACAGCCAGAGCCGGGTCCCACAGCGGGATGATGGCCAGCGGGATCATCCGACCCGGGTCGGTGCCGCACCACTCATCGATCATCCAGTCGTTGTAGGCCTGCACGCAGAGCAAGGCCAACTCCTTGTCCTTGGCCTCGGCGAAGGTCTGGCCGCAGAAGCGGGGAAAGGACGGGAAGTTGAGCGAGGCCAGGATCCCGGCATCGTTCATGTCGAGCAACCGGGCCTTGGGGTCGTAGCAACCCGGCCGCATCTCGGTATAAGGGAACCCGACGGCGGTGATGTCCTCGGGGCGGCGGCCGGCGCTGGCCCCGAGACCACCGGTCATGATCCGGATGTGCTCGTAGGCCCAGACCTCGGTACCGGTGTCGTCCACGATGACGTGGGGCGCCTCGTCCTTGTACTTGGCCGGAAGCCGATCGGTCCACACGTTGGGCGGCTCGATGATGTGGTCATCCACCGAGGTGATCCAGTTCAGGTCGTATTCGCCTTCGGTGTCCATGGGGCCCCTCCGTCGTCGCCGTTATGAGTCTCGGTTGTCAGGTTAGCTCCCGTACCGGCGACGGGCCCGAACACGTCCGTGACCAGGCCGTTCCCTTTATTGCCGCTCGGCCGGGCGGTCAGTCCGTCGCCCAGGACGGCCTCTGTGCTTCGCTACTACCCATGACGAACATCCGCCGGGCAGCGAGGACCCTCGGATTGGCTACCGCGGTGGTGGCCATGGTGTGCTCGACCGCGGTGTCGGGCGGCACCGCCGCCTCCGCGGTAGTGGCCACCCCTACGGCCGTGGCCACCGGAGCACCGGTCCCCTCCCCGGGATGCAAGACCGCTCAACCTCCGTCGGTGACCAACCAGCGCCAGGACATCGAGGTGGACGGGGCCGCACGGTGGTACCTCCTCACCACCCCGGCACCGACCACGCCCAGCCCCACCGTGGCCGCCACCAAGATCACGAAGACGCCCGCACCCCGTCCACTGGTGGTCGACATCCACGGACTGGCCGAAGGGGCGGTGATCCACGCACAGACCTCACAATTCGGGGTGCTCGGTCAAAAGGACGGATTCGTGGTCGCGTTCCCCAACGGCACCGGCAGCCCGGTTCAGTGGAACATCTCCACCCGAGCCAAGCCCAATCCCGACCTGGACTTCCTCGCCGCCATGTTGAACCAGGTGGAGGCCAGCCAATGCATCGACACCTCGCGCGTCTATGCCAGCGGGTTCTCGGACGGAGCGTTCATGGTCTCCACCGTGGCCTGCACCATGTCGAATCGGTTTGCCGCCATCGCCGCGGTGTCAGGTTTGCAGCTCCCCACCCCGTGTCCCACCACTCGCCGGGTGCCGATCCTGGCCTTCCACGGCACCGCCGACCCCATCCTGTTCTTCAACGGCGGGGTCGGGATCGGCACCCTCAACCGGGCGCTGGGCCAGGGAGGATCGGGGGGATCGTCGACCACCACGACCACGCAACCAGCAAAGCTCCACGGAGCCGGCTACCCGGCCACGGTCAGGGCGTGGGCGGTGAAGGACGGCTGCAGTCCACGATCGATTGACACCAAGGTGGCCAGTCAGATCATCCTGCGCACCTACACCTGCCCGAGGGGAACGGCGGTCAAGTTCTACATCGTCCTCGGCGGCGGACACGCCTGGCCGGGAAGCAAGTTCAGCCAGAGCATCAGCTCGATCACCGGGTTCACCACCTTCCAGATCAACGCCACCAACCAGATCTGGGCCTTCTTCCGACAGTTCCGGCTGTAGGGGCTCGATCGCCCTGGCCTTGAGGTCGCACCGCACACGGCACAGACTGCGGGCATGGACATCGCGCTGTCAGCTCCGTCGGCCGCCGATGCCAACGAGTTCCTCGAGGCCGTTCGAGCGAGCCGCGGGCTGCACCACCCCTGGACCGACCCTCCGGATACTCCCGAGCGATTCGCCGCATACCTCGAGCGCGTCGCCGGTGACGAGTTCGCCGGCCGCCTGATCCGACACGCCGGCTGCGGGCAGTTGGTTGGCTATGTCAACATCAACAACATCGTCCGCGGGCCGTTGCTGTCCGCCTACCTCGGCTATTCGGCCTTCGCATCCCACGCTGGGCGCGGGCTGATGACCACGGGAGTCAGAGCAGTCATCGACACTGCCTTCAACGAGTTGGGATTGAACCGACTCGAGGCGAACATCCAACCGAACAATGACCGTTCGATCCACCTGGTGCGGCGGCTGGGGTTCGAGCTCGAGGGCTTCTCCCGTCGGTACCTGTGGGTGGATGGGGCCTGGCGCGATCACCAGCGCTGGGCGCTCCTAGCTGAAGACTGGACGGATCGTATGGTGATCCCCGATCCCTCTTGACGACCGCTGCGCTACCTTTTGCCTGAGCACGTCGCTGGTGCACTCCACCGGCCCCGACCGCCTGCACCCGAGGGGGACACATGCCCAGCCAACCGACGAGCACACAGGACCTCTTCCGACTGGACGGGAAGGTGGCCATCGTCACTGGTGCCGGCAAGGGAATCGGTGCGGCAATCGCACGGGCCTACGCCGACGCCGGTGCCGACGTCGCCCTGGTGTCCCGCACGGCGGCCGACCTCGAGTCGGTAGCCAACGATGTGACCGAGCGGGGGCAGCGGGCCCTGGTGCTGCCGGGCGATATCAACGACTTCGCAGTGCTGGCTGATCTCGTCTCCCGCACCGTGGGCGAGCTCGGTGGGCTCGACGTGGTGGTCAACAACGCCGGTGGGTCCCAGTCCCATCCCTTCCTGGATACCCGGGTCGAACAGTTGGAAGCGTCGTTCCGCTTCAACGTCTTCGCGCCGTTCGAGTTGAGTCGCCTCGCCGTCCCCCACCTCCTCGATCGCCCCGGTGCCTCCATCATCAATATCTCCTCGATGGCCGGCCGCAATGCCCCCCGGGGCCAACTGGCCCACGGGACCACCAAGGCGGCTCTGTCCCAGCTCACCAGGCTGATGGCGGCCGACTTGGCCCCCCGGATTCGAGTGAACGCCATTCTCCCTGGCGCGGTGGAGACCGAATCACTGGGCAACTGGTTGTCGAGCATGGACCCCAACATCCGCCAGACCATGGTCGAGCGCACGGCCATGCGCCGCAACGGCGCTCCCGATGACATCGCCACCGCCGCCGTGTACCTCGCCGCCCCCGCCGCCAGTTGGGTCACCGGCAAGCTGCTCGAAGTCGACGGCTCGGCCAATCCCGAACTGGTGCCCAAACCCATCGTCGATCTCTGAGCACGATGGTTTCGAGATCTCCGGCACCGCGGCCGCCGCGGCTTCCCCCTGCCCTGTCCGCAGCAGAATCATGCC
>DASZLD010000079.1:0-3133 GCA_035552655.1 Acidimicrobiales bacterium
GTGGATCTTCCCTACCTGTGGCTGGGCCAGACGGTATGGTCGGAAGTCGGCGACCAGCGCATCCAGAACTTCGCCAATCCCACCCTTCCCGATGGAACGCCGGGGAAGCCCTTCGACAACGGCATACTGTTCCCGACCCAGATCTGGATGGCCGGCTAACCGCCGGAAAGGAAACCGGAACCTCAACACTGATGGGCAAGTACCTGGCCAGACGGTTCGTCCAACTGATCGTCGTCGTCTTCATCATTTCGGTGCTGACGTTCCTCCTCGTCCACATCCTGCCCGGCGACCCCACCGACACCATCCTCGGGGCCAACGACAACCCCCACAACCGGGCCTTGTTGCTCCAACAGCTCGGGCTCAACCAGCCGCTGTGGCACCAGTACTTGATCTGGATCGGTCATGCCCTGCAGGGGAACCTCGGTCAGTCCTACCTCACCCACGAGCCGGTCAGTCAGGTCATCAGCAACGGGTTCCCCATTGATGTCGAACTCATCATCATCTCCCAGGTCCTGGCCCTGATCGTGTCCATCCCTCTGGCCCTGGCCTCGGCGCGCCGTCCCGAGCGCTGGCTCGATCGCACCGCCACCACGACGACGTTCGGCATGCTCGCCCTCCCGGCCTTCGTCCTCGCCCCCATCATGGTGGCCCTGTTCGCCGTGGCCCTCCGGTGGTTCCCGGCCACCGGCTACGTCCCCTTTTCGCAGAGTCCGATCACCAACCTCCATGACATGATCCTCCCCTCCTTGGCCCTGACCGCGGGATCGGTGGCCGTCTATTTTCGGCTCCTCCGCTCCGACCTCCTGGCCACCCTCCAGGAGGACTTCATCACCATGGCCCGGTCCAAGGGCCTGTCCCCCAGCCGGGTCATGGCGCGCCACGCCTTCCGGCCCTCGACGTTCTCACTCCTGGCCGCGGCGGGCGTGAACATCGGGGCCCTGCTGGCCGGTGCGTTCATCGTCGAGTACCTGTTCGCCATCAACGGGCTGGGGTACGGCATCGTCCTGGCCGTCCAGCAGCGCGATTACCTGGTCGTGCAAGGCATCGCCCTGGTGGTGGCCATCGCCTACGTGCTGTTGCAGTTCGCGGTGGACTTCCTGTTCACCGTGGTCGATCCGAGGGTGGCCCGTGCCTGACGACCGCGCCTTCGCCACCACCGATGCGGGGAACCGGCTGCTGGCCGACCGGCAGCCCGGCGACGCCGCCTGGGCCGAGACCTCGGTGGCCCTGTACGCCGACGGACATGGGGCGGCCGACGAATATTCCGAACCGAAGAAGCTGGGCGTGGTCTTCTGGATCTGTATCGGCTGGGTGGCGCTCGTCGCCTTCGGGGCCATCTTCGCCAACGTGCTGCCTCTGAAGAGCCCCACCTTCCAGAACTACTCGGCCATCAACGCCCGGCCGAGCATGGCCCACCTGCTGGGCACCGACGACCTGGGTCGGGACCTGCTCAGCCGCCTCATCTACGGATCGCGCGTCTCGCTGATCGTCGGCTTCGTCGCCGTCGGCGCGGGGATGCTCATCGGCGGGACCCTGGGGCTCATCTCCGGTTATCGGGGCGGCCGCCTCGACAGCATCCTCAATGCCGGCTCCTTCGTGCTGTTGGCTTTCCCGGCCATCGTGGCCGTCATCGCCATCGTGGCCTTCTGGGGCCAGACCCTGCCCAAGATCACCGTCATCCTCGGCGTGGCCACCATTCCCCTCTTATACCGGGTGGTCCGGGCCACCACCCTGTCCTACGCCAACCGGGACTTCGTGGTGGCGGCGCGAACGCTGGGGGCCAAGGACTCCCGGATCCTGTTCCGCGAGATCCTGCCCAATGTGGTGCCGGCGGCGGTGTCCTTCGGGCTCATCACCGTGGCCATCGTCATCGTGCTCGAAGGGTCGCTGGCCTTCCTGGGCCTCTCGGTGGCCCTGCCCACACCGTCGTGGGGGAACATCATCTCCGAGGGCACAGCCAACGGGGAGCTCAGCTCCAACCCCTTTATCGTTCTGTGGCCCTCGCTGGCCATGTTCCTCTTGCTGCTAGCCATCAACATGATCGGCGACCGTTTGCGCAACAAGTTCGACGTCCGCGAAGGCCTGGTATGAGCGTCGGCCGCCGATCAGCAGGGCGACTGCAGTTCCCCGATGTCGAAGACCTGGCCGATCCGCTGTTGGTGGTGGAGGACCTGCACACCTCGTTCCGGACGTCACGCGGGACCGTCCGGGCGGTGGACGGGGTGTCACTCACCCTCGACCGCGGGCGCACCCTAGGCGTGGTGGGCGAATCGGGCTCAGGCAAGACGGTGCTCTCCCGCTCCATCATGGGCCTGCTGCCCTCCCGGGAGGTGGTGCGGAGCGGGTCGGTGCAGTTCTCCGGCTACCAGCTCGAGGAGATGCCCGAGGTGCAGTTGCGCCAGGTGTGGGGGGCGCAGCTGAGCATGATCTTCCAGGATCCCATGACCGCGCTCAACCCGGTGGTGCGAATCGGCCGCCAGATCACCGAGTCGCTGCGCCTCCATCTGCGCATGGATCGGGCCGAGGCCAAGGCGACCGCAATCTCGTTGCTGAGCTCGGTGGGGATCCCCTCGCCCGAGGAGCGCCTCCGCTGGTACCCCTTCCAGCTCTCGGGGGGCATGCGACAACGGGTGATGATCGCCATCGCTCTGGCCTGCTCCCCGCGCTTGGTCCTGGCCGACGAGCCCACTACCGGGCTGGACGTCACCGTGCAGGCCCAGATCCTGGATCTGCTGGCCGACCTCCAGCGGGAGCGGCACATGGCCATGCTGCTGGTGACCCACGACCTCGGAGTGGTGGCCAATCGGGCCGACGAGATCGCCGTGATGTACGCCGGCCGGGTGGTCGAGCGGGCCCCGTCCCGAGCTCTGTTCGCCCACACCAAGATGCCCTACACCCGGGCGCTCATGGACTCCATCCCCCGGCTGGCCAACCCCAGCCACACGCGGCTGCAGGCCATCGCCGGCCGGCCGCCTGACCTGGTCAACTCGCCCAAGGGGTGCAAGTTCGCCCCCCGGTGTCCCTACGTCCAGCAGAAGTGCATCGACGCCGAGCCGCCCCTGCGCAGCACCGACTCCTCCGACCACGTCTTCGCCTGCTGGTTCCCGCTGGTCGACGGTCGGCCATCCGGCCT
>DASZLD010000080.1:0-3169 GCA_035552655.1 Acidimicrobiales bacterium
CCGTTCCTGGTCGCTGAAGCCGCGATCCCGCCCGGCCACGGCCAGGCTGGCGGCCAACCGCTTCACGTCCCACTCCCACGGTCCGGCCAGCGTCTCGTCGAAGTCGTTGACGTCGAACAGCATCCCCCGCTCGGGGGTGCCGAACACGCCGAAATTGGACAGGTGGGCGTCTCCGCAGATCTGGACCTCGATGCCACTGTTCGGGGTGTGGGACAGGTCGGAGGCCATGCCCAGAGCGGCGCCGCGGAAGAAGGAGAACTCCGAGGCCAGCATGCGGCCGTGCCGGATGGGCACCAGCTCGGGCACCCGGTCGGCTTCCTGGGATTGGAGGAGACCGACGGGGTCGGGCCGGTCGGGTGCTGGTTCCCAGTCTCCGTGACTCGACCGGGGAACCCGGCGGCGCGCCGCCTTGCCCCGGGCCACCCGGTCGCTGACGGTGTCACTGGTGGTCTCTGCGGTGAACACGTCGGTCATCGGGTTCGCCTCACTTCCGTCTTAGGCGCTGGTAAACCCACAGCATCGCGCCGGACGGCCGCTCCCGCTCTACGCTCCCTCGGTGGGCTGCCAGCTACCTGTGCCCACACCGGTCGAGCCGACAAGGAGATAAGCCATGAACTATCCACTCGAGGTGGGCGGGGTCGACGACTATCCCGTCAAGGTCGGCAGCATGTTGCTGACGTTGGTGGACCCGTCCCGGGGGTACGAACTGGCCTACAACCGCTGGTACGAGCGCGACCACTTCTACGGCGGTTGCATGATCGGCCCCTGGTTGTTCGCCGGAAGTCGGTGGGTGGCCACCCGGGATCTGAAGGACCGGCGGTGGCCCCAGGAGGCCGGTCCGGTCGCCGCCCCCTACGACGCCGGCAGCTTCATCGCCGTCTATTGGGTGGAGAAGGGCCATCACGACGACCACTTCGAGGCCTGGGCCGTCCCCCAGGTGCGCGACCTCTACGCCAACGGCCGGGGTTTTGCCGAGCGCCGTCACGTGCACACCTCGTTGTTCGACCACATCGGCTCGAGCTACCGGGACGAGGATCCTGTCCCCATCGACCTGGCCCTCGATCGCCGCTACTCCGGCCTGGTCGTGCTGTGGTGGGACGCCCCGGAGGGGACAGAGGCCTCGGACCTGCACCGGGCGCTGGGCGAGCACGCCCGGGCGCTGCTGGGCGGGTCGGCCATCGAGATCGCGTCGTCGTGGACGCCGTCGGCCCCCGACGAGGGGCCGCGAGATGTCCCGATGGACCTGGGCTCGCCGGCGGGGGGACCGAATCGATTGGTGCAGCTCCTCTTCGTCGACGGCGACGTGGCTGAGGTGCTCGGCCCGGTTCGGACCTATACCGATGCCGTCGAGGCCGAGGGGCTCGGCCGCCTGCAGCTGGCCGCCCCCTTCTTCTCGACGGTGGTAGGAACGGACACCTACGTCGACCAGCTCTGGTAGCCCGGTCAGCCCTGGGCCAGGCGGCCCAGGAACGCTCGGGTCCGGGCCTGCTCCTCGGGATTGCCCTGCACGTTGGCCACCAGCTCGGTGGCTCCGGCCTGGCCCAGCTCGGCGATGCGATCGGCGACCTCACCTTCGTCACCCACCAACGCGATGTCGACCGGCTCGGCTACCCCTTCTGCGGCCAGCATGCGCTGGTAGGAGGGCATGGCCGCCGGGCCGGCCATCGCCGCTCCCACTCGTTCACGAGCGCCGTCCCTGTCGTCGCTGACGCAGGCGGGGAGGCCGACGACCACCCGCGGCGGCGGTCGGTGCGCCCTCGACGCTGCAGCTGCGATCGAGGGGACAACGTGCCGTCGGATGGTCTCGACGCCGGTCATCCAGGTGACCGTGCCATCGGTCAGGCGGCCGGCCAGCTCGAGCATCCTCGGGCCCAGCGCGGCCAGGACCAGGCCGGGAGATGGTCCGTCGATCCCGAGCGCTCCTCGGGCCACGATCCGCTCACCGGCGACATCGGCCCTCCGGTCGGGGCCGAGCAGGGGGGCGAGGCCCTCGAGCTCCTCGGCGCACAAGCCCACCACCGATGTGTAGGGCACCCCGTAACAGCCCTCCGACACCACCTGGTGGGTCACGCCGACCCCGAGGGTCAACCGTCCCGGTCCGGCCACCGTGGCCACGGTCAGGGCCTGTTGGGCCAGGGGCAGGGGATGGCGTCCCTGGATGGGGACGACCGCAGTGCCCAGCCCGATGGTGGGGACCTGGCCGGCGGCCACGGCCAGCGCGGTCAAGGTGTCCACGGTGAACCCCTGGCCGAACCAGATGCCGTCGAACCCGTCGCTGGCCGCCGCCGCCGTGCGGGACACCAGCTCGCTCACCGTGGGGGCGTCTGCGCCGCCGAACACCGAGATCGTGATCATGGTCGTCCAGGGTAAGCCGCCAGTGGGCCCCTGATGGATCCGGGCTAACGTTCGGTCGTTTCGCTGACGAGAGGGGTTGTGGATGGGTGTAGCCCTCGTAACCGGGGCAGGACGGGGCCTCGGGCGCGCCATCGCCAAGCGCTTGGCCGCGGACGGACACGTCGTGGTGGCGGTTGACATCGACCTGGCCAGCGCGGAGGAGACGTCGGCCATGGTCGGCGGCAGCGCTCATCGCTGCGATGTGGGTGACGGCGAGGCGGTGCGTGCCCTGGCCGATGAGGTCGGCCCGGTGCAGATCCTGATCAACAACGCGGGCATCTGGCGGTTCGGACCCATTCTCGAAGCCTCCGAATCGGATCTGAACGACGTGCTCCGGGTCAACTTGTTGGGCACCGTGCATTGTTGCCAGGCGTTCAGCCCGGGGATGTCCGGGAGCGGTGGCGGCGCCATCGTCAACCTCTCTTCGGCCGCGGCGGCCATGCACGCGTCCGGTGTGGGCATCTATCCCGCCTCCAAGGGCGCCATCGAGCTGCTCACCCAGCAGCTGGCGGTGGAGCTGGGCCCCCAGTCGATCCGGGTCAACGCCGTGGGCCCGGGACTGATCGTCACCGAGGGGACGGCGGCCAACTACGAGGGCGATCGGCAACGGGAACGGGCCCGTGCCGTACCCCTCCAGCGGGTGGGGGAGCCGACCGACATCGCCAACGTGGTGGCCTTTCTGGCCTCCGACCAGTCGGCCTACGTGTCCGGACAGGTGATCTACGTGGATGGTGGCATCACCGCCGGGCGGCCCAGCGCCTGAGCCCTGTGACCA
>DASZLD010000081.1:0-3404 GCA_035552655.1 Acidimicrobiales bacterium
TGGCTGGCTGCGGACCGGCGACGTGGGCTCGCTCGATTCCAAGGGCTTCATGCAGATCAGTGATCGCACCAAGGACGTGATCAAGACCGGTGGCGAGTGGATCTCCTCGGTCGAGCTCGAGAACGAGGTCATGGCCCATCCCGGCGTGTTCGAGGCGGCGGTGATCGGCGTTCCCGATCCCAAGTGGAGCGAACGACCGCTGGTCGCCGTGGTCCGATGCGAGGGATCTGAGGTCACCGCCGACGAGCTGGTGGAGTTCCTCTCCGACCGCGTGCACCGACTGTGGCTGCCCGAGCGGTGGGCGTTCGTCGACGAGATCCCCAAGACCAGCGTGGGCAAGTTCGACAAGAAGGTCATCCGGAAGCAGCACGCCGACGGGGAGCTCGAGGTGATCGAGGCCATGCCCCCTCCGCAGAAGTGAGCGACGATCTGGCCGATGTGGCGGACCGGTTGTCGGCCATCTCGGAATCGCTGGCCGACCTGGCCATCGACCGACTTCGCCAGGCCTCTGACTCCGTCCGGGCCGGAGGTGATCCCGACCCGGCCCTGGTGGCCGAGGAGAAGCGGATCACCAGGGCCCGGCGCGCCGTGGACAAGGCAGCCACGCTGCTGGGTGGAACGGCCGGGGCCGGTGGTTCCGCCTCCGGATTCGCCTTCGACGACGGGCCCTAAGCGGGCTGACGACTGCCCCTGACCGGGCTGGGGATACCGAGCGGCGTCCCCGGCAGCAGCGTCCCTACGTGTGGTCGACAGTGGCTTTCTCGGCCGCGGTCCTGATCTTGGACAGGGTGGCCCGCATGTTCGCTTCGAGGTCGGCCTTCCTGTCCTTGACCCCCATGACCCACCGGTCGTAGAGCCGGATGTAGAGCGGGATGGTCCGTACCATCGCGAAGGACTCGGTAACCGTGGCGCCCGTGGCTGTCGGCTCCATCCGATAGATCCATCTGGTCATGTCGTGGCCGAACGGGTCGACGGCGACGAACCCGAACTCGTGGCCGCGATCAGCAGCGATCACCCGGGGCTTGTTTGACCACCGGGCCAGGCCGTGCCGGTTCCGGGCCCGAAACCGGGCTCCGACGGTTGGGCCGGTGGCGCCATCGATCCACTCGCAGCTGACACACTCCGGACTCCAGTCGCCCATCCGGGTCACATCGGCGACGAGGTCGTAAATGACCTCCGGCGGTGCCTCGATCCGCTCTCGGGCCTCGACCGTTGTGCCTTGTCGCATATCGCCTCCTCGGTCCATCCCGAGTCTCGCGCTGTGTTGCGTGTCTCGCATTGGGCTGTCTCGCCCTGAGCTGAGCGGTGCTGGTCACCGGGTCAGGCGCTGTCCATCACCCTCTATTCGTCGCCGAGCACGAATCGGTCGACGGCATGGGCGAATCCTTCGTCCTCGTTCGAGGTGGTGACCCGATCGACGGAGGCCTGCACCTCGCTCGAGGCATTTCCCATGGCGATGCTCAAACCCGACGGGGCGAACATGAGCATGTCGTTGGGCATGTCCCCGATGGTGGCGATCTGGTCGGCGGGTATGTCGAACCGGTGGGAGAGAAACGCCACCACACCGCCCTTGTTGGCCTCCGGGTGGGTCACGTCGAGATAGTAGGGCTGCGAGCTGGCCGCCGAGACCCGCTTCCCGAACTGGGCTCGAGCTGCCGCTTGGCCGCCCGACACGGCGTCGGGGTCGTCGCTCACCCCGACGATCTTGGCCACGTCGGTGGTCAGCTGGTCGAAGCTGTCGACCACCGTGGGCGCGAAGTGCACCGTCTTTGCTTCCTTGTCCACATGAGGGCCCTCCGGATCCCGGACGTACCAGTCCGCCCCGCGGTAGATCCACGTACCGAGCTTGAACGAAGCCAAGAGGTCGAGCATGGGCGCCACCACCGACGAATCGATCTCCTTCTGCTCTATCACCGACAGGTCGGGGTTCACGATCAGGCCGCCGTTGAAAGCCGACACCGGCGTGGACAGAGCGAGGGGCTCGATAAGCATGGACATGCCCCGGGGCGGACGGCCACTGGTGATGGCGAAGAGGACGCCGGCATCATGAAGTCGGTGCACGGCGGCGATGGCACCGTCGGTGAGCTCCTTGGTCTGGGTCACGAGGGTCCCGTCCACGTCGGCCAGCAGCAGTCGGATGGGCTTGTCCTTCATGGGGTTCTCCATTCGATCACGCTGAGTTCCATCACGCCGAGTTCCATCACGCTGAGGTCGATCAAGCCGAGGTCCATCACACCCAGTTCGATCAATCCGACACGACCAGGTCTTCCGAGCCCACGGTCCTGTCGTCGGCCGCCCGCCAGCAGTACCAGGCCACCAGGCTTCGATAGGGCCGGTAGGGCTCGCCCAGCACCTCGAGTTCTTTCGGCGACGGGATGTCGGGCAGTTGCCACCCGAAGGCGAATCCCACCCGCACGCCGTAGTCCCCCGTGGGCCAGACATCGAGGCGCCCCAGCGTGCCCAGGAGGAACATCTCTGCCGTCCAGCGGCCGATGCCCCGCACCTGGACCAGCTGCTCGATCACCATCTCGTCGGACAGGCGCCCGATCCGGTCCAGGGTCACCTCTCCGGTCGCCACTTTCTCGGCCAGGTCCACGATGGCTGCGGCCTTGGCCCGGCTCAGTCCGCACGACAACAGCAGGTCGGGTGGGGCGGCCAGCACGGTGGCCGCGGTGACGGTGCCGCCCAGCGCGGCCACGAACCGGCCGTGGATGGCCGACGCCGCCTTGCCGGCCAGCTGCTGGTAGAGGATCGACCGGGCCAGGGCGTCGAACCGCAGGGCCGCAGGGACACGGGGCCGGAGTGGGGGCGGACCGTACCGTTCGATCAGCTCGGTCAGGGCCGGGTGACGATCGCGCAGCTCGGCCAGGGCCACCAGGCGCTGCTGGCGGTTCACGTCCCCGCTCCGGTGCACTGGTTGACGGCGTCGATCAGCTGGCGGAGCCGCCCGTAGTGGAACTTGTCGAAGCGCAGGGCCAGTCGAGGCTGGTCGAGGTGGTCGTTTCCCGCCCGCTCGGGGGGAAGGGGCTTGGTCGTGCGGATGACCCCTCCGGCCACGATGTCACCGAACCGTTCGTTGAGCCCGGCCAGCTCGGAGGGGCTGGGAGCGGTCACCATCCGTATGACCAACAGGTCGCCCACCCAGCGGATCGACTGGTAATTGCGGTAGAAGCCGGTCAGCTCCTCGGTGGCCACGGCGATGTCGTCGGTCATGGTGAACAGCGAACGATCGTCAGGCGAGATGAGCCCTCGGGTGGCCACCGCCCGTTCCAGGAACTGGTCCCATTCGTGCCAGTAGTCGCCGCCGGGCGTGTCGAGCAGGACGACGGGAGCGGGGGCGGCCTTGCCCGTCTGCAACAGGGTCAGGAGCTCGAAGGCCTCATCCAGGGTGCCGAATCCCCCCG
>DASZLD010000082.1:0-1982 GCA_035552655.1 Acidimicrobiales bacterium
AAGCCCAGGTGATTGTTGGAGGACCGGCCCACGTCGAAGGCCTCGGGGTCGTCGAACTCGTCGGGGTCGTGGTTGCCCGAGGCCACCAGCAACATGGCGAAGTCGCCCTTTTGCAGGGTCACTCCGCCCACCTCCATGTCCTCGAGCATGGAGCGCCCGGTGAGCTGGACGGGTGAGACGTAGCGCAACATCTCCTCCACCCCCGAGCGAGCCACCCCCGGGTCGGAGCGGAAGCGCTGCAGTTGGTCGGGATGCTCGAGCAGGGCCAGCGTGCCCCCGGAGATGAGGTTGACCGTGGTCTCGTGTCCGGCCACCAGCAACAGGATGCAGGTGGACAACAGCTCGGCCTCGCTCAGCACGCTGCCCTCGTCCTCCACGGCCACCAGCCTGCTCAACAGGTCGTCACCCGGGTGCTTCCGCCGCTCGGCCAGCAACTCGAAGAAGTAACCGGCGAACTGGCCCACCGCTTCGATGCGCTGGTCGATGATCTCCTTGGTCAACAAGAAGTCGGGGTCGAGGCCGCGGGCCAGTGCCGCCGACCAACCCCGGAAGCGCTCCTGGTCCTCGATAGGCACGCCCAGCAGGTCACAGATGATCCGAACCGGGAGCGGGTGGGCGAAGGCCTCGAGCAGGTCGACCCGTCCCTCCTCCATGGCCGCGTCGAGCAGCTCGTCCACCACCTCCTGGGTCCGGGCCCGGAGCGACTCCACCACCCGGGGGGTGAACGCCTTGGCCACGAGCCCGCGGAGCCGGGTGTGGTCGGGCGGGTCGCGGAACAAGAAGGGACGCATGGCCACCATGGCCGAGGCCACAGGGTCATCGGCCAGCTGGGGGCGGAATCCCCCGGGCATGCGGTCCAGGTCGATGTTGGACCCGTCGGAGCTGACCCGCCGGTCCCGCAGGATGCTCAGGCAGTCGGCGTGGCGGGCGAAGACCCAGAAGCCCATCTCGTTGCGGTGGACCGGGGCCCGCTCCCGGAGCTCGGCGTAGAGCGGGTAGGGATCGCTCGACCATCGGGGGTCGAACGGGTCGAAGACCGGTCGTTCATTGGGGACAGTGGTTGTCGCCTGCACTGTGGTCCACCGTATCCACTTGCCGGTCAGCGGGACAGCGTGGCCCTCTACCGCCTTCTCATGGGCACGTTTCGACTTGTGGGCCACAATGGGGCATGCCGCCGGCCATGCCCCATCGCCGAGACCCGGGGCATGCGGGCACGGCCAGGAGGCTGCGGGCGGGCCTGATCGGGTTCTTCCTGGTCATTGCGGGCGGCACGGTGGGCTACGTCGCCTTCGGTTACGGGGTGCTCGATTCGGTATTCCAGACGGTCATCACCGTCACCACCGTCGGTTTTGGCGAGGTGCACACCTTTAGTCCGGGCGAGAAGGTGTTCACGATCGTGCTTATCCTCACCGGGGTCGGCACCGCCGCATACACCTTCAGTGTGTTGATTGAGATATTCGTCGAGGGATACCTCGGCGACACCTTCGGGAGGCGCAGGATGGAACGCCAGATCAAGGACATGGAGGGCCATGTGATCCTCTGCGGTTGGGGCCGGGTCGGGCGGTCTATCGCCAACTATCTGAGCGCCACACAAGCGGACGTGGTGGTGATCGACACGTCGGACGAGCGCCTGGCCACGGTCAGCGGCCCCTTCGTGTCCGGCGATGCCACCAACGAAGAGGTACTCCGGGCCGCCGGCATCGACAGGGCCCGGGTCCTCGTCACCGCCCTGAACGCCGATGCCGACAACCTGTACGTGACCCTGACCGGCCGCTCCATGTGTCCGAACTTGTTCATCGTCTCCCGAGCGGCCTCCGAGGCGGCTGTGCCGAAACTGTTGCAGGCCGGCGCCGACCGGGCGGTCAACCCCCAGGACCTGGGCGGCGCCCGTATGGCCGCGCTCGCCGTACAACCACATGTGGCGGAGTTCCTGGACGTCGTCATGCACGACGGCAGCCTCGAGTTCCGGCTCGAGGAAATCG
>DASZLD010000083.1:0-17170 GCA_035552655.1 Acidimicrobiales bacterium
GGCGGGGATCCGACGATCATGGACAGCAGGTGAGATCGTGCTCTACCAGGCCTATCAGGCGCAGCGAGACCTCACCGCTCCGGCACGGGCCTTGGCCGGGCTGTTCAGCTGGTCCATGGACGAGCTGCCCGACGCCTGGACCGACAATCCGCTCGCTCGACGGCTGTCGGCCGGTTACGAGATGATCAGCCGGTCGCGGCTGACCCACGAGCGCCCCCCGTTCGGTATCGACCACACCACGGTGGCGGGACGGCAGATCGCAGTGGAAGAAGAGGTGGTCCTGACCACGCCGTTCTCCTCGCTGCTCCACTTCGCCAAAGAGGTCCCCGAGCCCCAGCCCAGAGTGCTGCTGGTCTCGGCCCTGGCCGGCCACTTCTCCACCCTGTTGCGCTCGACCGTCCGCTCGCTGGTGGCCGACCACGACGTGTACGTCATCGATTGGCTGAACGCCCGCGACGTGGCCGTCGAGCACGGCGCCTTCGGTTTCGACGAGTACGTGGCCCAGCTCATGTCCTTCCTCGAGTTCATCGGGCCCGGCGCCCATCTGATGGCCGTGTGCCAGCCCTGTCCCGCCGCGCTGACCGCCGCCTCGATCATGGCCGCCGAGGACAACCCGGCCCAGCCCAAGAGCATGGTGCTCATGGCCGGCCCGGTGGACACCCGGGTCAACCCGACCAAGGTCAACGAGCTGGCCCACTCCAAGCCGCTCAGCTG
Organism: Acidimicrobiales bacterium; assembly: GCA_035552655.1. GTDB lineage: Bacteria > Actinomycetota > Acidimicrobiia > Acidimicrobiales > RAAP-2 > DASXMT01. Next base: position 715 of record DASZLD010000083.1, read on the forward strand.
GTTCGAGCAGAACGTGATCGCCACCGTCCCCCTGCGCTATGCCGGGGCCACCCGCCGGGTCTACCCCGGGTTCCTCCAGGTGTCCGGATTCGTGGCCATGAACGTGGGCCGGCACCTGAGCCAGCACATCGCCCTCTACAACGACCTGGTGCGCGGCGACTACGAGGAGGCCCGGGAGATCGAGGACTTCTACGACGAGTACTTCGCCGTGCTCGACATGCCGGCGGAGTTCTACCTCGAGACCATCGACCGGGTGTTCCAGCGCGAGCTGCTGGCCCAAGGCGAGCTGACCTGGCGGGGGAGGCCGGTCGATCCCAGTGCCATCCGCCGTACCGGTCTGTTGACGGTTGAAGGGGAGAAGGACGACGTCTGCGGTGCCGGCCAGACCCTGGCCGCCCAGGCCCTGTGCTCCAAGATCAAGCCGTCGAAGAAGCGCCATCACCTCCAGCCCGGCGTGGGCCACTACGGGGTGTTCAGCGGGAGCAAGTGGGAGAAGCAGGTCTACCCCATCGTGCGGAACTTCATCCTGGCCAACGACTGAGCACCTGCCCGTTTGGCCCGACCCGAGAAGTCATGCGTTCGAATTGAACCCGCGGCTAAAACTCCATCTCCAGTTCCTCGACGTCGTCCGGCTCCAGCAGGGCTTCGTCGGTCCATTCCACCATCTCGGGTAGGGCCAGGATGGTCTCGGTGTAGTCGGCCGCGGTGGCACCGACCTTGACGTCGTAGGTCCTGATCCGGGTGCACACCGGTGCGAACATGGCATCGGCCAAGGTGAAGGTGGAGCCGAACAGGTACGGGCCCCCGGACTGGTCCAGGCACTCGCTCCAGATGGTCTCGATCCGGTCCAAGTCGGCACGGGCTCCTGCCCATAACGGGAATCCCGGGTGGGTGGCCTTCAGGTTCATGGGCAGGGCCGAGCGCAGATTGGCGAAGCCGGACTGGATCTCGCCGGAGACCGATCGGCACCGCGCCCGGTCGGCCGTCCCTTCGGGCAACAGGCCGCGCTGGGGGAACAGCTCATGGAGGTACTCGGCGATGGCGATGGTGCTCCATACCTCGATGTCGCCATGAGCCAGCCGTGGCACCAACAGGGAGGGTGAGAGCATGAGCAGCTCGGCTCGGACCTCGGGATCCTGGCTGTCGATGACCTGCACGGTGAAATCGAGCCCGGAGTTCCGGCACAGCAACCAGCCGCGTAGTGACCAGGCTCCGTAGTTCCTGCTGTTGATGGTGAGGACAGCCGGCGGCACCGGCGCCTCCTTTCGGGCGTCGAACGCCAGTGGTGGGTACGGCTCTTGGCGTGGCTACGGCCGCGCCGTCATGCCTTCTTGGTGACGGAGGTGGCTGGGGCGGGCATGGACAGCTCGGCCAGGCCACTGAGGAACGAGTGCTGGGCCTCGAGCAGGCGCCCGGCGAAGGAGAACGTGGTGTCCACCGTCTCGGTCGGGGTCGGCAGCTGGTCGGCGAAGGGGATCTTGGCCGGATCGGGGCGGAACGTGTCGAAGGCCGATGAGGTCGACTTCAAGGCACCGAGGGTCCAACCCTGGGTGGTCTCGATGGCTTTCAACATGCCGTCTTGAACCTTCTCGGTGACTTCCAGTGCATTCATGGTGTGCCTTTCTTGTCGTTGTCTCTGGTTTGAAACTGCGATGTACGGAGGTCGACGCTGGGCACCGGTTGTGCGGGCAGGGCTTGCGTGCGAACCGGCCGCCTTGGCCCGGCGGGATTGGGTGCTGCGCCGGGCGCTGGTGGGCATGGCTCACGCCGCCAACACGTAGCGGCCCGGTGCGGGTTCCATGGCCGGATGTCGCCCGCTCCCGAGACACGGTGACGCCGGGCGCTCCTCACCCGAGCGCGGCCGCGCCCACTCGGCCCACGGTTCCCACCACGAACCGGGTACGGACTCGGACTCGGCCAACCACTGGTCCGGGTCTGGTCCCGGTGCCGGTCCCAGGGAGACGCTCATCTTGGGATTGCCGGGTGGATTGACCAGGCTCTGGATATGGCCGGAACGGGACAGGGCGAACTGGCTGGAGCCACCCAGGAGCTGCGTGGTGGCATAGCAGGCCTTCCAGTCGGTCAGGTGGTCGGTACGGGCGGCGACGACGAAGGAGTCACAGGTGACCGCACCCAGGTCCACCGGGGCGCCCAGTACCGAGAATTTGCCCTCCGCCAGTGAGTTGTTGGCGAACATGTCGAGGAAGTCGGTATGGAGCCCGGCCGCCAGCCGGGTGGGGTCGGCGTTCCACGAGAGCACGTCGAAGGCGGGGGGACGATCACCCAGGAGGTTGGAGCCGACCCAGTAGTTCCAGATGAGGTCGTTGGGGCGCAGCATGCAGAACAGGGCAGCGGACTCGTGGGCCGGAAGGATGCCCCGACGGCGGGCTTGCTTGAGCGTGTTGGCGATGACGGGCTGGCTCCCGAACAGTCCGATCATGGTGGGAACGGAGAAGTCGAGCAGGGTGACGGCGAAGGTGGCGGCGTTGATGAGCGAGTCCTGGGTGGCGGCCAGATGACCCAGGAGCCCGGCGGTGGTGATGCCCCCGGCGCACAGGGCCACGGTGTTCACCTGGGGGGATCCCGTGATCTCGGTGACGGCGTGGAGTGCCTCCTTGACGCCGGCCACGTAGGTGTCCAGGTTCCAGTGGCGGTGCTCGACGGTGGGGTTGCGCCAGCTGACCAGGAACATCTGGAGCCCCTGTCGAACCGCGTACTCGACGAAGCTGCGACCGGGAGCGAGGTCCATGAAGTAGTACTTGTTGATCTGGGGCGGCACCAGGACCATGGGCGTGGTGTGCACGGCCTCGGTCATCGGCGCGTACTGCAGCAGCTCGCACACGTCGTTCCGGAAGACCACGGCGCCGGGGGTGACGGCCAGTTCTTTGCCGACGTGGAAGGCGTCGGGATCGGCGGTCCGGGGCAGGCCGTGGTTGTTGCGGATGTCGCGCCCGATGTTGGCCGCCCCGGCCACGATGCTGCGACCGCCGCTCTCGTAGGCCCGGACCATGGCGTCGGGGTTGAGGGGCAACAGGTTGGTGGGGGACAGGGTCGAGGTCAGCAGCGACGCAGCCAAGCGAGCCCGCTCGTGGGTGCGCCAGTCGAGATGGGCGTCGTCGACCAGGTCGAGGGTGGTCTTGGACCAGGCCAGATAGGTCTGGCCGATTCGGCGGAAGGCGGGGTTCTCGGTCCAGGCGCGGTTGGTGAACCGCCGGTCGGACGGCTCAGGGGCGACGGTGGACTTGCCCACGGCGATCTTCCCCACCTCCAGGCCGAGACCGGCCATCCGCCGGGGGAGGGCGGTGGTGCTGGTCTTGGCCGCCACCCGGATGAGCGAGTCGGCCAGGCCGAGCCGGTCGACTCGCCCCAGCAGTCGGCCCGCCATGCTTCTCGGACCCTGGCGTACGAGAGACATGTTGCCGCCCATGGAGAACCTGTACCTTCGATTGGAACAACAGAACCTTCGGAGAGTGCGTGTGAGAGGCGCTGCTGTTATTGAACACCTCGCGCATGTCCAATGGTGAAACGGAGTGTTTCCATTGCATAAAGCGAACGCGACATGACGTCACACGAGCCCGAGGAGGAGGCGTTTCGGTGGTTCTCACCACAATTCCATGTGGCAATGACCACGAAACAGCGCGAGGTGGGCGTGTCGCCGCGGCGCGAAACACGATGCTTCACACCAGGACATCTTGCCGAAACATGCGCTTCGTAGAGTCGTGAGATGGCCACTCTTCGATCGCTGGGCATCGAGGAAGAGCTACAGGTGGTCGATGCCGAGTCGTTCCGGCTGGCCTACCGGGCGCCCCAGCTCCTGAACCGACTGCCCGACAAGGGCTACTCGGCCGAGCTCCAGCGGAGCACGGTGGAGACCAACACCGCCGTGTGCAACTCGCTCGAGGGCCTGTCCCAGGAAGTACTCGGACTCCGAAAGGACCTGGTCGCCGCAGCCACCGACCAGGGTTTGGCCGTGGCCGCCGCAGCCACGGTGCCGCTCTCGCACGCGGCCGACCTCGAGCTGACCGCACTCGGGCGATACGGCCGCATGCAACAGGACTACCGCCTCCTGGTCGACCAGCACCTGGTGTGCGGCCTGCAGGTCCACGTCGAGGTGGATGACCGGGATCTAGCTGTTCGCCTCATCCCCTGGGTGGAGAGCGCGCTGCCCACGCTGCTGGCCCTGTCCACCAGCTCACCCTTCTTCGAGGGCCAGGACACCGGCTACGCCAGCGTGCGCACGGTGATCTGGCAGCGCTGGCCCACGGCCGGGCGCACCCCCCGATTGGAGTCCTACGCCGCCTACCAGGGACTGATCCGTCAGCTCATCGAATCGGGCGTGATCTCCGATACCAAGATGGCGTACTTCGACGTCCGTCCCTCGGTGCACGTGCCCACCCTCGAGCTGAGGGTGTGCGACTCGTGCCCGCTGGTCGACGACGCCATCCTCATCGCCGGATTGTTCCGTGCCGTGGTGGAACGGGCCATCCAGGCCGAATCGACGGGTACGCCGCGGCCGACCCGACCCGACCCCTTGTACCGGGCAGCCATGTGGCGAGCGGCCCGCAGTGGCCTGTCGGCCACCCTCATCGATGAAGGCACCCAGCCGGCGGCGCGGCCCGCGGTCGAGGTGGTGGGCCACCTGGTCGACGCCCTCCGACCCCAGCTCGAAGAGTCGGGCGACTGGGAGGTGGTCTCGGAGCTGACCGCCGCCGCTCTGTCCCGGGGGACCTCCAGCGAGCGGCAACGGGCGCGTTATGCCGAGCGGGGACGGGTCGCCGACGTGGTTCGTCTCCTGGTGGACGAAACCGAGGGACGGGCGGAAGGAGCCCCGTTGAGAACCCGCTGGTCGGCCAGCTACTCGGCTCCGGCCGTGGACGAGGCGGTGCACCCGACCGGGGTCCCGTACTCCGTGTACCGGCCCATCTTCGAGGTGCTGAAGGGTTTCGACCCGGCCGAGATCGCCGTCCGTTCCCGACGGGCCGGGGATCAGGGGCTGACCTTCGGCGTCGACGGGGAACAGCGACCCTTCCCGGTCGATCTGGTGCCCCGGGTGATCCCGGCCCATGAGTGGGCCGGGCTGGCCGCCGGGCTGACCCAGCGGGCCCGGGCCATCGAGGCCTACCTGCGGGATGCCTACGGGCCGGCCGAGATCGTCAAGGACGGGGTGATGTCGTCGGAGGTGGTCACCGGTTGCAGCGCCTGGCGCCCCGAAGGGCAGTGGCTGCCCACCGGGACGGTGCGGGCGCCCGTCATCGGTTTCGACCTGGTGCGCGACAGCATCGGCGGGTGGCGGGTGCTGGAGGACAACGCCCGGGTCCCCTCGGGCGTCGGCTATGCCGTGGCCATCCGCCGGTTGATGCACGAGTCGATGCCCGAGCTGTTCGAGGGGGTCCCGATGCGCAGCGCCGCCGGCGCCCTGGACCTGATCGGTCGGACCCTGCGGGCGTGCACCGACGTGAGCGAAGCCACGGTGGCCCTGCTGTCCGAGGGCGCCGACAACTCGGGGTGGTACGAACACCGTCTGATCGCCGAGGAGGTGGGTCTGCTCCTGGCCCAGCCCAGCGAAGTCGAGATCCGCGGAGACCGGGTGGTGATCGGCGGCCGCCGGGTCGACGTCCTCTACCTCCGGCTGGCGTGCGAGCTGATCGACCTGGTCGATGCGGCCGGCCGGCCCGTGGGGGCCCAGGTGCTCGAGGTGGCGCGCCAGGGGAACGTGGTCGTGGTCAACGCCCCCGGCAACGGCATCGCCGACGACAAGGCCATGTACTGCTACGTTCCCGACCTGATCGCCTACTACCTCGGAGAACGGCCGCTGCTGGCCCCGGTGCCCACCTATCGCTGTGCCAACGCCGTCGAGTGCGACCTGGTGCTCGATCGCCTCGGTGATCTGGTCACCAAGCCGGTCGGCGGGTACGGGGGCAGCGGGGTCCTCATCGGGCCCGAGGCCAGCAAATCGGACCTGGTCCAGCGAGCCCGAGAGATCGCCGACGACCCCACCGCCTGGGTGGCCCAGGAGGTGGTGGCCCTGTCCACCCTCCCGAACCTGGTGGAGGGCCGGTTGGTTCCCCGCCATGTCGACTTGCGGGCCTTCGTGTACCTGACGGGGACGGGCGCGGGCCAGGCCGAGCTGGCCGGGCTGGCCCTGACCCGGGTGGCCCCCGAAGGAAGCATGGTGGTCAACTCCTCGCAGGGCGGCGGGGCCAAGGACACGTGGGTCCTCCGCGACCAGGACCAGCCGAGCGAGGGGGACGGGCATGTGCGGCCTCGCCGGTGAGGTTCGCTTCGATGGGCGGCCGGCCGATCTGGCCGCGCTGGATCGCAGTTGTGCGGTCATGGCCTGTCGTGGTCCCGACGGATCGGGGGTCTGGGAGCAGGGTCCGGTGGCGCTGGGCCATCGCCGGTTGTCCATCATCGACCTCTCGGCCAACGGCGCCCAGCCCATGGTGGACCCGGCCACCGGCCTGTCCATCGCCTTCAACGGCTGTATCTACAACTACAAACAGCTGCGTAGCGAACTGATCAGCCGGGGCCATTCCTTCTTCTCCCACTCCGACACCGAGGTGGTGGCCAAGGCCTATGCCCAGTGGGGCATCGACTGCGTGTCCCATTTCCACGGGATGTTCGCCTTCGCCATCGTCGAGCACGAGAGCGGCCGGCTGGTGCTGGGCCGGGACCGCCTGGGTATCAAGCCGCTGTACGTCACTCGAACGGCCGACCGGATGCGCTTCGCCTCGACGCTGCCGGCCCTGCTGGCCGGCGGAGGCGTCGACACCTCCATCGACCGCTCCGCCCTGGCCTGCTACATGACGTTCCATTCGGTGGTGCCCGCGCCCAACACCATGCTCAACGGCGTCCAGAAGCTTCCTCCGGCCACCGTCCGGGTGGTCGAGGCCGACGGTCGAACCCGGGACACCCACTACTGGGACCCGTCGTTCTCCCGGGACGGGACCCGGCGCGACCTGTCGGCCGAGGACTGGCAGGACCTGCTCATCGACGCCCTCCGGGTGGCGGTCAAGCGCCGGCAGGTGGCCGACGTGCCCGTCGGCGTCCTGCTCTCCGGCGGCATCGACTCCAGCCTGGTGGTGGCCCTGTTGGCCGAGGCCGGGCAACACGACCTCACCACCTTCAGCGTCGGCTTCGAGGATGCCGGAGGGGAGTCGGGCAACGAGTTCGAGTACTCCGACCTGGTCGCCTGCTACTTCGGCACCGATCACCACCGCATCGAGATCGACAGCTCACGCCTGCTCCCGGCCATCGACGGCGCCGTGCGGGCCATGAGCGAGCCCATGGTCAGCCACGACTGCGTCGCCTTCTACCTGCTGAGCGAGGAGGTGTCCCGCTCCGTGAAGGTGGTCCAGTCCGGACAGGGGGCCGACGAGGTGCTGGGCGGTTACGACTGGTACCCGCCGTTGGCCGACGTCGAGCGGGACCACGCCGTCGAGGCCTACTCGTCGGTGTTCTTCGATCGGCGCTTCTCCCAGCTCGACGAAGTCATGGCCGACGGCTGGCTCCCGGCTGACGACGTGCCCACCTCGTTCATCCGGGCCCAGTTCGGTCGACCCGGGGCCGAGACCTCCGTCGACGCCGCCCTCCGCAACGACACCACGATCATGTTGGTCGACGACCCGGTGAAGCGGGTCGACAACATGACCATGGCCTGGGGCCTGGAGGCCCGGGTCCCCTTCCTCGATCACGAGCTGGTCGAGCTGGCCGGGACCATCCCTCCCGCCCTGAAACTGGCCAACGGGGGCAAGGGCGTGCTCAAGGCGGCCAGCCGGGGCCTGGTGCCCGACGCGGTCATCGACCGGACCAAGGGGTACTTCCCTGTTCCCGCCATCCGCCAGCTCGAGGGCCCATACCTCGAGCGGGTGCGGGACGCCCTGACCGACCCGGCGGCCAAGGCCCGGGGACTGTTCCGGCCTGCGGCCGTGGAGCGCATGCTGGCCGCACCCAACGAGAGCCGGACCACCCTCGGCTCCAATGCCCTCTGGCAGTTGGGCTTGATCGAGATGTGGTTGCAGGCCATGGGCATCACCACGGCATGACGGACACCGAGCGCACCCCCGTCCTGTCTGCCGCTACGGATGACTTGATCGACGAGCTGGTCGGCGCGTGGGGCTGTTGGGCCCCCACCCTGGCCCCCGACGGTCGCCGGTTGGCGTACGTGAGCGACCGGCGGGGGACCCCCGAGCTGTGGGTGGGACCCATCGACGGCAGCGACCGGGACGTCGTCCTCTCCGTCTCGGTGGACCCGGTGCTGGCCGTGCGCTGGTCGCCCGACGGGGAGTGGCTGGCCTGCTCGGTGGCCACAGGCGGCGGGGTTCGCTCCGAGGTGTGGGTGCTGCGTCCCGACGGCTCGGACCGGCGACGCCTGGCCGGGTCTCCCGAACACGCCGCCCTCGGCTCGTGGGCCCGTCGCGGCCATCGGGTGGTGGTCACCGTCCGCCACGACGAGGGGGAGACCAATCGATGTCTGCTCTTCGATCCGGCCACCGGCGTGGAGGAGGAGATCGTGGCCGGCGGCCTGGTCGAGGTACTGGATCTCTCGGCCGACGAGCGGTTCGCACTGGTGCGGGACGGTACTCGGGGCGCCCATGTCTGCCAGATCCTGGATCGACAGAGCGACACCGAACACGAGGTCCTGCCCCATCCCGGCACCGGATCGACCGAGCGCGGGTTGCTGCGCCCGCCCCCCACCGGTGAGCCCGCCGCCCTCATCGCCTACGTGGTGACCGATGCCGGCCAGGCCCGACCGACGCTGGTGGCGGTGCCGGTCGGCGCCGACGGCGACCGGGACCAGGCCGGTGCCGTGGCTCACCGCGATGACGCCGAGCTCGAGCTGGTCGACGGGGACGACGAGGGCACCACCATGCTGTTGGCCTGGAACGTCGAGGGTCGAACCGAGTTGGAGCTGCTGGACACGGCCACGTCGAAGCGGCGGGGGTTCGCTGATCTACCCGGGTCGGTGGTCACGGGCATGGCCATGGCCCGCGACGGCGATCGTGCCGTGTTGGCCATCGAGGATCCGTCCTCTCCCTCGAGGCTGTGGGAGCTCGACCTCGACAGTGGCCGCTGGCGCCCGCTGTCGCCCACCGGCCCCAGCCGTCACCGTTGCGTGATGCCGACACTCGAACGGTTCGAGTCCCACGACGGCCTGGTCATCACCGGATGGCTCTACCGTCCATCCGGCCCCACCTCGGGACCAGCGGTGGTGAGCATTCACGGTGGTCCCGAGGGCCAGGAACGACCGGTGTTCAATCCTCAGCACCAGGTGCTGGTGGCTGCCGGCATCGTCGTGTTCGCGCCGAACATACGGGGCTCATCGGGTTTCGGCCGGACCTTCGTGCACGCCGACGACCGATTCGGTCGTCTGGATGCCATCGCCGACGTCGCCGCCTGTGCGTCGTGGCTGGTCACCCAAGGACTGGCCGATCCCCACCGGATGGCGGTGAGCGGCCGCTCCTATGGCGGGTACGTGACGCTGATGGCCCTGATGCTCTATCCGGAGCTGTTCACCGCGGGCGTGGACATCTGTGGGATGTCCGACCTCACCACGTTCTTCCGGGACACCGAGCCCTGGATCGCGGCGGCGGCGGTGACCAAGTACGGCGATCCCCAACGCGACGCCATGCTGTTGGCCAACTTGTCGCCACTGCGCCACGTCGAGCGCATCCAGGCCCCGCTGTTGGTGGTGCACGGGGAGCTCGATACCAACGTGCCCGTGACCGAGGCGCGCCAGGTCCTCGGGGCCCTGGCCGAATTGCACAGCGACGTGGAGTACCTGGAACTGGCGGGCGAGGGCCACGAGTACCGGCGGGTGTCATCCCGTCGTCTCTTGCTGCAGACCATGACCCGCTTCCTGACCCGGACGCTGGTGGCGCACCGGACGCCCCACGCCGCTACCGGGTCTGCGATTGAGGCCTGAGCCGAAGGTGCGACGGACGCCCCACGCCGCTACCGGGTCTGGTGTTGAGCGGTGAGCCGGAGGTGGGACTGATCGACCAGCCCCGCTATCGGGTCTGCGATTGAGCAGTGAGTCGGAGGTGCGACTGGTCGACCAGCCACGAGAACAGCCGGCGCTGCTGGGCCTGGTCGGCTAGTTGCTCGGGATGCCACTGCACCCCGATGATCCGGGACCGCCGGTCTTCGACCGCCTCGATGGTCCCGTCTTCGGCCCAGGCCACGGCCCGGAGGTCTTCGCCCACCGTGTCGACGGCCTGATGGTGCAGTGAATTCACCCGTACCTCGTCGGCGCCGAGGATGTCCCGAAGCTCACTGTCGGGATCGACCCGGACGGCATGGACCAGGTCGTGGGGCCGATCGATGACCAGGTGGGGCTGGGCGGTCACCGCCGGCAGGTCCTGGATCAGGGTGCCGCCCCGGGCCACGTTCACGATCTGGATGCCACGACACACGGCCAGCACGGGAATGCCGGTCGCCACCGCCTCGGCTACCAGTTCGACTTCTGCCCGGTCGCGGTCGACGTCGACGCCCCCGGTCTCGGGGGATTGGGCGGCACCGTAACGTGCCGGCTCCACATCGCCGCCCCCGGTGAACAGGAGGCCGTCTGCTCGGGAGAGCATGGCCGACGACCCGGCCCGACCGATCAGGAGAAAAGGGACCCCGCCGGCCTCGGCCACCCTGTCGCCGTAGTCACGTTGCGTCCCGTCGATCACCCGTCCGTTGGCGGCGATGCGCCCGGCGCTGATGGCGATGAAGCGGACTTCGTCGCTGGAGAACGGCGCACTCATGAGCGGTCCCGGTCGGAGGGGGCGGGGACGCCGAGGGGTCCGGGTCTGGTGCTCGGTCTGCTGCTGGGTCTGGTGCTGGGTCTGGTGCTGGGTCTGGTGCTGGGTCTGGTGCTGGGTCTGGTGCTGGGTCTGGTGCTCACGCCCCCTCAGCCGGGGGTGTGAGCTTCGTCGTCAGGATGACGGGACGGCTCAGCCGAGAACCGATCGGCCGGCGCCTCGTCGAGTTGGGCCATGAGCGCCTGGGTGGCCCGGGCGTCGCCGGCGGTATCGAACGCACCATGCAAACTGAACCTGGTCATCACGGGCGGACTCTCCTTTGCTTTCGGCTTTGCTTTCGGCGGGGATTGATGCCCACGTCCAGTTGTATCCCGGAGATGTTTCGTGCCGGTAACGGGCCGGTAATTTGCGGTCGAATGTGCTCGCGGCGGGTGTTCGTGGCCGTTGCCGAGCAATAGCGTGGATGCATGGCTGATGGGGTCCTGCTCGACATCGACGGGGTCCTGACCGTCTCATGGGAGCCGTTGTCCGGGGCGGTCGAGACGATCCGCTGGCTCCAGGCCGAAGGAATCGGGTTTCGACTGGTCACCAACACATCGTCGAAGTCTCGAGACCAGATAGCCGCCCTGCTGGCCAGGGCAGGTATGGTCGTCGGCGCAGACCGCATTCTCACTGCGGTGACCAGCGCGGCCCGATACCTGGGCGAGCACTTCGCCGGGGTGGGCTGCCTGGTGGTGAACGAGGGCGACATCGGTGAGGACCTTGACGGGGTGGCAGTGGTCGATGTGGTCGATGCCCCCTCAGCCGGAGTGGTTCTGCTTGGCGGTGCCGGTCCGAGTACCGGCTACCAGGAGCTCGACGCTGCGTTCAAACTGGCGGCCGACGGCGTTCCCGTGGTGGCCCTGCATCGCAACACGCGCTATCAGACGGCTGACGGCCCGGCGCTGGACATGGGTGCGTTCATCGTGGGCATCGAGGCCGCGGCCCATGCCGACGTCTCTGTGGTGGGAAAGCCGGCAGCCGCCTTCTTTCACGCCGCAGTGGCTGATCTAGGAACGACAGCTGAAGCCATGGTCGTCGTCGGGGATGACATCGACGCCGACGTCCTCGGGGCCCAGGCGGTGGGGATGACCGGCGTACTGGTGCGGACAGGCAAGTTCCGCACGTCGGACCTGGAAGGGGCCGAGCCCGGGCCCGACCATGTGATCGATGGCATCGGCGATCTCCCCGGGCTCTGGCCGCAGTTGGGTGGGGACGACTGACGATCAGCCAGGACCATTCTGAGCGTTGCCATTGGCGGCAACAGGCTGTGTAAGTGCCCCTGGGGGAATGTCGAGGCCCTCCGAAGATGGGCCGACGCAGAGACTCCTTCAGGGGCGTTGGCGCCAGCCCCGCTCGAAGGGCAGCCGCCACGATCGCGGCTCGATGAGATCCTGGATGGCCTGCGGGCCCCACGAGCCCACCCGGTACGGCTGGACGTCGGGTGGGGAATCGAGAAGCGCTTGGGACACCTCCCACAGCCGCTCGATGCCCTCGGCGTTGGTGAATAGTGTCTGGTCCCCGCTCATGGCGTCGTAGATCAGGCGTTCGTAGGCCTCGAGCACGCTCTCGGCGTCCTCCGTCTCGTGCAGGGCGAACTGCAGGCTCAGCTTGTCCAGCTTCATCCCCGGGCCCGGATGCTTGCCGTAAAAGGAGAGCGACAGCTTGGACGAGTCGGCCAGGTCGAAGGTCAGATGGTCGGGACCATGGGAGCCCACCCCCGACCCGGCGGGGAACATCGACTTGGGCGGCTCGCGAAAGGCAATGGAGACGATGCGCGCCCCTTCGGCCATCTGCTTCCCCGTCCGCAGGAAGAAGGGCACGCCGGCCCAACGCCAGTTGTCGATCTCGCACCGCAGGGCGATGAACGTCTCGGTGTCCGATCCGGGCGCCACCCCGGGATTGTTGCCGTACCCGTCGTACTGGCCCCGGACCACCTGGGCGGGATCGATGGGGACCAGCGAGCGGAACACCTTGTTCTTTTCCTCGCTGATGGCTCTGGGCTCGAGGGCGGTGGGTGGCTCCATGGCCACGAAGGCCAGGATCTGGAAGAGGTGGGTGACGACCATGTCCCGGTATGCCCCCGTCTGCTCGTAGAACGGTCCCCGGGCACCGACGCCCAGGGTCTCGGGCACGTCTATCTGGATATGGTCGATGTGCTGGCGGTTCCAGATGGGCTCGAAGAGCCCGTTGGCGAAGCGGAAGGCCAGGATGTTCTGGGCCGCCTCCTTGCCCAGGAAGTGATCGATCCGGAACACCTGGTCCTCGTCGAAGATCTGCTGGACCATGCCGTTCAACCGCTGGGCGCTGCCCAGGTCGGTGCCGAAGGGCTTCTCCATGATGACCCGGGACCGGTCGTTGAGGCCGGCATCGCCCAGGGTCCGGATCACCGACGGCGTGGCATGGGGCGGGATGCTCAGATAGTGGAGGCGCCGGGCCCCGATATCGAGGGCCGCCTCGGCCGTCCGGACGGCGGTGGCCAACCCGTCGACCCCATGGGCCCCGGGCACGTAGTGCAGGTGCTGGCTGAATTCCCGCCACTGCTCCTCGTCGACTCCGCCTCGGGCGAACTCGTCGCAGGCCTTCCGGGCCAGATCGCGGTAGCCCTGGTCATCGAGGTCCTCCAGCGAGGTGGCCACGATCCGGCACTCGGGGAGCAGGCGAGCCTGCGACAAGTGGAACAGCCCGGGCAGCAGCTTTCGCCGGGCCAGATCGCCGGTGGCCCCGAAGAGCACCACCACATGCGGGGGTAATGGGGCATGGTCCCCGTCGGTCTCGGCCGGCGCCGATCGGGTCACGGCCCGAGCTTGCTCGTTGGTCAGGGTCACCAGCGGTGCTTCAGCACGTCGAACATCAAGGACCTCCTCGGCCTCGGACTAGCCGGCGACCGGTCTCGACCAGACGCTACGGCTCCTTCGTTTCCAGCACGTTGCCGGGATCAATCCATACGATGAACGCCTGGCAAACGTCATGCATCGGCCCCGGATGCCTGGTCGCGGCGTAGCACCGCTCACACCTCTGCAGGCCTCCCGTGGGAGGCAACGAGGACCCGGTTCCCGGCCTTCAGCTTAGGAGGAGGGAAACGAGGTGGCAGCGCCGTCCGCGTTCACCAGCTTGTATCCGGTGCCCTGGGGGTTGGCAATGAGGCCGATGATGGGCATGCGCTGGGTCGTGCTCCCGAGCGACCCGTAGAACCCGGCGTCGCCAAAGGTGAACACGCCGCCGTCTACGGCCACCAGCCAGTAACCCGTGCCGGTGGCCGTGGGGGTGAGACCGACGATGGGTTGGTTCAAGGGCTTGCCGCCCATGGACCCGTAGAACTCGGCGTCGCCAAAGGAGAACACCCCGCCGTCTGCGGCCACCAGCCAGTAGCCCTGGCCATCAGGGGTCCGAGCAATGTCAACGATGGGTTGGTTCAAGGGCTTGCCGCCCATTGACCCGTAGAACCCGGCGTCGCCGAAGGTGAACACCCCGCCGTCTGCAGCCACCAGCCAGTAACCCGTGCCGGTGGGCGTGGGGGTGAGACCGACGATGGGTTGGTTCAGGGGCTTGCCGCCCATGGAGCCGTAGAACCCGGCGTCGCCAAAGGAGAACACCCCGCCGTCGGTGCCCACCAGCCAGTAGCCCTGGCCGTCAGGGGTAGCGGCGATGCCCACGATGGGGCCGTTCAACCGTGCCCCCACCTCGGAGCCGTGGTCATGGGCGCTGCCATAGGTGGTGACGGAACCGGTCGGTCCCACCACCCAGTAGCCCGTGCCGTCGGGGGTGGCATCCAGATGGGCGCCTCCGGCCAGCGTGGTGGCGATGAGGGCATGGGCCTGGTTGGAGGCGACCGAGTCACCCTGGGCGTTGTGGGCCACGACCGAGTAGTAGTAGGTCGTGCCCGGGACCACCGCGGTGTCGGTGAAGCTCGCGGTGGAAACGACTCCGAGCGCTGTCTCGATGCCATCTGGTGTGGTCCCCCGGAAGACCACGTACTGCTCGATGGCCGAGCCGCCGGTGTCGGTGGGTGGCGTCCACGACAGCCCGATGCTGCCGGGGTGGGGTGTGGCGATGAGGCCGGTCGGGGCGCCAGGGACGGTCGCCGAGGTGGCAGAGACCTCGTTGGAGGCCGCCGAATGGCCAATGGCGTTGATGGCCTTCACTGTGAAGTAGTAGGTGGTGCCGTTGGACAGGCCTGTCGCCGTAAAGCTCGTCGCGGTGATGGGTGCGGAGTTGATGGGCGTCGTGCCCTCGCCGCCCGAGCCTGTGCCCTGGTAGATGTCGTAGCCAGTGATGGCGCTCCCCCCATCGGACGATGGCGCGGTCCACGAGAGCTGCACCTGGCCGTTGCCGGCAGTGGCGCCCAGGTTGGTCGGGGCGCCGGGGACGGACGCCACCACCTGGTACGTCCAGGTATCGGCGAGAAAGCCGCCGTTGTTGAGCCCGCCGAAGAGGACCAACTGACCGGTGGCCGCGTCGTAGGCCATCGAGGCGCTCCCACGGGCGGGGGGGCTGGTGGCCGGGGTCTCCTGGGTCCAGGTGGTGCCGTCGTAGGTCCAGGTGTCGGCCAGATAATTGGCGCCGCCGGCGAAGCCCCCGAAGAGGACAATCTGTCCGGTCGTCGGGTCGTCGGCCATCGAGGCGTCCTCACGTCCGCTGGGGCTCGTCGTCGGGCTTTGGCTGGCCCAGTTGGTGCCGTCGTAGGTCCAGGTGTCGCCGAGGAAGACGCCGCCGTTGTCGACCCCTCCGAAGAGGACGATGTGGCCGGTTCCCGGGTCGTAGGCCATCGAGGCGCGATCACGGGCGGTGGGGCTGATGACCGGGGACTGCTGGGTCCAGGTGGTGCCGTCGTAAGTCCAGGTGTCGGCCAGATAATTGGCGCCGCCGCTATACCCGCCGAAGAGGACCAACTGACCGGTCGCCGCGTCGTAGGCCATCGAGGCGTTCTCACGGGCGGGGGGGCTGGTCGCCGGGGACTGCTGCGTCCAGGAGGTGCCGTCGTAGGTCCAGGTGTCGCCGAGCAAGCTGGGGTTCCCGGCACCCCCGAAGAGGACCACCTGGCTGGTCGCCGGGTCGTAGGCCATCGACGCGCCGGCGCGGGCGGGCGGGCTCGTGGCCGGCGATTGGCTGGTCCACGTGGTGCCGTCGTAGGTCCAGGTGTCGCCCGAGGAGTTGGTGCCGTTGAACCCCCCGAAGAGGACCGTCTGCCCGGAGGTGGGGTCGTAGGCCATCGAGGCGCCATTGCGAGCGGAGGGGCTGGTGGCCGGTGACTGGCTGGTCCAAGTGGCCGGGGTCGTTGCCGATGACACGCCTGAGGTGACGGCCACGGTGGTCAGCGCCGTCGTTGCTGTTACCAGCACCAACGAAACCCGAAGGAGGTACCGAACCCAGTGACGAGTGGTTCGTGCGATCCCATACGTCAACGGCAACTGTTTGGATTCGTTCGTGTCCTTCACTGCCGAACCCCCGCGCTCACCTGCACCCACATCGAGGCCGCGTCTATCGCACTTCGACGGTACACCTCGCAGGGAGGCTCGCCGCAAGCCCGCCGGGAACCGTCATGCGTCGGCTTCGGCTGTCTGGTCGCGGCGCAGCACGGCCAGCAGCTCCTCGTAGGGACCGACCAGATAGGCCTCGTCCCCGCCGGCAAAGCGGGTCCCCCGACGGGGCGGGTGCTCGAGGTGGCC
>DASZLD010000084.1:0-4112 GCA_035552655.1 Acidimicrobiales bacterium
GACGCGGCCGCACGCTTCGGCGAGACCGAGGCGCTGGTCGACGCCTATGGCCCCAAGGGCACGACCATCCGGCTGACCTTCGACCGGCTGGCCGAGGACGTGGCCGCCGCCTCCCGGGCCCTGATCGCCAACGGGATCGAGCGGGGGGACCGGGTGGCCATCTGGGCTCCCAACAGCGCGGCATGGGTGGTCGCTGCCCTCGGTGCAGTCGGCGCCGGCGCCGTGCTGGTGCCTCTCAATACGCGGTTCAAAGGACAAGAGGCCGCCTACATCCTCCAGTCGTCGGGAGCCCGGATCCTCTTCACCGTGCGGGGATTCCTGGGCATCGACTATCCGGCCCTGCTGGCCGCGGCGGTGGCCGACGGGGACGCGTTGCCCGACCTGGAGCGGGTGGTCCTGCTGTCCGGGGGCGACGACACCGAGTCGACCCGGCAGAGACGGGGCGATCCGGTCGTCCCGTGGTCCGATTTCGTGCAGGAGGGCACCGGCATCGGCGAGGACGTCGCCGCCGGGCGCACCGCCTCGATCGCCAGCGGTGACCCGTGCGACCTCATTTACACCTCGGGCACCACCGGTCGCCCCAAGGGAGTGATGAACACCCACAGCCAGACCCTCCGGTCCTTCGCCACCTGGGCCGAGGTGACCGGCTTGGACAAGGGCGACCGGTACCTGATCATCAATCCCTTCTTCCATACCTTCGGCTACAAGGCCGGTGTCCTGACCTGCCTGATGCGGGGAGCGACCATCGTGGCTGAGCCCGTGTTCGACGTGGACACGGTGCGCACCAGGATCGCCGAGGAGCACATCTCGGTCCTGCCCGGGCCCCCGACCATCTACGAGTCGATCCTCAGCCATCCCGACCGCACCGGGGCCGAGCTCTCCTCGTTGCGCCTGGCCGTGCTGGGCGCATCGGTGATCCCCGTCGAGCTGGTGGAACGGATGCGGTCGGAGCTCGGGATCGAGACGGTCCTCACCGCCTATGGATTGACCGAGGCCACCGGGGTGGTGACCATGTGCCGGCGCGGGGACAATGTCGAGACCATCGCCGGGACGTCGGGCCGGGCCATTCCTGACGTCGAGGTAGAAGTCGTCGATGCCGACGGCCACGAGGTGCCGAGAGGCGACACCGGGGAGATCGTGGTGCGCGGGTACACGCTCATGACCGGGTACTGGCACGCACCCGCCGGTACCGAGGAGGCCATCGACGCCGACGGCTGGCTGCACACCGGGGACGTGGGCACCATGGACGACCAGGGAAACATCTCCATCACCGACAGGTTGAAGGACATGTACGTGACCGGGGGCTTCAACGCCTATCCGGCCGAGATCGAGGCGGTGCTCCGGGGCTATCCCGGCGTGGACCAGGTGGCGGTCATCGGTGTCCCCGACGACCGCATGGGCGAAGTGGGCTGCGCCTACGTAGTGGTGTCGCCCGACGCCTCGGTCGATGACGTGGTGTCCGGCCTGGCCCAGTGGTCCCGGGACCGGATGGCCAACTACAAGGTGCCTCGGATGGTGAAGGCCGTCGACGCCCTGCCCTTCAACGCGGCCGGCAAGGTGCTGAAGCGAGAGCTCCGCCAGCTGTTCGCCGCCGGGTAGCCAACAGCTCGAGCGCATCCAGCCGAGGAATGCTCGATGCCGTGCCGGTCGGGAGCCGCTGGGGACTCAGTCGGGACTCAGCTGAGTGGTTGCCCGGCTGCGAACCGGACCTGCTCGGGCGCAGCCGTCGGCGAGCGAGGGGCGCTCCAATAGATGCCGGTCTGCTGCAACGTCGGTCCACCCACGATCTCGATGGTGCCGATACCCAACCCCGAGAGGGTCGAGGCGGGAGCGCCCCCCGGGCGGGCGGCCCACCCCAGCGGGGCATTGCGGTCGCCCCACGGGTACACCGGCGTGCCCGCCGGGGTCTGGGACCGGGTGTCGTCGGGTCCGTGGGCCGTGGCCGTCGAGTCCATGACGACGAGATAGTACGAGTCGGTGGTGCCGGCGACCAGGACGGGGTCACTGATGGCCAGGACGGAGTGGCCGGCAAGACCGGTACCGGAGGTATCCGAGTTGCTCGACTCGGGGGTCCAGGCCAGGACGTCCCCCGCGGTGATCTGGCCGACGGTGGCCACGGGGGCCCAGCCCGCTTGGGGTTGGGCTGCGAGGCTGTTCAGGAAGACACTGAACTTCGCCGGGGAGGGGACGAAGCCCGGTCTGAGGTTCACGCCGCTCACCAGCGACTGCCAGGCGGTCGGTGTGGCCATGCGGACCAGGTTCGCCGTCCATCCCACGCAATCGGCATAGACGTAGGTGCTGTTGACCTCATAGACGTGCTGATAGTGGGTGCAGGTGAACCCGTCGAAGATGGAATAGGCGGAGTCCAGCACCGGGCTCGAGCCCGAGAGAGCGATCGAGGGTTCGGCCGGCTGGGGAAAGGTCTGCAGCGGTACGGCGGGAGTCCCGTTGAGCTGCGGTGGAAACGTCGGGCCACCACTGCATTGATCTCCCCGCCAACCGGTCGGCGGATGGCTGAACGTCGTTGCCGTGCCCGTTCCCACGTCGGGTGAGGCTCCGGCGGGCCCGGTGGTGTCCGTGGCGGGCGTCGTGGTCGGCGGCACTGTGGTCGTGGGGGACCGCGGCGGTCCGGGAGCACCGGTTCGTCCCCCCGGGCCGGCGCAGGCCGTGGCCACCAGGGCAGTCCCCACGCCCACTGCGAGCACCAGGGCCCGGGCCGTCCGTGTCCCTCGCACCCCCCGTTGGTACATCGCCACACGGTACTGGGTGACCCCGAGCCCCACTGATCGAGCGACGAGATCCGCCCTACCGACGATTGCCCACGGCCGGCCATAGCCTGCGAGGTATGGCCAATGGAGGCAGTAGCCGCGGGTGGTGGGCGAGACCGACCGGGATGGCGATCGTGGCTGTGGTCATTGCCCTGGCCATTGGCGGAGCGGTGTGGGCCATCACCAGCAGCTCGAACGGGAACCAGGCGACACCGCCGCCGACGACCAAGGCGCAGGGTTCGGCCAGCACCACCACCGGGGCGCCGCCGAGGGCGCCCTCGACCACCTCGACCACCTCGACCGTGGTCACCCCGCCCACGGCGGACACCGTTCGCGTGCCCGACGTCGTCACCGGCACGGTGGTCTCGTCGGCCGAGCAGATCCTGCAGGGCGCCCGCCTGCAGTACATGCTCCAGACCCAGCCGGTCAGTGCCTGCACCCTGCCGACAGGGGCTTACAACCAGAATGCCGTCGTGTGGCAGACGCCACCGGCCGGCAGTGTGGTCATGGTGGGCTCACAGGTCATCTTGGGGGTGTGCTGACCCGGCTGCCCGGACCGGCTGCCATGACCCGACTGTCATGAAGATCGTCCCGTCCTCCTACAGTGGATCGGTGGTGCCTGACCAGATCGACCGACGGGGGACAGCGAGAACACAGAGTCGGTGACCGACCTGGACCGCCGGAAGCGGCTCATCGTGTTGGCCGTGTGCTGTATGAGCCTGCTCATCGTGGGCATGGACAACACCATCGTCAATGTGGCCCTGCCGTCGATCCAACGGGAGTTCCATGCCTCGGTGTCCGGGCTGCAGTGGACCATCGATGCCTACCTGGTCGTGCTGGCCAGCCTGTTGATGCTGTCGGGATCGATGGCCGACCGGTTCGGGCGGCGACGCACCTTCCAGCTGGGGCTGGTCATCTTCACCCTCGGCTCGCTGCTGTGCAGCCTGGCCCCCAGCCTGGTGTGGCTGGTCGTCTTTCGGATGGTGCAGGCCGTGGGGGGATCCATGCTCAACCCGGTGGCCGTGTCCATCATCCGGAACACGTTCGACGACCCCAAGGAACGGGCCCAGGCCCTCGGCGCCTGGGGGGCGGTGATCGGGATCAGCCTGGGTCTGGGCCCGGTCGTCGGTGGCGTCCTCGTCCATACCGTGGGCTGGCGGTCGATCTTCTGGGTCAACATCCCCGTGGGGGTGGCCGCCATCGCCCTCACCGCCCGCTTCGTGCCCGAGTCCAAGGCGGCCCACCCCCGTCGGCTCGACTCGATCGGGCAGATCCTGGTCATCGTGTTCCTGGCCTCGCTCACCTACTCGATCATCGAGGGACCCGAGGCCGGCTGGGGGTCGG
>DASZLD010000085.1:0-10930 GCA_035552655.1 Acidimicrobiales bacterium
GACCCGTCCGACATCCAGTGGCGGGCCGAAGCGGATGGTCACGGCGTGGAATGGCCGCATGAGCCGGTTACCGGGAGGCTGGACGCCCCGGGTGCCGACCAGGCCGACCGGGACCACTGGTACGCCGCACGCCAGGGCCAACCGGGCCACACCGGTATGGCCCTTGTGGAGCCGTTGGTCGGGGGCCCGGGTCCCCTCCGGGTAGATCCCGAGGATGCATCCACCGTTGAGGACATCCCTGGCCGTGTCCAACGCCCGCTGGGACGCGTCGCCACCACCTCGGTTCATGGGAATCTGGCCGGCCGCTCTGAAGAACCACGACGTGTGCCAGCTCTCGAAGTACTCGGCCTTGGCCACGTAGGTGACCCGTCGTCGCAGCACCAACGGGAGGAAGAACGAATCACAAAATGACTGGTGGTTGGCGGCCAGCACCACCGGGCCCCGGCGAGGGATGTGCTCCCGGCCCTCCACCTTGACCTGCCACAGGACATAGAAGACCGGCGTGAGGATCGCTTTCAAGATCCAATAGGCCATGGTGCAACGGTATCCCCGCCACTGCGGCCGTGCACTGCAAACCGCAGGCCGCCCTGATCATCCGAGCCCCGCGAGCTGGGTATTCGGGACGTCGCACCCGCCCCCTCGGCGGCCCCCGCTCGATTGACCGGGTCGGGGGCCCGCCCGTAGCGTCGGTTCAATCGCCACTCGCCGACACACGCCCAAGGGGGCCCAGCGCCGCAGCGACCTGATCGACTTCGCCGCGCACCGGTTTGCCGCCCAGGGCTACCACCCGACGTCAGTGACCGACATCGTCGACGGGATGGGTGTGGGCAAGGGCGTCTTCTACTGGTACTTCGATTCGAAGGACGAGCTGTTCCGCCAGATCCTGACCGATGCCCAGTTCGGGTTGCGGCTGGCCCAGCGGGAGGCCATCGCCGACCAGCATGACCCGGCTCGCCGCATCGAACAGGGGATCAGGGCGGCCATCCGCTGGCTGGGCGACAATCGTCACCTGTTCATGCTCATTGAGTTCGCCCGCACCGAGGAGCGCTTTGCCCCCCTGATCCGCCAGGGCGAGCAGCAGGTGGTGGCCGATGCGCTGCCCCATGTCACCGCCGGGATCACCGCCGGCCTCCTCCGGAGGGAAGACCCGGTCGTGTTGACCACGGCCATCTCGGGGGTGACCTCCCATCTGGCCCGGGTGCTCATGCTCGAGGGCGGCGAAGACCCCGACCGGGTGGCCGAAGCCACGATTGCCTTTTGCCGCCAGGGGTTCCTGGCCGCCAACCGGGGGGACGCGGGGAGGGATCGGATCGCCGGCTAGCGAGCCGATGAGGCCCGACTAGGTATCAGCGCAATCGGGTCAGCGCCCGGCGCAGTCCTCGGACCCCCTGCCCGATCCGTTGCTCGTTCTCGATGAGGGCGAAGCGCACATGCCCGTCGCCCCCCGGCCCGAAGCCGACACCCGGTGACGTGGCCACGTCTCCCTCTTGCAAGAGGAACTTGGAGAACTCGAGCGAGCCCATTTCCCGGTAGGGCTCGGGAATGGGGGCCCAGACGAACATGGTCCCCTTGGGCGGGGTGATCTCCCACCCGATCCGGTTGAGGCCGTCGCACAGGGCATCCCGGCGAGCCTGGTAGCACTCGTTGATCACCTTGGGGTAATCCGGAGCCTCGTTCATGGCCACGATGGCGGCGATCTGGATGGGCTGGAACGTCCCATAGTCCAGATAGCTCTTCAGCTTGGTCAGGGCCTGGACGATCTCGGCGTTGCCGACCATGAAGCCGACCCGCCAGCCGGCCATGGAGAACGACTTGGTCATGGTGTACAGCTCGACGGCCACGTCCTTGGCTCCCGGCACCTGCAGGATCGACGGCGGGGTGTAGCCGTCGAAGGCGATGTCGGCGTAGGCGAAATCGTGGACGAGGACGATCTCGTGCTCCCGGGCGAACTCGACCAGCCGTGTCATCCAGGGCAGGTCCACGCACTCGGTGGTCGGATTGTGGGGGAAGGACAGGACGATCACCCGCGGCTTGGGCCACGCCGACTCCCATGCCTCCATGAGATTGTCGAAGAAGTTCTGGGACGGGCTGTCCTGGTCGGGACCGGGCCCGTCCAAGCGTACGTGACGGACATCGGCACCGGTGAACAGCGGGGCATAGATGTGGATCGGGTAGGAGGGGGACGGTACGAGGGCGGTGTCTCCCGGGCCGACCAGGACCCACATGAGGTGGGACAGTCCCTCCTTGGCCCCGATGGTGGTGACCACCTCGGTATCGGGATCGAGCTCGACTTCGAACTTGCGGAGGTAGAGGTCGGAGATGGCCTGGCGGATCTTGGGGATGCCGCGACTGGCCGAGTAGCGATGGTTGCGTGGGTTGCGCACGGCCTCGGCCAGCTTCTCCACGGCCACGTCGGGCGAGGGAAGGTCGGGATTGCCGAATCCCAGATCGATGACGTCGTGGCCGTCGTGCCGGCCGGCAGCCTTCAGGTCGTTCATGGTGGCGAAGACGTACGGGGGCAAGCCGTTGATCCGACGGAACTCCATCTGGAAAGGATATCGCCGCTCTCCGGTGACCCCGACGAGGTCCGGCCCTCACCCGTGACCGAGATCAGCTACGACGGGCCAGGGTCGCCGCCTGAGCCACCGCCTCGATCGACTCCGGCCACGCAGCCACCACCCAGGTCACGCCGGCGTCGGCCAACAGCCGGAGGTGGCCGGCCATGGCCGGCGCGTCGCCGCGCAGCGGCCCGCCCCAGGTGACCTCGAAGCCGGCCCCACACAACTCGGAGACGCGCACGGCGCTGTCCTCCCACAAGTTGACGGCGGCACCCACCTCGACGGCCAAGGCCGTGGTCGAGGGGCGCCCGCCCCCCACCCACACCGGAATGCCGCGGGCCCGGACGGCTCGGGCCACGATGGCCAAGCTGGTCCGGCGCTCCTCGGCCGAATCGAAGGGCACGCCGTAGGCGTCGTTCTCCTGGCGGCTGAGGCTGTCCCCGGTGCCGACTCCGGCGATGAGCCGCCCTCCCGAGATCTGTTGGAGACTGGCGAAGGTGTCGATGAGGACGGCATCGGGGACCAGACCGATCCGGGCCACCAGGGTGCCGATGTGGATGGTGGACGTGGCCGCGGCCACCGCGCCAAGCAGCGGTGGCATGGAAATGGCTGGACGTCCTCGTTGGCCGATGGGCCAGAGATGGTCGAAGCAGAACAAGCCGTCCAGGCCCAACTGCTCGGCCCGGACGGCCGCGGTCAGGGCGACGGAGGGGTCGTCGACGAACTGGGGAAGGGTGACCCCGACCTTCAACTCGTCGATTCGACCCGGGCTTTCAGGTCACGCAGGGCGATGGACATGATCCGGCTCTGGGCCCGCATCTTGATGAAGCCGGGAAGCGGCACCTTCATTTCGACCTCGAGGTGGTAGGTGACCTCGGTCCCACCGTCGTCGGTGGGGGCAAAGACGTAACGGCCGTCCAGTTTGGCTGTGATGTCGCCGCGCGTCTGCACCCAGGCGATGACCGCGGGGGCATCGCTGTAGTCGTAGGACAAGGTGTAGCTGGTGCTTCGACCGAACGCCGCGGCCCGGAACGTGACCAGCAGGGGTCGACCCTCGGAGTCACGATCATGGACGGTGACCTCTTTGATGTCACCGGCCCACGTGGGATAGGCGTCGATGTCGCTGGCCACGGCGAAGCACCGCTCCGGTGTCGCCGCGACGACCATTCGCTCGGTGGCTTGTTCGGCCACGTTCAGCCCTCCTCCTCGACGTTGCGCTCATCTGGGCGCACGGGCATCTCAGCCTTCCACGTCCGCGAGCGCGGCAGCCAGCCTAGGGGCGAGGTGGTCATAGTCGAAGGATGCCTCAGCCCGTCGGCGTGACGCCGTGCCCAGGCGGTGGCGGAGCGCTTTGTCGTCGAGCAGTCGCCGGATCGCATCGGTCACTTCGCCGATATCACCAGGTCGGTGAACCACCAGCCCCGTCTCGCCGTCGACCACCGCCTCACTGGCGCCACCGGAGCGACCGGCAACTTGCGGCACGCCCGCAGCGGCCGCTTCGACGAAGACGATGCCGAATCCCTCTTGTTCCAAGCCCAGCCACCGGTTGCGACAGGCCATCACGAACACGTCGGCCGCACCGACCAGGCGGGGCAGGTCGTCATCGGACACGGCGCCCAGCAATCGGGCCGGTGAGCCGGTCTCGGCGATTCGGGCCGAGAGCCGCTCCCGGTCCCGGCCGCGGCCGGAGATGGCCACGGTGAGATCGGGGAACGACGGCTGCAGACGGAGGGCGGCGTTCACCACCACGTCCATTCCCTTGCGGGGCACCAGGCGGCTGACGCTCACCACCAAGGGCCCGGCCACCGGAAGCCCGAGATCCGAACGGGCCTCGGTGCGTTGTTCTTCAGTCAGCGGCACGAAGCGATCCAGATCGACGCCTGGCGGAATCTCCACCGTGGGGGGCATGCCGTGGTTGTGCACCGCCCGCCGGGCCTCGGCCGCCGGATAGCCACCGGCCGAGATGGCCAGGACGCTGTTGCGCAGGACATAGGCCACCAGCTCGCGGCTGAGGGGCAGCCGGGCCGGGATGGCCACCTCGGCACCGTGGAGCACCACGGCGTAGGGAATCCCCAGCCGGGGACCGATCACCCCGAGGGGGAAGGCCGGATCGATCACCACCAGGTCGGCACCGACCCGTGCCGCGCTCTGGCGGATGCGGCGGACCAGTCCGGGCGTGGGGGCCAGGACCTTGGAGCGGACCCGTTCGATCCGAACGCCCCGAGCGCCCTGTTCCCGGTCGAAGGCCTCCTGGTCGGGGCTGGACGAGGCGGTAAGCACGGCAAAGTCGTCGGGGTCGAGCCGGCGCCACAGCTCCCACAGGTAGGCCTGGATGCCTCCGATCTTGGGCGGAAAGTCGTTGGTGACCAACAGGTGGGTCACGCCGCACCGGCCAGGTCCGACCGACCCAACTGCTCGGCGGCCCAACAGGCGTGCTCCCGGATCATGGCGTCGGGATCGGCCAGCGCCCGAGTGAGTGCGGCCTCGACGGCAGGATCGTGACCGTCGCCGGTGTTGCCCAGGGCCACCAACGCGTTGCGCCGGAGATAGCGAGGATCCCGCTCGGCGATGTACCACCGACCGTGGCGCGCCAGGAGCTCGTCATCCGACGAGGCCAGCAGGGCCAACAGATCCACGGTGGGCTCGGCCTCGTCGGAGGCGGTACCGGGCGGGGTGCGGCGATCGGCCAACCGGTTGATGGGGCACACCTGTTGGCACTCGTCGCAGCCATAGATCCGGTCACCGAGGGCGCCCCGCCACTCCTCGGGGAACGAACCGGGGGCCTGGACCAACCAGGCCAGGCACCGGCGGGCGTCGACGACGCCGGGAGCCACGATGGCCCCGGTGGGGCAGGCCGACATGCACCGGGAGCACGATCCACAACCCCGAGCGTGCTCGGCCGGTGCTCGCTCGGAGAGTGGGAGCGGTGCATCGGTCACCACCGTTCCCAGCACGAACCACGATCCCAGTCCATCGAGAAGAAGCAGCGAATTCTTTCCGTACCACCCGATCCCGGCCCGGTGGGCGGCGGCCCGGTCGACCAATGCGTTGTCGTCACAGACCACGCGCGCTCGCCAGCCGTCGGCTTCCAAGCGCTCGGCCAGCTGGCCCAGGGCGGCCCGCAGGGAGGCGTAATGATCCTGCCAGGAATACCGGGCCACCCGGCCCACGGGGTGGGGTTCGCTCGGGGGCTCGCTGCTCGGGGCGGCAAGCGCAGAGCGACCCTCGGGGTGGCCGTCGGCCTCGGGATCGGCCCGGCGGTAGCCCCATGCGCCGACCACGAGGGAGCGGGCGCCGGGGAGAATCCGAAGGGGGTCGGTCGAGCGTTCAGGGTTTCGATAGGTGAACTGCATGCCCCCGTGCAGGCCCATGGCCTTGCGGTCGACCAGTTGCCCCCTGGTCTCGAGGAACGCCTCGGGCCCGGCGAAGCCCAGCGCGGCCAGGCCCGTCCGGTGGGCCAGTGCCTGCAGTTCGGCAACCAGGGTCTCCCCCACCGGAGCGTCCGGCGTCCGTTCTGCGGTGGGTGCGGGCACGCACCATGCTTGCACGAGCCGGCAACGGAGCGGTTACCCGACTTTGCGGGCGTGGCGGCTCCCCGGGACCAGGCCGGCCTGCTCCAGCAGGCGAACGGCTCGAGCCTCGTCGGCGTCGATCACCACGGCGTCGTCACTGTCGCGGCCGACGATGAAGCTGACCACGCAGTCATCGCATACCGA
Source organism: Acidimicrobiales bacterium (assembly GCA_035552655.1). Taxonomy (GTDB): domain Bacteria; phylum Actinomycetota; class Acidimicrobiia; order Acidimicrobiales; family RAAP-2; genus DASXMT01. Next base: position 6,275 of record DASZLD010000085.1, read on the forward strand.
GGTGTGCTGGTGGGCGCAGTCGGCGCAGTCGATGGTGAAGGCCTCGGGAGCAGAGGCCCGAAGCGCCGGAGGCGCAACGGGTACAGCAGCGATGGGCAGGGTCGTTGCAGGCACGGACTGACCTCCTGTGGGCGGCGGGTTCATCGGATCCTTCATGACCCGGCCCATGGTGGCAGGAGGGTGTAACGCTCAATCCGGTGGGGCCGCCTGGACGGGTCTCGCCGGGTTGGAAGTCCCGGCCATCACCGCAGTCGCTGGCCCTCCTACCTGGTCTTTCGCCCCATGGCGGCGATGTCCCACCCCACCTGCACAGAGCCGGCGGCTGGGCCGATCGGCGACGGCTTCGGGCAAACTGGGGGCACATGGCACCCGAGATCGCCCTGACCTGGCCCACAGTCCCGACCGACCAGCTGTCGACCGACGTCCATCGGATCATCCACGCCGTCACCGCCCTCGGTGGCGCGGTCGGGTGGCTCGAGCCGCCCTCTCGGGACGAGAGCGACGCGTGGCTCCTCCCCCTGCTTGACCAGGTGGCCCGAGGCGACGCCGCCCTCTGTGTTGCCTCCGCGGATGGCGTGCCCGCAGCATTCGGCTGTTGGCGGCGTGACCCGGGCCCGATCTTTGCCCACCGGGCTCAGGTGTCCAAGGTCATGGCCCATCCCGACGCCCGGGGCCTCGGGCTGGGCGAGCTGGTCACCTCCTCGCTCGTCGGCCACGCCCGGACCTCGGGGATCGAGACGCTCCGACTCTCGGCTCGGGGCAACAACCATCTGGCCATCGCGCTGTACCAACGTCTGGGATTTCAGGTGTGGGGCCGGCTGCCCAATGCCATCGAAGTCGGGAACCTGCGCTACGACGACGTGCACCTCTATCTGCAGTTCGACCGGCCGGCCACGGTGACATTGCTGGGTTCAGCGCCCGAGGGTCCCGGGTCCTCGGTCGCCCCCGGCGCTCAGTAACCGGCGCGGGGGTCGACCAGGCCCACCAGCTCGTCCCCGGCGACGAAGCGGACCACGTTGGTCCGGATGCGCTCGGCCAGCAACGGCCTGACCATCTCGGGGGTATCGGCGGTGTGGGGCGTGATGATGCAGTTGGGCACGCTCCACAGGGGATGCCCGTCGGGCAACGGCTCGGGATCGGTCACGTCGAGGGCGGCGCCGGCGATGGATCCCCGGTCCAGGGCCCCAGCCAGCGCGTCGGTGTCGACGTGGCGGCCCCGGGCGACGTTGACCAACCAGGCGCGCTCGTCCATGTGGTCCAGGGCCGCAGCCCCGATGATCCCCGTCGTCTCCGGACTCAAGGCCAGAGCCAGGAACACCACCAGGGACCCGGCCAAGGCGTCGTGCAGCTCGGGCAGGGCCACGGTCCGACTGGCTCCCGGCATGGGGTCCGGACTCCGGCGGACGACCGTGGTGTGGACCCGGAACGGAGCCAGGTGGTCGAGCAGTGCAGCGGTGATGCCGCCGGCGCCGAGGACGGTGACCTGCTCGTCGTACAGGCTGGTGCCCGCCTGAGCGCCCCAGCTCTGGGCTCGGACCCGCTCGGGAAGCAGGCGGAGACCGGCCAAGGCCAGGGTCAGGGCGTGCTCGGCCACGGGCTCGGCGAACGCGCCTTTGGCACAGGTCCAGGTGAACCGGGCATCGAGGAGGCCGGCTTCGACCACCCCTTCGATGCCGGCCGAGGGGAGCTGGACCCATCGGAGGTCGGGGGCGTCCGACAGCACGGCGGCCAGAGCGGCCATGTCGTGGCCGAGCCAGATCAAACCCTCGGGGCGCCCGTCGACATCGACCACAGTTCCGCCGCCCGACCGGACGGCGTCGACGGCGAAGGAGGCGGGGCGCGGGGCGACGGCGATGCGGGGGGCGACCATCGGGGTCACGTTATCCGGCCAGCTCTTTCCGGTCGCCGGCGGCGGTGCGCTAAACCGGTGGCCATGCAGCTACGTATCTTTCTCGAACCACAGCAGGGAGCCACCTACGACCAGCAGCTGGCCGTGGCCCAGGGCGCAGAGCGGCTGGGGTTCAACGCCTTCTTCCGGAGCGACCACTTCCTGGCCATGGGGGGCGACGGCCTCCCTGGGCCCACCGATGCGTGGATCACGTTGGCCGGCATCGCCCGGGAGACCAGTCGCATCCGGCTGGGCACGCTGTTGACCTCGGCCACCTTCCGCCACCCCGGCCCGTTGGCCGTGACCGTGGCCGAGGTGGACGCCATGAGCGGTGGTCGGGCGGAGCTGGGGCTCGGCGCGGGATGGTTCGACGGCGAGCACACCGCCTACGGCATCCCCTTCCCCCCGGTGGTCGAGCGCTTCGAGCGGCTGGAGGAGCAGCTGGCCATCGTGACCGGCCTGTGGACGACACCGGTGGGGAGCCAGTTCAACCATGACGGGAAGCACTACCAACTGGTCGACAGCCCGGCCCTGCCCAAACCGGTCCAGCAGCCGCGCCCACCGGTGATCGTGGGCGGCCACGGGCCCAAGCGCACCCCGAGGCTGGCCGCCACCTACGCCGACGAGTTCAATATTCCCTTCTCCTCCGTCGACGTCATGACCGCCCAGTACGCCCGGGTGTCCGAAGCTTGTGAGGCGATGGGGCGCGACCCGGGCTCGATCACCTTCTCCGCCGCCCAGGTGGTGTGCTGCGGCACGGACCGCGCCGAGGTGGAGCGCCGGGCCGCGACCATCGGCCGGTCGGTCGACGACCTCACCGCCAACGGCCTGTGCGGGACGCCCAAGGAGATCGTGGACGGCCTGGGCCGGTTGGCCGAGGCGGGAGCGACCCGCACCTACCTCCAGTTCCTCACCTTGGACGACTTGGACCACTTGGCCCTGCTGGGCGAGGAGGTCCTCCCCCAGGTGTCCAGCCTCAGCAGCTGACGCTCGATCCCCGGAGCGTTCCCGGAAGGACCGGCGGGGCTGTCACCGAGGGGCAGGCTCGGGGACGGGCTGTGGGGGGACCGGGCCGACATAGCGAGCCGCGGGACGGATGAGTCGATTGTGGGCCGCCTGTTCGACCACGTGGGTGGTCCAGCCGATGGTCCGGCTGGCGGCAAAGGTGGGGGTGAACATGTCCCGGGTGACCCTGCAGGCGGCCATGACCACCCCGGCGTAGAACTCGACGTTGGCGTAGAGACGGCGGCCCGGCTTCAGCTCGGCCAGCACGTCGACCACCGTCTGCTCCACCTGGGTGGCGAAGTCGACCAGGGGAGCGTCCATCTGGCGCGCCACCTCCCGGAGGAACAGAGACCGCGGGTCATCGGTCTTGTACACCCGATGGCCGAACCCCATGATCCGGCCGCCGTGCTCGACCGCGTCTCGCACCCAGGCCTCGGCGTTCTCCGGCGCGCCGATGGCATCGAGCATGTCGAGGGCCCGACTGGGCGCCCCGCCGTGGAGGGGGCCGGAGAGGGCGCCGATGGCCCCGCAGATGGCGGCGGCCAGGTCGGCGCCGGTGGAGGTGATGACCCGGGCGGTGAAGGTGGACGAGTTGAAGCCGTGGTCGATGGTCAACATGAGGTACTGCTCGAGCGCCCGGGCCTGGGCCGCGGTGGGCTCGACCCCGGTGAGCATCCACAGGTAGTTGGCCGCATAGGCCAGATCGGACCGGGGCGGGATCACCGCCAGCCCCTGTTGCAGGCGGTAGGTGGCGGTCAGGATGGTGGGGACCACCGCGCACAGCTGGAGGGCCTGTTCGGCCAGCTGGCGCCGGTCGCCGTCGTGGGTGGGCGGCCATCCCAGCTCGCCCCCGAGCACCGACACGGCGGTGCGGAGCACATCGAGCGGCTGGCCCAGGCCGGCCAGGGCGGGCAGCAGCGCGGCGAGGCCGGGTGGGATCGATCGGAGGGAGGCCGTGCGTCGGGCGAACGCCTCGGACTGGGGGCTGGTGGGCAGGGCGCCTTCAGCCATCAGGAACCACACGTCCTCCAGCGACCGTTGGGCGGCCAGCTCGACCGCCGAGTACTGCCGATAGTGGAAGAACCCTTCGAGGCCGCGCACGTCCCCCACCGCCGTCTCGGCCACCACCACCCCCTCGAGGCCGCGGGGCACGTCCTCACTCGTCTCGTCGGCGGGGCGGAGCCGGGCGATGCCCATCAGGTCGCGCAGCGAGACCACGCCGACCAGCGCGCCGTCGGACACCACGGGCAGATGGCGGTAGTGGTGGTCGGACAGGTTCGACCAGGCCACGCCGGCCTCCTCCTCGGGGCCGAGGACGTCGGGGCTGGCCGTCATCCAGCGGCGCGCCGGTTCGGTGGACGGGTCACGGTCCACGGCGGCCGCTCGCAGCAGATCCCGCTCGGTGACGATCCCGACGACATCGGCCCCCTCGGCGATGATCACCGAGCCGATGTTGGCATCGGCCATCCGCCGGGCCACCGACGCCAGCGTGTCGTCGCCGTCGGCCTGCACGGGCGGGGTCGACATCAGGTCTCGTATGACGGCGGGCATCGGTGACTCCTCCACTTCCATCTCGGGCGGCGCCGGCCGGTGTCGCCCTCTGCCCCCCATCCTGTCCCCCTCACCTGCACTTGTAAATGTTGATCAAGTCAATGTATGCGGGTAAGGTCCGGTCATGAGCCAGCTCCTTGAGAGCGAGGAGGCAGCCCGGCGCCTGGGGGTGAAGCTGCCCACCCTCTATGCCTATGTCAGCCGCGGCCTGC
>DASZLD010000086.1:0-2169 GCA_035552655.1 Acidimicrobiales bacterium
GCCTTTTTGGGCACGACTCGCACCCACCCCGGAGAACGGGGCGGGGCCGTTCCCGGGCACAGGGCCTCGGGGTTGGCTGCCGCGCGGCCGAAGGCTGCCTTGTTCCCAGTTCACCTCGCACGGCAGCCTACGCCAGTCGAACTACCCTCGGCGGCGTGCTACCCGAGCGATTACAGCCGCTGGTCGAGGCCACGGCCGGGCTGTCCGAGCGGTTCCGGGCCGCGGGCCATACCCTCTACCTGGTCGGCGGTTCAGTTCGTGACGCCATCGTGGCCGGCGACACGGCCACGGACGAGCCCGAGGACCACGACCTGGACTTCACCACCGATGCCCGGCCCGACGACATTGAGGCCCTGGTTTCCGGCTGGGCCGATGCGGTGTGGACCCAGGGCAAGCGCTTCGGGACCATCGGCTGCAAGCGTGACGGCCGGATCTACGAGATCACCACCCACCGGGCCGAGGCCTACCACCCCGACTCTCGGAAACCCGAGGTGGCCTTCGGAGATCGGGTGGAGGACGACCTGTCCCGGCGGGACTTCACCGTCAACGCCATGGCCCTCCGCCTGCCCGAGATGGAGCTCATCGACCCGTTCAACGGCTTGGGCGACCTGGCCGCCCGACGGTTGCGAACCCCCCTGGACCCCGAGGTCTCCTTCGCCGATGACCCCTTGCGCATGCTGCGGGCGGCCCGTTTCATCGCCCGGCTCGGGTTGGAGCCCACACCGGAGCTGATCGAGGCGGTCAAGGCTGGTCACGGCAGGCTGTCCATCGTGTCGGCCGAGAGGATCCGGGACGAGCTGGACAAGATGGTCATGGTTCCCGTCCCCTCGGTGGCCTTGTGGTTCGTGGTCAGGACCGGGTTGGCGGCCGAGTTCCTGCCCGAACTGCCCGGCCTGGCCCTGGAGCAGGACCCGATCCACCGCCACAAGGATGTGCTGGCCCACACGCTGGCGGTCATGGACAAGACCAGTCCCGATCGGATGCTGCGATTGGCTGCCCTCTTCCACGACGTGGGCAAGCCCAAGACGCGAGCTTTTGGAGACGGAGGGGTGACCTTCCACCACCACGAGGTGGTGGGGGCCCGCATGACCCGAGAGCGGATGACGGCGCTGCGCTATCCCAAGGACGAGGTGGAGACGGTCACCGAGCTGGTAGAGCTGCACCTGCGCTTCCACACCTACCGGCTGGGGTGGACCGACCGTGCCGTACGCCGCTATGTCCGGGACGCCGGACCGCTGCTCGACCGGCTGAACGAGCTCACCCGATGCGACTGCACCACCCGGAACGCGGCCAAGGCCCGAGCCCTCGGACGGCGGATGGACGAGCTCGAGGCCCGGATCGCCGTGCTCCGGGAACAAGAGGAGCTCGACGCCATCCGCCCCGATCTGGATGGCACCCAGATCATGGACCAGCTGCGCCTGTCGCCGGGCCGCGACGTGGGAGCCGCCCTGTCGTTCCTATTGGAGCTGCGCCTGGAGGAGGGGCCGCTGGGCGAAGAAGAGGCCCGACGTCGGTTACAGGCGTGGTGGGACGAGCGACCCAAGCTGGCCTGATCCGGTTCAGTCCTCGGGCCAGACGGGATCGGTGGCCCCGGCGGAGAAGGCCTCGACCATGTCGTGGGCCACGTCGTCGTGGTACTGCACCGGGGGCGACTTCATGAAGTAGGCCGATGGCCCGAGCAGGGGGCCGCCGACGCCCCGATCCAGGGCCAGCTTGGCGCAGCGCACGGCATCGATGATCACGCCGGCCGAGTTGGGGGAGTCCCACACCTCGAGCTTCAGCTCCAGGTTCAGCGGCACGTCACCGAAGTTGCGGCCCTCCATCCGGATGTAGGCCCACTTGCGGTCGTGGAGCCAGGGCACATGGTCGGAGGGACCGATGTGTACGTCGTCGGAGGGCAGGGTCCCGTGCTCGATCTGGCTGGTCACCGCCTGGGTCTTGGACACCTTCTTCGACTCCAGGCGGTCGCGCTCGAGCATGTTCTTGAAGTCCATGTTGCCGCCGAAGTTGAGCTGGTACGTGTGGTCGAGCGCCAGCCCCCGGTCTTCGAACAGGCGGGTCAGGATCCGGTGGACGATCGTGGAGCCGACCTGCGACTTGATGTCGTCGCCCACGATCGGCACGCCGGCGTCGCGGAACTTGGCCGCCCACTCGGGGTCCGACGCGATG
>DASZLD010000087.1:0-3075 GCA_035552655.1 Acidimicrobiales bacterium
CGGCGCCTGTACCGCGGTGTGGCCAACCGGCTCCTGCACAGTCACACCGCCGACCGCATCGTCACCGCGGTGAGCACGCTGCCCCACGTGAGTGCCACCATCGCCCCCTTCGATGTGAGCGGACTGGTGAAGCGGCGCTCCAAGCTCCTGGCTCAGACCCAGGGGCGCATGTCGGGCAAGAAGAAACCGGTCGACGGCCAAGTTCGCCGCCCGGACAATGCCAAGCGATTGATCGAGGTGGTCGGGGCCACCCCGCTGGGTGAGCTGACCTATCGCAAGCGGACCGTGGTCGCCGGCCGGGTACGATCGGTGCGGGTCCAGCCGTGGTCGGGTGCCGTCGCCCTCGAGTGCACCATCGTGGATGACACCGGCGCCCTCAACCTTGTCTTCCTGGGCCGTCGGGCCGTGCCCGGGATCGAGCCGGGCACCCAGCTCAGGGCGGAGGGGATGATCGGCAAGCACAACGGTCGCCTGGCCGTCATCAACCCCGTCTACGAGCTCCTGTTAGCTGCCGGCCAGGAGGGCACAGAGCCTGAGTGAGGCGACGGGCCCAGGGCGGCAACGCTCAGCCGATGCCGAGTATCCCGTAGGTGTTGCACAGCCCCAAGGCCTCGATGATGAGGAAAGCGCCGACGATGGTCATGACCACGGGAAGCCGCCACCACGCGTGTATCCGCGTCATGGGCGAGGGCATGTACCACTCGGGGAGGGGACCGGAGGCCTGGCCCAGGTAGACGGCGAGCGGAACGGCGTCCTGTCCGATGGGAGCGCCCGGCTCCGCAGCCAGGGCGAGGGTGGTCAGCTCCTCGTCGGTGAAGCCGGCATCCACCGTGGCGGTGCCGTGAGCCTCGTCGTCTCTCGCATCAAACACGTGGGGCACGAGCCATCCCTTCATCGAACCCTCTGTCAGGCCCCAGCGTATCCCCCGGATCCCTGGTCCCGGTCGTCGGCTCGTCGGTCCCGTTCAGGACACGGCCCGAGCGTTTCCCTCGCTCACGGGGTGGGGCCGGTCGGGTGCGGGGGCCGGGTCGAGTGGTAACGACGGAGGGCGACGAACGTCCACACGCCCTCGACCACGCCGAAGGGCCAGGTGCCGGCGAGAAACCCGTAACTGCTCGACAGGGCGCACCCGAGGGCGAAGGCGGCGATGAAGTGGCGGCTGCGGGACTCGAGGGCGTACATCACCATCATGAACGTCACGGCGATGACGCCATAAATGGTGACGGCCACCAGGGTTAGCCCGAGCTCGCCAGCGTGGCGAACTGATCGAGGATGGCGGTGGCGTCGTCGGGCACCCCCACCATCATGGTGACGGCGTCGACTTCGACCTCGAACGAGAAGGTGAAGAAGCCACAGCACGCCTTCTCCTCCCGGGCCAGGAGGGCCAGGGCTCGAAGGTCAGCCAGATCGGCGTGCAGCTCACAGGCCAAGCGGTCCGGTGCCACTCGCTCGGCATGGGTCACCGCTCTGGACAGGACATCGCGCCACTGTTCGATCCTCGGCCCGATGGCTGCCGGCCCGAGCGTGCAGGCGATGGGGATGTCCACGGTGCGATTCTACGACACCCGATCCGGAACCCCGACCGGGTGCCGCGCTCAATTGCAGTTCTCTAGTTCAGTACGATCGCCGTCGTCACCGCCGACGGGGGTGAGGGAAAGCCGATAGCCGTCGATCTGGTCGATGCGCTGGACGGCGTCGATGTGCGCTCGTCCCATACCGCGCCATTTGGATCGGGCCAGGCCCTTGGCCTCCTCGGGGCCGGCGGCGACGACGAACACCACCTCGTGGTCCTCTCCCATCCGACCCGATGCGATGGGCCCACCGAGATACACCGAGAACAAGTACATGGCTGCAGGATATTGCCGGCAGGCGATGTGGGGTGTCCGGACGGCGATCCCGCCGGCCGCCCGTCTGCTGTGTTCCTAGTCCCGGAACTTGGGGAGCACGTAGCTGCCCATCAGCTCGATGGTCTCCAGCACCGCCTCGTGGGGGATCTTGTACGGATTGACCAGGCACAGCAACAGGTCGATCCCGGCAGCCTCGTACTTTCGGCAGGCATCGAGACACTCGTCGGGTGTGCCCAGCACGCAGGCATTGGAGTCGATCAGGTACTCGAGGCTGAGGAGATCGAGCGATCCGTCATCGGCGTGCGACTTCATGTCGGCTGCGTAGGAGTAGGAGCCGAGGGACTCGTTGCGCTCGGCCATCCAGTCGGTGACGGTGGCGATCTGCCTGGCCCCCGTCTTCGGGTACCACTCGAATGACTCGCGGGCCACTTCGATGGCCTTGTCCCGATCCTGTGAGCACAGGGCCATGGTGAAGGTGGCCGTCTCGTTGTGAACGTAAGCCCCCAGCGGTGCGGTACAGGCCTCCGAGGCGGCGCGATAGATGTCCACCTTCTTCTTCACCTCCTCGGGCGACACGCCCACGGCGAAGGAGCACAGACCGAGGCCCAGCTCGCCCACCTGGCGGTGCCCTTCGTCACTGGTGGTCGCCCCCCAGATGGGCGGATGGGGCTGTTGCACGGGCTTGGGTTGCACCCGGCGCTTGGGCATCTGCCAGTGCTTGCCCGCAAACTCGTACTCGTCATGGGTCCAACACCCCACCACGTGCTCGATGGCCTCCCGCCACATCTCGCGGGTCTCCGCCGGATCGAGCCCGAACCCCTCGAGCTCGGCCCGGGTGGCCGAGCGACCGGTTCCGAAGTCAACCCTCCCGTTGGAGATGAGATCGAGCACGGCCACCGACTCGGCCGTCCGTACCGGGTGGTTGTAGGGCTTGGGCATCAGCCGGACCCCGAAGCCCAACCGGATCCGCTCGGTCAGCGCGGCAATGGCGCCGTAGAGAACCTCGGGGTTGGAACAGTGGGAGTACTCCTTCAAGAAGTGGTGCTCGACCGTCCAGAACGCATCCCAACCGGCCTTGTCACCGGCCACCGCCTCGGCCAGCGTGTTCTGGTAGGCAATGAGCTCGCTGTCTGGTTCCCAGGGTTGGGGCACCGGGATCTCGTAGAACAAGGCGAATTTCATGGACGGCGTCCTTTCGTGGTCATGGTCAGGGGGCGAACCCGGCAAC
>DASZLD010000088.1:0-75540 GCA_035552655.1 Acidimicrobiales bacterium
GGAACAGCCAGGACGGTCTCGTGGGCCAGTTGAAGTAGGGCAGGTGCAGCCAACCCACGTGACTTGGAAAGGCCTGGTGGAACTGCGGAGCGTAAGCGATGTAGTCGAGCAACCCGGTCAGGATGACCAACGGAAGGGACACCAGAAGGACGACTCCGAATACAGAGGTAAGCCAGGGCCCCCTGAGTGGGCTTCGCCACGCCTGCCTCTTGGGCAGGCCCGGAGGTGGGTGGTCTTCGAGCTTCCTCCAGAGGCCAGATGGAAACCCGTGGCTGGATACGGAGCTTTGGTCCCTCGCGTCCTCGAGTTCTGCTGCGTGGGCTTCTATTTTCTCGCTGGCAGCCTCTGAGCCTGCCGCAGCTTCGGGACCGGCTTGAGCTTCGGCATCGGTCGACGCGTCGGCATCGGTCACGACTTCGGCATCGGTCGACGCGTCGGCATCGGTCACGACTTCGGACATTGTTGAAGCCAAGGGACCGGTCGATGTCTCCGATCCAGTCGAAGACTCGACGTCTGTCGATCCCTCTAGCTCGGTCGAGGCCTCTGGGTCGCCCGAAGGTTGCGGGGTGCTAGTCGAAGCCTCTGGCTCGAGAGGCTCCGGGATCATAGGGATCGGGCTGAGTTGGAGCGCGAACCAGCGGCATATGTCCCTGCCGACCCCTGTCGACTTCCAATCCTGTCGTCAGATGAAGTGGTCATTTGCCCCATTCGCGGCCGTGTCCGACCAGGTCTTACCTCCGATCGGCACCGAAGTAGGTCGTGCACGCCCTGGGTGACCTGCTATATCCAGCTGGGTGGGCGAACCCCCCGAATAGGTGGGACGTGCACCTTCACGGGCAATCCTTGGATAGTTCGGCGAACCACCGATGCCCTCCCTTCCACACGCGGTTGGTGGCGAGCCCGGCTGATTCGGCGATGGATTCGATCTCTCCGGCGCCGACGAAGGCCCACGGGAACCTGGGGCTGAGCTGGTCGGCATGCTGCACTTGGGCGTGGAAGCGCCGCGATCCCCGTTCTGGTGGCTCCACCTCCACAAGCAGGGTCCCGGTCGGATTTAGTAGGTCGCGTACCCGCTCGAGTAGCCGGACGGGGTCCCCGCCGATTCCGATGTTCCCGTCAAACAGCAGCGCTGTGGCCCATCGGCCGGGATCCGGTACCGGTCCGAACACTGAGACCTGGATGGCGGTGGCGCCTCGCCGCCGAGCGGCTCGGATGGCCGCCGGTGAGGTGTCTATTCCGAGAGACCGGCGGCCAAGGCGGTTCAGGGCGGTGGCGTGGCGGCCCGGGCCGCAGCCGATGTCGAGGACCGGAGGCCTGGCCGCGTTGATCACGAGTCGCTCATCGACAGTGAGCGACCCGTGCCAACGCCGGACCGGCAACGGGATCACCTCCTGGCTGCCCTCCACCTTCAGTCGGGCCGGCTGGGCGCCACCCAACACGGCATCGGGCCACACGCCCGCGGGTATCGCCGCGGTCACGACGCCGTGAGGCGCGTATCAACAGTGAGTTCAGCGAAGGTCGACGCGAAGCGGCTCTGCGGTGCCATCGCAGACACGATCCGGGCGTCGGCCATGCGGTCAACATCGCGTAGTTCGGGCAGCGCGGCGACGGTGTGACCTAGCTGGTGGAGACGCCGAAGCTGGAGTCGCCCCGTGCCTGGGGTACTCATCGGCACTCCGGTGAAGACGTCCCGGTGCCAGCTCGCCGATAGTCCGATGGCCCACCATCCACCGTCGGCGGCAAGGCCGAGTGATGCGGTCGTTCCAGGCCGGAAGGTGGCTTCGAGGCAATCGTCGAGTAGTTGGGCGCTGGCCTGGGGGGTGTCCATACCGATTTGCAGGCCTGGTCCGCCTGCTTCGTCCCACGCCGCCGCCAGTCGCCGGTCGAGACCTCCGCCGCTCTGCTTGATGATCTCGAATCCCGGTGGAAGCCACTCTCCCGGCACGCCGTGGAGGGCCACGATCTTGCGCTCAGCGTGACAATCGGCGACCGCCGCCAGAGTGTCGGCTAGAGCGGCGGCGGCCAGATCTGCCGCCTCACGGAAGGACAGCGGCGGGCACAAGCGGGTCTTGACCGCTCCTGGCTGGGGAGCTTTGGCCATCACCAGAATGTGACGTGCCGTGCCCTGGCAGGGCGCGATTGTCGGGTTGCGGGACACAATGTTCCTTTCGTTTCGGCCGCCGTGTGCAGCGACTTCCGCCCATCTGGAGGGGGAGCGACACCGTGAAGCGGGCGGTCGACTTAGAGCGCGATTTCGACGGATTTGTCCTTCCAGACAGATCTATGGCGGTCCTGCTTCCTCGTCGGTTCCCGTGGCTTGGTGTTAGCGACCAGCACGGATACGGTTCTTACCTCTCGCGGTAGAAGGGGTAAGAGGTGCCCTCCGGCGGACACCAACAGCACACAATGATTCGGGGAGGTCGGTGCGATCTGGCGTGTGTATGCGGTGGAGTACGGCCCAGACGAGCGGTAAGCGATCTCGAGCTGTCGGCGATATTCGAGCAACTCCAAGGGACCATGACCTCCCAACTCGACGATCATGCCCGGGCAACTGACGGGTTACGAGCAACGATGGGACAGGTGAACTCGAAGACCTGGCCCGGCGACGTCCGGCGAGCGACGGAGGAGGCCATGACCCATCCGTATCCCCACCCGGCACGGCGTGGCGTCGGCGGAGTGCTGGTCCGGACGTGGCCGCCCGACTGGACGGGGCCACGACGCCGGAAACGGGCGGGGCGAAACTACGATCTGGTCATGGTGCCGAGCGAACCGAGGGCGGGCGACGAATACCCTGATCGGAGCCAGGCGTCGGTCATGGACGTCGAGTCGGCAAAGTGGCTCCGGGCATTGCAGGGTACCCAAAGGGAAAAAGCTCTGGAGGATCTTCACGAACTCTTACTCAAGATTGCCCGGCGGGAGGTGCACCGCCGGAACACCGCAGGGCAAATCACTGGTCCTGAGCTCGACGACGTCGCTCACCAAGCTGCGGCAGACGCCCTCATCCTGGTAACGAAGAAGCTGGAGCAATTCCGGGGTGACAGCCGCTTTACGACTTGGGCTTACAAGTTCGTGATGTTCGAGGTTTCCACCAAGCTCTCTCGTCATTTCTGGCGGAGTTCGCGGTCCACGGACCACGACACCGAATGGGACCGCGTGCCGGACCGCTTCGGTATCGCACCGGCTGAGCAGGCCGAAGCCCAGGAACTGCTAACGGCGTTGCGGCGGGCCGTCGAGACGTGTTTGACCGATCGGCAGAGGCAAGTCTTTGTTGCCATCATTGTCGAGGGCGTGCCCCTCGACGCCTTGGTCGCCGAGATGGGCACCAACCGCAACGCGGTGTACAAAATCATGTTCGATACCCGCCGCAAGTTACGGAACGAACTGATCACCTTGGGGCACCTGGACCCAGATTCGGGCGGCCAGCCATGACCGGCAAGGTGAACATCGAGCGGTTCCTCGCTACCGACCCCCGCGATGTGGGTTGCGAAGAAGCCATGGAGGTCCTGCACGTGTACGCCGAGGTGGCGAGCTCTGGAAGGAAGCCCGAGGAGCTATATCCCGGAGTCGCCGCCCATTTGAGGTCCTGCGGCCCCTGCGCCGAAGACCTCCAAGGCCTTCTTTCCGCGCTCGAAGCGGATCTGTAAGACCGACGACCACTCCTCCCGCCATCCCAGGCTCAAGACGAGCAATGGGACCACCGGGCTCAGCCCCGACGACTCAGCGACCCTATGCGACAACGACCTCATCGAGCTGGTGCGTGCCGCCCTCGACGCCTGAAATCAGACCGCCACGCTCAGCCGATGAAGGCCGGCTCACAGGGATGTTCCCAGGAAACGGCGGCTGAGCACCAGCACCCCGAGCACCACCGCCGCCACAGCTGGCTCAGCTATCTCACCCGAACGAGTTCGAGGATTTACACTCAACCACCATCCAGCAGGCCACTTTGTCCTAAAAAGTGGTCCACCGAATGGGGCTTACCCCAATTTGTGGGGACGGAGGGAGTCGAACCCTCACTGGAGGCGGTTTAAGCGCCCTGCCTCTACCTGTTGGGCTACGTCCCCCGGCAGCAGATTAGGTGGCCAAGAAGAGGTAGCCCGGCATGGCCGTCATGGAGCAAGTTCGCTCCCGATGCTCGACGACGGAAGCGCACTCAAGAGCGACATCAGCTCCTCGTCCCGAGGAGCATCCACGGCGCGCCACATGGGCTCGCTGCCCGGCCACGGCCCAAACACCATGGTGGGACGGCGCAGCGGATCCCATCGCGGCCACTCCCCGACCAGGTCTCCTGACGGCGAGCCGCTCCTGGCGAAGGAGATCCAGGCCTGTCGCATGCCTTCAGACAGCCGTAAGGCGTCATCACCGCCACCGGCGAACTGCTGGATCACCGGGTTGGTCACAGTCCCGAAGGCGAAAGGGATCTCCAGCGCGTGGCACGAGCCCAGGAGGCCACCGAAGGCTGGCGTCTCCCACGTGAACAAATAGAGGTAGGTACCCGGTCCACCGGCGCCCGATCCGGCCAGAGCATGGCTGTCGGCCAGGAGCACCGAAGGGCCCCGGAACACCGAGTCCGTGGCGATGGCCACCCAGAGGTCGCGCGGTTTGGTCCCCTCACCACGGGCGGCTCGAGCGCGCCGGTAGTCCTCGATGAGGGTCTCGGCGCTCTCGGAGGGCACGATGCGCTGCACCCACCGCTGCAGACCCGGCTCGTCGAGTGCATTGACGGCCGGCAGGGCCACGGCGAAGAACGCGGCCTCATCCCGATTCGTCCCGATCAGCAAGGGGACATCGGCAGAAGCGCCGTCGGCCACCTCGACCTCGGGGGCTCGGGACAGCAGGCCCCCGTCCACCGTGGGCAGAAAGACCAAGGGAAGACCGCCGTCTCCCAGGACCAACGACTGGCCGATCTCCTGGGCCACTCGCACCAGCTCCGACGCCGGCACCTGCTCCAGAGCCTGGCGCGTCATCGGCACCCCCAGCTTCTCGGCCAAGAGCTCGGCTCGGCCTGCCGCCTCGTCGGCCGTGTGGGTGAAGGGCGGCCCGCTCTGGACGATGGCCCGATGAAAGAGCCCGCGAGCGGCGGTCACACCCAGCAATGTCGAGACGCTCATCCCTCCGGCCGACTCTCCGAAGATGGTGACGTTGCCGGGATCGCCCCCGAAGGCGGCGATGTTGTCCCGTACCCAGACCAACGCGGCGATCTGGTCGGCGATGCCCCAGTTGCCCGAGCCCAGCCACTGCTCGCCGCCGGCCCAGGCCGACGAGGTCGGCTGCAGGGCAGGATGAGCCAGAAAGCCCAGGGCACCCAACCGGTAATTGATGGTGACAACGACCACGTCCCCCTCGCGGGCCAATGTCCCGCCGCGGTACAGGTCTCCTGCGCCGGTACCCGAGTTGAAACCGCCGCCATGGATCCACACCATGACCGGGCGGGGTTCTCCGCCCAGCCCGTTCGACCAGACGTTGAGGGTCAGGCAGTCCTCCGACTGCTCCTCCGGCGCACCGCCGATCGACATGCCCGGGATGGGCGGGGTCTGGGGGGCAATGGGGCCGAAGTGGTCGCACTCCTTGACCCCTGTCCACGGCTTGGCCTCGACCGGCGGCCGCCACCGGAGGGGCCCCACCGGGGGTGCCGCATAGGGAATGCCCGAGAACGACCAGACACCGTTTCGTTCTAATCCCCGGACGCGCCCTCCGCCGACCTCCACGATTCCATCCTTGGCCAGCCCTCGTTCCAGCATTCCTCCGTCATAGTCCACGGCCCGACGCTCTGGACCTGTTGCGCTGTGACCAGGGACGACGCCCTTTAATTTCTCCGACCTCGGGGGTAATGTGACACATGTGGCTGCTGTGACTACTGAGGATTCAGCTCGACGGCGGAGCCAAGGCCGATTCCGCCGCCCCGGGGCACGCCCGATGGCGTTGCTGGCCGGCGTGGCCGCCCTGATCGCCTCCAGCACCTCGGTGGTGGTCGAGACGGCGGCCTGGGCAGCACCGGCGGCCGCCGACCCCGGTGGTTCCTCCATCACAGCCACCGAAGGCCAGGTGGCGGCCATCGAGGCCCAGATCCAACAGCAACAACAGCAGCTGAGCGCCGAGGACGAGCTCTACAACCAGGCCACGGTGCGCCTGCAGGCCACCCAGAACGCATTGGTGACCACCAACGCCTCGATCGCTGCTACCACCGTTCGCCTGGCCTCTGATCGCCACCAGCTCACCCAGGACGCCATCAAGTCCTACCTCTACGACTCGTCCTCGACCGGGATCGCCACCATCTTCTCCTCACCGTCTTCCGACGCCGAGGTCCGCGGCACCTACACGCAGATCGTGGTGGGCAACGTGCATCGCGACCTGGCCCGCGTCGAAGCCGGCCAACGTCGGCTGGCCGCCACCCAGGCGGCGCTGACCGCACAACAACACGATCAGGCGGTGGAACAGGACCAGGCCCAACAGGCCGCGGTTGCCGCCCAGGCAACGGCGAACCAGTCTCAAGCCACCCTGGACCAGGTCAAGGGCACCCTGGCTGCAGAGGTGGCCCAACAGGCCGCGGCCCAGGCCGCCCAGGCGGCTGCCGCGGCCCAGGCCGCCTCCAACCAGGCCAGGGCTCAGACCGCGGCCAACCAGGCTTCGCAGGCCGCGCAAGTGGCCAGTGCCCTGGGCGGGGGCGCGACCACGGCCGCGGCCACGCAATCCGCCAATCAGGCCGCGGCATCGGCCGGTGGATCGGGGTCCACGGCCGCCTCGCCCGGGGGCTCCCCCTCCTCAGCCGGCATCGCCGCCGTGAACGCGGCCCTGTCGTATTTCGGCGTGCCCTATCTGTGGGGCGGTGCCAGTCGGGCCGGGGTGGACTGCTCGGGCCTGACCCTGCTGGCCTGGGGGCAGGCCGGAGTGGCCCTTTCGCACTCGGCCGCCGATCAGTACGCCGAGTCGCAGCACGTCAGCATGTCCAACCTCGAGCCCGGCGACCTCATCTTCTACGACCTCGACGGCGACGGGATCGACCACGTGGTGATGTACGTGGGACCCTCCCTGAACGGCGCAGCCACCCCGTACGGGAGTGCCACCATCATCCAGGCCGCCCACACCGGGACCGTGGTCACCTACGATCCGATCTGGTACGGGGGCCTAATCGGTGCCGCCCGACCCTGAGGACGGCCCCACCGGACCCTAAGCTGTCGCCCACGCCGATCGACCCAGCTAGCTCCCTTCCCCCCTCCGGGCGACCGACGACCGCACTCCGGTTGAGCATCGTCGTACCCGCTTACAACGAGGCCCACCGGCTGGACGATGCCTTCGAGCGGTTCCGGTACGCCGTCCGGGCCGGCGCAGTGGATCTCGACCACACCGAGGTCATCGTGGTCGACGATGGCAGCGACGACAACACGTCGGGCCGGGCCCGATCCCTGACTGCCGACCTCCCCCACCACCGCGTCATCCGGCTCCCCGTCAACCAGGGCAAAGGGGCGGCCGTCCGGGCCGGCATCAGGGCGGCGCGCGGCGCGTCCACCGCCTACATGGACGCAGACATGGCCATCGACCCTCGGGCCATCCCTCAGCTCCTCGATCGGCTGGCGACGACCGAGGGCGCCATTGGATCCCGGTCGCTCCCCGATTCGATGGTCGAGAGCCGGTACATGATCCGGTTGTTGATGGGTCGACTGTTCAATCGACTGGTCACCGCCGGCACCGACCTCGACTTTCTTGACACCCAATGTGGGTTCAAGGCCTTCCGCACCGAAGTGGCCCGCCTCGTGTTCCACCTCGTCCCCATCGACCGCTTCGCCTTCGACGTCGAGGTACTGGCCTGTTCGCACCGCCTCGGTCTCACCATCGCCGAAGTGCCGGTGCACTGGAAGCACGTTCCCGGGAGCAGCGTCCAGCCGTTGCACGACTCGATCACCATGCTGGCTGACGTGTTCAGCTCCCGAACCGGGCTTCGCCGGCCATCGGCGATGCCTGCCGTGGCCATCACCGGGCCCGATCCTCGCTCCGGGGACGAGGACAGGTCGGTGGCCAATGATCAGCTCATCGACCAGGTGCGTACGGCGCTGGCGGTCGGGCCGTGCCCGATGCCCCTTCCCCTGGTGTCCGGGACCGCCGGCACCCTGGTCCTGTTTCCCCTGGTCGATCGGGCCGACGTCTCGGACTACGTCCGATCCCTGCGGGGTGCCCTCCCCGAACAGACGATGACCCAGCGCTCCCTCTCCCTCGCCGACCTCTTGGCCCTCGGGCCCCTGGGCGGCAGGATCCACAGCTCAGTCAGACCCGGATAGCCAGCTGGGGAGGCGAGGGCGACGGGTACAGCGTTCCCCGGCCGGGCTCGATCACAACAGAACCGGGGCCCCTATACCGGAGGAGATGTCGGCGGTACGATGCACCGGGTGAGCGCGGACGGGACGGACACGGGCCAGACGGCGGAGCGTCGTCGAGCGGAAGAGCGCCGAGCCCGCGCCATCGACGTCCGGGCCCGTCGAGCCAGCATCCAGGTGGCCCCGGAGGAGCCCACTCCCCTTCCCGTCGTGGTGCCCCGGAACTTCCGCCCTGATCTCGATGAGGGCGAGACCGTCGATCCGAGACGTGGTGACGTGGACGAGTGGGGTCGCTCCGAGCACGTGCGGTCGCTCCTCCGACGCGTGTACGACCCGATGTACAAGCACTGGTTCCGGGTGGAGTGGGAAGGCATGGAGAAGATCCCGACCGTGGGCGGCGCCCTGCTGATCGGCAATCATGCCGGGGCCATCCCCTCCGACGCCCCGGCCATCATGCACGGCATCGAACGGGACCTCCACCGTCCCGTGTACGGGCTGGCCGACTACTTCTTCCGGACCGTTCCCGGCGTGGGGACCATGTGGTCCCGCACCGGCGGCGTTCCCGCTCATCCCGACAACGCCTACCGGCTCTTGCACGACCAGGGCCAACTGGCCCTGGTCTTCCCCGAGGGGACCAAGGGGCCGTCGAAGACCTACACCGATCGCTACCGGTTGCGCCGGTTCGGACGGGGAGGGTTCGTGGAGATCGCCATGCGGGCCGGCGTTCCCGTCATCCCCATCGCCGTGGTCGGCGCCGAGGAGTCGATGCCCATCTTGTTCCGCCTCCCGTCGGTGGCCAAGGTGCTTCGCCTGCCGTACTTCCCGGTCACCGCCAACCACCTGGTCTTCGGACCGGTTCTGGGCACCGTGGCCTATTTCCCGTCCAAGATCAAGATCCGGGTGCTCGATCCCATCACCTTCGACGCCGAGCCCGATCAGAAGCGGTACTCCAAGTCCACGGTGATGGACGAGGCCGAGCGGATCCGCGCGTTGCTGCAGGACACGCTGCACGACATGCTGCGGGCCCGGCGAAGCGTCTGGTTCGGCTGAGGTGGGTCGACGGGTCCTGATCACCGGGTTGGACACATTCTGGGGCGGCCGTATGGCCCAGACGCTCGAGGCCGACCCCGAGGTGGAGATGATCCTGGGCATGGGCACCAATGAGCCCCGGGTTCCCCTGGAACGAACCGAGTACGTCCGCTCCGACCAGGCCTATTCCATCCTCCACCGCATCGTGCAAGCCACGCAGGTGGACACCGTGGTCCACACCTTCTTGGAGACCAACTCGGTGGGCATCTCGGGACGGGCCCTTCACGAGATCAACGTCATCGGCACGTTGAACCTGCTGGCTGCAGCAGGAGCACCGGGCACGCCGGTGCGCCACGTGGTGGTCAAGTCTTCGACCCATGTCTACGGCGCCTCGGAGAAGGACCCCGTATGGTTCCGGGAGGAGACCCTCCGCCTGGCTCCCGTACGCACCCGGGTGGAGCGCTCGCTCCTCGAAGTCGAGGCCATGCTCCGCGACTTCGCGGCCGACAATCCCCATCTCATCGTGAGCGTGCTGCGTTTTGCCCATGTGCTGGGCACGGACATCATCACGCCGATCAGCTACAACCTCCGCAAGCGCGTCCTGCCCTCCATCCTCGGCTTCGACCCGCTGGTGCAGTTCGTGGAGGAGGACGACGTGGTCCGGTCGTTGGAGCACGTCACCCGGAACCGGATCCCCGGTGTGTTCAATGTGGCCGGAGCGGGAAAGCTGCCCTGGAGCGAGGTGGCCACCATCGGCGGTGCCCACCTCCTGCCCTTCCCTCCGGTCAGTGCCCGCGCCTTTTCGGCCCCGCTGCGTCGGCTGGGCCTGGTGCAGTTCCCGCCCGAGATGGAAGCGGTCATCCGCTACGGACGAGGCGTCGACACCTCGCGCCTCATCGAGACCGGTTTCCGCTACCGCTACACCTCGGCCGGAGCGGTCGAGAGCTTTGCCCGGGCCAACAACCTCCGCCGGACGGTGGGATCGAGCGGGAACGAGTACCGCTACGAACAGGACGTCGAACAGTTCTTCCGCCATTCCCCCGCAGTCATCCGGGGTTCCGACGGCTGACCACTGGGGGCCTTTCTCATCGGTAAGGTGCGAGTATGCCCTCCCTCTACGAGCATGCGGGCGGCTACGAGGCGTTGCACCACTTGGAGGACGTCTTCTACTCCAGCGTCCTCGCTGATCCACTGCTCCAGCCCCTCTTCGGTGCCGGTAATCCCCTGCACGTCGACCATCTGACCGCGTTCACCAGCGAGTCCTTCGGCGGTCCCGACCGCTTCACCCGTGAACTCGGGTTCGAGCATTTGATCGCCGTCCACCGGGGACTGGACATCACCGAGGCCCAACGCGTCCGGTTCGTCCAGCTGTACATGGCCGCCCTCGACGAGGTCGGCATGCCTGATGACGCGCCGTTCCGGGAAGCGGTGCGCTCGCACCTCGAATTCGGCTCACGGGTCGCCATGCAGAACTCCAACGCCACCAACGAGGACGAACTTCATCCGCTCCGCCAGGTGCCCCGATGGGCATGGGACGGCGACAACGAGGACGGATAGACGAGCCCACGCCACCTCGACCGCCGAAGGCTCGAGCGGGCCTCGAGCCGGCTAGGCCCGGCGGAGCCAGGTGGTGAGGAGCTGCGATCGCCGCGTGCTCCACTCCTCGGAGGTGATGGCGTAGCGGATGTGGTCCTCCCACCGGCCGTCGATCTCCAAGAACCGCTCGGCCACCCCTTCGTTGCGGAGCCCCAGCTTCTCGACCACTCGGCGGCTGGCGGCATTGCGGGGGATGATGGAGATCTCCACCCGATGCAGCCCCAACGACTCGAACGCGAATCGGAGGACGACCACCACGGCCTCGGGCACCAGGCCCTGGCCTGCGTAGCCCCGATCGATCCAGTAGCCGATCGACGCGTTCTGGAAAGGCCCGCGCTGCACCGAGGACAGCGTCACCTCCCCGCAGAACCGGTCGTCCATGAAGATGCCGAACCCGAACCCGCTACCCAGCTGCCGTTCCCGTTCCCGCATCATGCAGCGGGTGATGAAGCTCGACCGGTCCTCGGGCGCAGGCGGAGCGCCGTTGGGCCGAGGCTCCCACGGGATCAACCAGTCGCGGCTGGCATCCCGGACCCGGTACCAGCCGTCGTAATCCGACTCGGACAGCGTGCGGAGCCGGACCCGCCACCCGGTCAGCTCCAGCGGTGTCGTGGTGGTCGAGCCAACGGCCGCGCTCATCGTCCCGGCACCCCATGTCGGTGGGCGAGGGGTTCCATTGCTCTCGGACCCATCACGGTGAAGACGAACAGTGCCACACGCGCATCGTAGGCGGCTCGCGCCCATCAGGCACATGACCACCTACTGGTAACGTTCGGGCGTGGAGCAGGCAGACCGGCGTCTTCCCCGATCGGAGCCCCGATCCGCAGCCGACGATCCGGGACGAACCTCCCGCCCACCACCCGAACGGGTCCTCTTTCGCGTGTCGGACCTGGCCCCCCTGCGACCTGACGTGGCCGGAGATCTCCCTGTGTATCGAGCCTGGCGTCGCCAACGGCAAGCCCAACGCCTGGCCGGCCAAACCGGCCGTACCGGAGCCGGACCCGGAGTGGCCGTGCTCATGGTCATCGACGATCCCGAGCCCCTCTGGCTGCGCCGGTCCCTCCATTCGGTCCTGGTACAAACCGAGCCCCACTGGCGCCTGTCTCTGGCCCTGTGCGGCGCTCCCTCGGCCGTGGTCGAGTCCGTGCTGTCCGAGGAGCTGTCCCACCTGAACGCGGCCCGGGTGAGCCGGGTGTCCACCGCGCCGGCCACGCCGTTGGCCGAGGCCCTGGCCCTCGCCTTCGACGGCGCCGATGCACCCTTCGTGCTGGTGCTGGGCCAACACGACGAGCTGGCCCCCGACGCCTTGGCCCTGCTGGGCCGGGCGGTGGCCGATGCTCCCCTGGCCTACGGAGACGAGGACCAGCTCGACGGGGTGGAGACGGCCTGGCGACCGGCGCTCAAGCCCGATTGGTCGCCCGACTTGCTGCTCTCGACGGCCTACCTGGGTCGGCCGCTTCTGGCCAACACGGCGTTGGTGCGCGAATCGGGCGGCATCAAGGCGGTGGACGACGGCGACTGGGAACACGACCTCATGTTGCGGATGACCGAGCGCACCGACCGGGTGGCGCACGTGGCCGAGGTTCTCTACGGCCGGCGGTCGGCATCCCAGGTAGACGGTGCACCCCCTGCTGCCCCCGAACTCCGAGTCGATGACAGGAACTCAGTACTGGGGGCTGGCGCCGTGACCGGGGCCACGGCCCGTCGCGGCGAGGTCGGGACGGTCGAAGCAGGACCGATGCAGGGCACCTGGCACTTCCGACGCTCTCCGCCCCCACGGACCTCGGTCAGCGCCATCGTGCCCTTTCGGGACGGTGCCGCCTTCCTCCGCACCTGCACCGACTCGGTCACCGCCACCACCGACGACGTCGACCTCCAGTTCGTCCTGGTGGACAACGGCTCCGTCGAGCCCGAGACCCTGAGCCTGCTCGAGCGTCTGGAGACCAGAGACGACGTGACCGTGGTCCACGACGACCGCTCGTTCAACTGGGCTGCCCTCAACAACGCCGCCGTCGAAGCGGCCCGGGGCGACGTGCTCCTCTTCCTCAACAACGACATCGAAGCCAGGCATCCGGGCTGGCTCGGCGTTCTCGCCGCCCAGGCCCTGCGACCCGATGTGGCCGCGGTGGGCGCTCGCCTCCTCTACCCCGGCGGCCGGGTACAGCATTCCGGCGTGGTCATCGGGATCGGAGCGGCCGGCCACACGCTGGTCGGTCTGCCGGCCGACCAGCCCGGCTACCTGGGTCTCGCCGTACTCACCCGTGATTGCTCGGCGGTGACCGGGGCGTGCATGGCCAGCCGCCGGAACCTGTTCGAGGAGCTGGGAGGGTTCGACGAGGAACTGGGTATCGACACCAACGACATCGATTTCTGCCTGCGAGCTCGTCAGCAGGGCTACCGCGTGGTCTACGAGCCCTTGGCCGAGCTGATCCACTACGAGTCGCCCAGCCGGGGGAAGACTGGTTCGGTGCCCGACATCCGCCGCTTCATGCTCCGCTGGGATGAGCAGATCGAAACCGGTGATCCCTTTCTCAACCCCCATCTCACCCGGCTCGACGGGTCGTGTGCCCTTCGACGGCCCGAAGAAGAGGAGCAACTCCACCAGTGGCGACTGATCCTGCAAAGCGCATGACCCAACCCGGCGATGACACCGCGAAAGAGCCGCCAACCCCACCCCGGTTGCTCGAGCGCGCCCCCCGGGAACATCAGGCCATGTCCCCCATGCGTGAGAGCACCGATCTGGCCGCCTTACACCGCCTGTGGGCGGACCTCCACGGGGCCGGGGCCACCGAGGGAGCCCAGGGGCCGGCGGGCCGCGGTCTCCGCGGCAAGGTGGTCAGGCAGATCGGTTCGGTCGCAGCCGACGTCTCCGAACCGGCCCAGCGAGCGGACCGAGCCCTGATCGGCGCACTCATCCGCACCAACGATGCCCTGGCCATCCGCTGTGACGAGCTGGGCTCGCGGGTGGTGGAGCTCGAGGATCTGTTGCGGGAAGTGGTGTCGGTGGTCGGCGACGATCTGGTACAGGTGCGGGCCGCGCTCCAGAGCGCCACGTCTCCGCCCACGGATGGCTGAGCCGTTGCCCGACGGTCGGGTGCTGCTGTTGAGCTCGACCTGGGGCGGGGCCGAGACCGAGCGGTCGTTCGTCATGCGCGGCCTGGCCGGCGCCACCTCCCGCCGTCGGGTCGTCGACGTCGTCACTCCCGGACCCCAGCGGACGCCTCGGCCCGACGGTCTCTTCGACGTCCACCAGATCGGCACGGCGCTCCCGGGCTCGAGCACCTGGCCCCTCCCCGCCGATGCTCGCTGGCCGGACGTGCCCCCACCCACCCTGGTGCTCCTCCACGCCGACGATGCCGGTGCGGTGGCCCTGGCCCGGGAATTCGCGGCCGGCGCACCGGTGGTGGCGCTGGCCGGGTCGGCGAACCGGGTGCCCCAGGCCGACGCCCTCATCACCGTCACTCCCGAGCGACGTGAAGCGGTGGCCGATGCCAATCCCGAGGTGGCCTCGCACATCTACGACACCGGGCTCCACGTCCCGGTCAATCCGTTCGTCACCAATCGCCCGCATTCCGGTGTCGGCTTCGTCGACTACCTGCTGGTGCTCACCGATCGGGCCGGCGCCGCGGGCGGCGACGGCGCCGACCCGACGCCATGGGTGGCCTGGTTGGCCGCCCGTTTTCCCCGGCAGCACACGATGGTCATCGAGGACGGCGTGGCCACCGTGTGGCAATGGCGATCCCGTCGAGGGTCCATCGACGTGGAGACCCGCACCGACCTGTGGCGCCTGTTCGCCCATGCCCGGGCGGTCATCGATCTCCGACCGGGCCCCTTTGTGGCCCGGGAGTGCGTCGAAGCCCTCCGGGTGGGGACTCCCATCATCGCCCCGGCCGGATCGATCGGGGCCGAGCACGGCGCAGCCGGAGGCGGCATCGGGTTCACCACCGTGGACGAGCTGTTGCACGCCGTCGCCTCGCTGGAGGACAAGGCGGTGCGGGACGAGCTCGGTCACCAGGGCCGGATCATGGCCGAGGAACGATACGGCCATCCCGATCAGCTGGTGGACCGGATGGCCCACATCGTGGCCGCCGTCGAACAGGCGGGGCCGCGGAGCCGTTAGGGCCCGTCGCCACCGTGGCTCAGAGCTGGGAGGCCACCAGACCGTCGAGGATGTCTGACTCGGAGACCAGGCACTGGTCGAAACCGAATCGGGCCATGACCGCGTCCAGCATCAACGCCCCCCCGACGATCACGTCGGCCCGGCCCGGCTCCATGCCCGGGCGATGCAGTCTCGCCTCGGTGTCCTCACCGGCCAGGCGATGGAACCACTCCTTGGCCTGCGCGGCGGTCAGCACGGCGTGATGGACGCGGTCCCTGTCGTACTCGGCCACCTCGTGCTGCAGGGCGGCGATGGTGGAGACAGTGCCGGCCAGGCCGACCAACCGGTTGGCCTGGGCAAAGCGGGGATGGGCCGCGGCGGCACCGTCCAGCGCCTCGGTGACCACGGCCTGGGCCGCGGCCAGCTCGTCTGCGGTCGGAGGATCATGGTGCAAGAAGCGCTCCAGGATGCGGACGCATCCCAGCTGCAGCGAGACGGCGTCAAGGGCCGGATCGTCGGGGTCGGACCCGGCCACCAATTCAGTGGAGCCACCTCCGATGTCGAGAATGAGGAAGGGGCCCTCGGCGTCATCGAGGTCGGACAGCGCGCCGGCCAGCGAGAGCCGCCCCTCCTCGATCCCGGTCAACAGCTCGGGAGTCGCCCCCGAGGCCTCTGCCGCCCCAGTGAGGAACACGGTTCCGTTGGCTGCATCTCGTACCGCCGATGTGGCCACCAGGCGAACCGACACCACGCCCAGGCGATCGAGGACGCCCCGGTACTCGCGGACAACGGCGAGGCACCGGTCGATGGCTTCGCCGGAAAGCTGCCCGGTGGCATCGACCCCCTCACCCAACCGGGTGATCCGCATGAGGCGCTCCAGGGGGTGACCGGACGGGTCCGCCACCAGCAACCTGGTGGAGTTCGTCCCACAATCGATTGCCGCCACCGGTCCGTCGGAGCTCATCCGGTCTTGCTATCACGCCTCGCGTGATGGCGGAAGTTGTGCTCGACCGGACGGGCTCGGGCCGGGTGCCTTCGCTACAGTGTGGGCGCGGAGACAGGTCGTCTCCGGTATCAGGGGGTTCCCGATGAGTGCCACATTGATCGTCCGCCACACCGTTGCCGACTATGCCTCCTGGCGGAAGGTCTACGACTCGGTCGAGCCGTTGCGTGCTCAGTATGGTTGCACCGCGCAACGGGTCATGCATGTCCCCGGGGATCCCAACGACGTGGCTGGGACGCACGACTTTCCCACCGTCGCTCAAGCCCAGGGCTTCGCCGACGACCCGAAACTGCAGGCGGCCATGGAGAGTGCCGGCGTGACCGGTGCCCCTCGGATCGAAGTGTACGAGGACATCTGAGCGGCACAGCTCGGGCCGGGTGGCCCGCCGATCACGCTCCTCGCTACAACTGGTCGTCCACAGCCTGCGCCTCGATATCCAGCCGGCGGACCAACCCGGGCACGATCCGGCGCTCCGCCATGCGACCGATCCCCGGTACGGCCACGACCAGTTCGCCGTCGATGGTCCGGACGGTGGCCGCCCCGTCCGGGCCGAGCCCGAAGTCAGCCGCACCGTGCAGTTGCCGTGGGTTCTTCTCGGCCTCGAACCGGAGCTGGCCCGAGCCCCTCGACTGGTCGACCCGAACCTCTTGCACCCACGCCAGGCGGCCGGAACCGATCAAGCGCTGGGCAATGGGATCGAGGCTGCCCACGAACTCGTAGCGAAGGCGCACCACGGCCTCGTCGCCCTCCACCCCGTGCTCGAGCAGTTCGGGCCGGCTCAGGTCGGGAAGGTCGAGGCCGAGGTAGAAGTCGGGATCGGACAGGATGGCGACCACGGCCTCTGCCGACCCGTCGAAGCGGTGCTCAGTGTGGAAGCGCACGGCCGGATCTTGGCATAGTCCGGCCCGCGGTCGGGGCTCAGAAAGCGACCACCCCCGCTGCAGCAGCGGGATACAGAGCGTTTCGACCGATTCGAGCACGGGGCCGGGCAGGCCTCGCGAGGGTCACGATCGCAGCTCAGCCAACCACGTCTCCACCAGCGCGTTGAACTCGGCGGGTCGCTCCTGGTGGAGCCAGTGGCCGGCGCCCTCCCAGGCGACAACCTTCGACCGATCGTCGGTGTACAACGAGGCCTCGATGCCGGCGCGCGCCGGGTCGGCGTAGAAAGTCAGGACCGGGCAGGCACGGCGGGCCAGGTAGGGGGCGCTGTTCGCATAGAGGGTCAGACCCTTGACCTGACTGACCAAGGCCTGGCGCAGGACATGGTGGGGAACACCGGCGGCCCGCCGCAGCTGCCAGGTCCGCAGGGCGGGCGACCGGGCCGGAGCATCGAAGGCCAGCAGGATCTGCTGCACCACGGGAACGGGATCCATGGTGTCGAGAGCGGCGATGATGGGATCCATGCTCGTGCCCGTCTCGTCGGGCAAGAGGTAGGCGGGATCCACGCACACCAGGCCGGCCACACGGGCTGGATGCTCGACCGCCAGCGCGCTGACCACGATGCCCCCGAGCGAGTGGCCGAGTGCCACCACCCGTTCGATCTCCAGCGCGTCGAGCAGCCCGGCCAGGTCGACGGCAAAATCCAGGGCCGAGTAGCCGTGCTCCGGTGCGGTCGAACGCCCGTGACCGCGGAGGTCGACGGCGATGACCCGGTGGTCGGCGGCGAAATGCGGGAGCTGCCAGCTCCAGTCGTGCGAATCGCACGTGTACCCGTGGACGAAGAGCAAGGGCGGATCGCCGTCGCCTTCGTCGGTGAAGAACAGGCGGACGTCTCCGATGTCAGCGAAGGCCACGGTCTCTCCGGCGCTGCTAGCGATCGGCCGGGGTGCCGGCGATGCCCACGATCGGCGCGTTCAGCGTCTGGCCTCCCATCGAGCCGAAGAACGGGGCATTGCCATGACCGAAGACGCCGCCGTCAGAGGCCGCCTCGCGGTATCCCGTGCCGCCCGATGAGGCCATGATGCCGACGATGGGTGCACCCAGGACCTCGCCACCCTGAGAACCGAAGAACCCGGCGTCGCCAAAGGTGAAGATGCCGCCGTCGGCACCGACCAGCCAGTAGCCTCCGCCGTCGGGAGTGGCGGCCATGGCGACGATGGGCGAGTTCAGCGGCTTGCCCCCCTCGGAGCCGAAGAAGCCGGCGTCGCCGAAGGTGAAGATGCCGCCGTCCGAGGCCACCAGCCAGTAGCCCTTGCCGTCGGAGGTGGCGGCCATCGACACGATGGGCCTGTTCAGGGTCTGGCCGGCCTTGGACCCGGCATTGATGGCGTTCCCGAAGTTGTAGACCGCCCCGTCGGCGCCCACCTCCCAGTACCCCTTGCCGTCGGGGGTGGCGGCCATGGCCACGATGGGCGAGTTCAGCGGCTTGCCCCCCTCGGAACCGAAGAACCCGGCGTCGCCGAACGTGAAGATGCCCCCGTCCGAGGCCAACAGCCAGTAGCCCTTGCCGTCGGCGGTGGCGGCCACGGAAACGATGGGCGCGTTCAGGGTCTGGCCGGCCTTTGATCCGGCATTGATGGCGTCCCCGAAGTTGTAGACCGCACCGTTGGCGCCCACCTCCCAGTAGCCCTTGCCGTCGGGAGTGGTGGCCATGGCCACGATGGGCGCGCTGATGGTCTGGCCCCCGGTGGAGCCGAAGAACCCGGCGTCGCCGAAGGTGAAAATGCCGCCATCGGAAGCCAGCAGCCAGTAGCCCTTGCCGTCGGGGGAGGCAGCCATCGACACGATGGGCTTGTTCAGCGGCTTGCCCCCTTCGGAACCGAAGAAGCCGGCGTGGCCGAAGGTGAAGATGCCGCCATCGGAAGCCACCAGCCAGTAGCCCCTGGTATCGGTGCTCGATGCCATGGCCACGACCGGGGCGTTGAGGGGCGTGCCCCCCATCGATCCGAGGAAGCTGGCGTCGCCGAAGGCGAAGATGCCGCCGTCGGCCGCCACCTCGCGATAACCCATGCCCGTCGGGCTGGCCGCCGCCCCCACCACGGGGGAGTTGAGCCGCTGGCCACCCTGGGAGCCGAAGAAGCCGGCGTCGCCGAAGGTGAAGATGCCGCCGTCGGCGGCGAAGAGCCAGTACCCATTGCCGTCGGGGGTGGCGGCCATGGCCACGATCGGCGAGTTCAGCGGTTGCCCGCCCTGGGAGCCGAAGAAGCCGGCGTCGCCGAAGGTGAAGATGCCGCCGTCCGAAGCCACCAGCCAGTAGCCCTTGCCGTCGGGGGTCGGGGTCATGGCCACGATGGGCTTGTTCAGGGGCTTGCCCCCTTCAGAGCCGAAGAAGCCGGCGTCGCCGAAGGCGAAGATGCCGCCGTCGGAAGCCACCTCCCAGTAGCCCTGATCGTCCGGTGTGGCCGCCATGGACACGATCGGCGCGTTCAGCGGCTTTCCTCCTTCGGAACCGAAGAAGCCGGCATCGCCGAAGGTGAAGATGCCGCCGTCCGAGGCCACCTCCCAGTAGCCCGCATTGGGGACGGTCGCCGTGGGCGCCACCCACACGGCCGCCGAGGCGAACACGGTCCCTCCCGGTCCGGAGGCGGCCACGATGAACAGGTAGGGGGCGATGCCCGCACCACCGTTGGCCGGGAGGGTCACCCCCACCGTCGCCCCGGCACCGGTAGCGCTGGTGGTGGTGACAGGCAGGCCGGGAATGCCCGGTTCGGACGCCACCGTGAAGCTGGTGGCGTTGGTCGAGGCGACCGACAGCGTCACCGGGCCTCCCCCGGTAGGCAAGATGGGCGGTGACGCAGTGAAGGACTGGACCACCGGCGGGGGCGCGTTGGTCAGCTGCTCGCCCGGGTAGTAAATGGACAGGATCTGGGGCCACGTCACCCCGGCCAGCGCACAGTTCTGGGAGCCCCAGGCGCTCATCACCCCGGGGAAGTTGGAGAGGCCCGACCCACAGGCCTCGTTGGTGTCGCCGGTCAACGTGGCCTGGTAGCTGGCTTCGACGATCTGGCCTCCGTTGGTCATGATCGTGTTCCAGGTGGCCAAGACGGCGGCGGTGGTGGAGGCAAAGGTCACACCGGGGACGTAGCGCTGGTAGTTGGTCGAGTCATCGACGTTGTAGCAGGCGCCGTTGAAGCTGCCCTGGCGGGGCCAGTTGTTCACGAAGAACCAGGCGTACGACTTGACGGCCATGGCTCCTGCGTCCAGGGAGTCCGGTGTCCAACTGGGGATCCATTCGCTGGCCAGTACGTTCTCGACGTAGGTCTGGAAGGGCACCTGGAACACCCCGATCTCGGTCCCCGGCACCGCTGCCCCGGTGGAGGTGTGCTGACCGAACTCGAGGACGTTGATGGTCGGTGGTGGTGCCGTGTTGGAGAAGTAACCGCCGCAGTTTCCCGAGGCCGAGGGAGTCGGCGTGGCGTTGGGGGCGGGTGTCTCCGAACCGGTTCCTCCTGAGGGGTTGTCGGGAGTGGTGGGCGTCGAACCGGTCCCGCCGGACGCGGTGGCGGGCGATCCCATGTCCCGGGACGTGTCGTGCCCGTTCAACATGATGGTCAGCGTGTCTCCGGAGGCGGCCGAGGTCACGCCGGTCAGTTGCCAGGTGCCGAGGCCCGGTGCCGAGGCGCTGACGGTTACCGGTCCGGTTCCGGCGTAGTCCAACGAGAAGGCGCCGGTCCCATCGGACGTCGCCACCTCGGTCCCGTCCACCTGGATCACCGCCCCCACCACCGGGGGTGGGTTGGCGGGCAGCGTGGTGACCCCGTCCACCGTCTGCTCTCCCGACACGTTGACCACCGTCCCCGAGAGCGACAGCGTCGACGAGGCGGCTCGGGCCGCGGGCGTGACCAGTGTGGACACGGCCACCGTCAGGATGACCGTGCCCACCGCGAGGCGGATCGCCCGCCCGCCTAACCGGGCGATCACCGGGAATCGGATCCCGGATGGAGGCCGATGCGCTCCGCCGTCCACGCGCCGACAGGGTCGTCGGCCCCGGTAAGCCACCAGGCCAGGTGGGCGTGCAGACACTTCACGCCCCGGCGTGTCCCGCCGACACCCCCGGCGGGCCGGGGGCCGTCGTGTTCGGCCGGTATGAGCGCCTCCCGCTCGGCGGCATAGCGGGCGTGGGCCTCGGCCACGCGGTCCGGTGGGATCTCCGTTTCGGCCTGACGGACCCCGCCCGACGACTCGAGTCGGCTCACCGCGTCGCGAAGTGTCGGGTCCACCAACCAATACCGGGTGGGCATGGGAGTCCCGTCCTCCAGGAACGGAGCGTTGGCGATCACCGCCGGCGCGTCGTCGCCGGCCCGCACCACCACTTCGAATCGGCCTCGAGGGGGGCGGCCGAGCAGCTCGGTCACGGCCACCATGTCGCCCTCGTCGACCGCTTCCATCTCGCTCCCGAACCTACCGCCGAGTCCGTCGGCCGTCTCGTCGCGGAGCAGGTCGACCGTCATCTCCAGAATTCGAGTGAGTGGAGGGTTCGGGACCAGAACCCTCCACTGGTGTTCGCAGGCGTGGTGGTCGTCGTGGCCGACCCCGGCCCGGACGACGCCGGGGCTTGGGCCCCCGAGGCCGGTGGGCTCGTGGTGGAAGTAGTGGGCACGTTCGGATCCGGGCTCATGCCCGCGGCGTTGGCCGGGGCTACCACCGGCTGGCTTCCCGGGTCTCCGGCCACGTCCGACGAGCCGCTCTTGGTCGATTGCGAAGTGGGGGGCAGCACGTTGTAGGCCGTTTGACCCGGATCGACGAGCTGGTAGTCCTGGCGGGCAAGGCTGTGGATCTCTGCTTTGGAGTTGAGTTGCTGCTTCTCCTGGGCCAGCGCGCTGTTCTCTGATTTGAGGCGGTGCATGGCCGCATCGGCGGACGCCAGCTGGCGGTGGTCGGATAGCAATCCGCTGGCCGGGAAGCTGGTGCCCAGCACCAGTGCGGCAAAGGCCGCCGACACCACCAGGATGAACCGCCGTCGGCGCAACTTGGGGCTGGCCGGTGAGCGATGCTTGCCCTCTGACCCCCGCGTGCCCGGGGCGCGCGTGGACGCCTTCGGGCCTGTTGCCCTGCCCTTGGTCCCCGCATGACCCCTGGCCCCGGAGGTCTTGGACCCGGACCGTGCCTTGGCGCCCGCTCTGCCCTTGGTCGTGGAGGTCTTGCCCTTGGCCTTGGAGGCCTTCGCCTTCGCCTTGGCGCCGGAGCGATGGCTGGGCGCCGGCCGGCTCACGTCGCCCGCTTCCCTGCCCGCAGGGCCTCGCCGCCCAGGAACGCAGCTGATTCGCCCAGTGCCTCCTCGATCCGGAGCAGCTGGTTGTACTTGGCCACCCGGTCGGAACGAGCCGGCGCCCCGGCCTTGATCTGCCCGCAGTTGGTGGCCACGGCCAAATCAGCGATGATCGAGTCCTCGGTCTCGCCCGAGCGATGGGACATGACACAGCCATAGGACGACCGGGTGGCCCTGGACATGGTGCTCAGGGTCTCGGTCAGGGTCCCGATCTGGTTCACCTTGATCAGCACGGCGTTGGCCACGCCCAGATCGATGCCGCGCCGGAGCCGCTCCTCGTTGGTGACGAACACGTCGTCACCCACCAGCTGTACCCGGTCGCCCAGCGCCGCCGTCATCGACGCCCAGCCGTCCCAGTCCTCTTCGGCCATCCCGTCCTCGATGGAGACGATCGGATATCGACTGCACAGATCGATCCAGTAGTCGACCAGCTCGGCCGACGAAAGGGAACGCCCCTCACCGGCCAGGACGTAGCGACCGTCCTTGAACAGCTCGCTGGTGGCGGGGTCCATGGCGATGGCAATGTCGTCACCGGGAACCCGTCCGGCCCCCTCGATCGCTTCCACCAGGACCTCCACCGCAGCCTCGTTGGAGTCCAGATCCGGGGCGAATCCACCCTCGTCGCCCACGGCCGTGGACAGGCCCCTGGTCTTCAGCACGTTGGCCAGCGCGTGGTACGTCTCCGCTCCCCACTGCAGGGCCTCGGAGAACGAGGCCGCGCCGACCGGCATGATCATGAACTCTTGGAGGTCAATCGAGTTGTCGGCGTGCACGCCGCCGTTGATGACGTTCATCATGGGTACGGGCAGTACGTGGGCGTCGGCCCCGCCGACCGACCGGAAGAGCGGGATATCGAGCTCGTCGGCCACCGCCTTGGCCGCTGCCAGTGAAGCGCCCAGGATGGCGTTGGCCCCCAGGCGGGCCTTGTTCGGTGTCCCGTCCGCGTCGATCAGGGCGAAGTCGATGGCTCGCTGGTCGAGGGCGTCGAAGCCGTTGAGGATCTCGGCGATCTCGCCGTTGACGTTGTCGACCGCCCGAGTCACACCCTTGCCGCCGTAGCGGGATCCGCCGTCGCGCAACTCCACGGCCTCGAACGAGCCGGTTGATGCCCCCGAGGGCACGATGGCGCGTCCCACCGCTCCCGAGTCGAGGAGGATCTCGACCTCGACGGTCGGATTACCCCGGGAGTCGAGAACCTCCCGGCCGATGACCTGTTCGATGCGGCTCACTGTCTGCTGTTGCTCCTGTGGCTGGTGGGAGAAAAGTTATCAGTTGGACTGCCCGAGACCTGGGCATCTCTCCCGTGGCCGTCCCGCTCAGCTAGCCGCCGTGCTCGTGCTCGGCCACCTGTTGCCGGAAGGCCACCGACCGGGCCCGGAGGGCGGTCTCCGGGTCGACCCCCAACTGCCGGGCCACGCTCACCACCGAGAACAGCAGATCGGCCACCTGGGCCTCGGCGGCCCCCGGTGCACCCCCGTTCACTGGCTCCTCGCTGTTCAGCCGGTCGAGCCCGGCCACGATGGCGTCCGCCTCCGCCTCCCTGCCCGGGAGCTCGACCCCGACGGCCAGAGCCTTCCGCTGCAGCTTCGCCGCCAGAGCCAGGGCAGGCATGGCCTTGGGAATGCCCTCGGTGACGCTGGCCCGGCCCTTCTCCACCAACTTCAGCGCCTCCCAGTTCGTCGCCACCTGGTCCGGCGAGTCGGCCACCGTGTCCCCGAACACGTGGGGGTGGCGGGAGACCAGCTTGTCGTGCACACCCCGGGCCACATCGGCCAGCGAGAACCGCCCCGCCTCGGCGGCCAGGGTGGCGTGGAAGTACACCTGGAAGAGCAGGTCGCCCAGCTCCTCTTCCAGATGGGCCACGGCCCGTTCCACCTGCTCGGGGGAAGACCCGGCGTCGCCGTCCACCGCGACCAGGCCGTCGATGGCCTCGAGGACCTCATAGGACTCCTCCAGCAGGTGGCGGGACAGGGAACCGTGGGTCTGCTCCCGGTCCCAGGGGCACTGCTCCCGGAGGGTGTGGACCAACTCGTCCAGGCGGGCCAGCTCGACGGCGACCGGCGCGGCCAGCTCGGGGATCCACAGCGACGTGAGGTGGTCGGGCTCGAAAGCCCGGTCGAGCTCCTCCCACGGGAGCTCCCACACCGCTTCTTCGGGCAACCCGAGGTGATGGAGCACGGTCACCGTTGTTCCCGACGGGGCATCGCTGGCCAGCTTCACCCCGGACAGCACCGCCTTCGACCAGCACTGGGCCACCAGGAGCGGGCCCCGCTGGCCGGCGGCGTCGGTGGCGAACGACTCGCCGTCCACCAGCCGGACCCCCTCGGCCAGCGGGTCGATGCCCAACCGGGCGTAGGCCAGGTCGAGGAAGGAAAGGGCCGGGTGCACGATGACGGCCACATCGCCGGCGACCACGGCATCATGGCCTCGGAGCAGTGCCACCGTGCGCTCCGCCACCAGCGGCGAGCCAGGCACGGCGTAGACCACTGGTCCCGATCGGGCCGCGTCCACCAGGTCGGCGACGATGGACCGGTAGACGGCGTCAAAGGTGTCCTCGTGCTCGTAGTGATGGTCGAACGAGGGCGCCTCGGGCACCAGCACCGCAGCAGGGTGCCGGTTCGTGCGCACGAAGAGCTGCTCGGCCCCGGCCATCAGGTCCCGCGCCGACTGGGTGACCAGATCGGGGCCGGCCGGCCCCAGGCCGACCACATCGATGCGGGAGCGGTTCGGGAAGCGGCCGGGGGTGCCTTCGGCCGCGGCCCCGTCACGACGGGCTGGTCCCGCGGGCACGGCAACCATGGACGATCGGCCCGATCAGCCCGTGGAGCTTGAGCCGGACCCGCTCGACTTCGTGCCCGACTTGGTCCCGCTGCTCAGCGCCGCGGCCAGGAGGTCTATGGGCTTGGGACCGGGCGGCGGCACGATGCGAGCCACCGTCCAGGTGCCGTAGCGAGGATCGACCGAGATGGCGGAGTGCCGGGCGAACCGCTTGACCTGGTTGGCCACCCGGGTCTGGTTGGCATTTGATCGGAGGAGGTCCTGTCGGATGGTGGGTGTGGCGTCGGCCAGGGACTGGGTCACCTCACCGGTCACCTCGAAGATGACCCAGGCACCCGTGGATGACTCTTGCACCGGCCCCACCAGTGCGCCCACGGTGAGCGAGGGGACCTGCAGCTCTTGCTCCACCGAGGCCACGGTGAAGTTGCACCCCAGCGCGCCCCCGTTGGGCGCCGAATTCTGATCGAGGGAGTTGGCCTTGGCCACCGACGCGAACGACGCCCCGCCGTTGATCTGCGCCACCAACGCGTTGGCATGAGCCTGGGAGTCGGACTCGATGGCGCTGACGCAGGCCCCCGTGAACTGGGTCGGGTTCTTCACGTAGTAGGCGAAGATGTCGGCCGCGGTGATGTTGTCGCCGAGAGCCAGCAACCGGTCCTCGATGGCCTGCGACTGGATCTGGGCGCTGCGCAGCGACGCCGGCAGGCCGGCCAGCACCTGGGCGCCGGTCACCGGCTGCCCGTTCTGAAGCTGACAGAACGACTGCTGGCCCACCGCATTGGCCTGGGACAGCTGGGTCGAAATGGATCCGTCCAGGAACGACTCCACTTCCGACTTGGCTGTGGCCACCTGGGCCGGCGTCACCTGCACGTCGTGGGCCGCCGCGTACTGCTCGTAGAGGATGTTGCTCACCCCCTGATGCAAAATGCCGTCCACGAAGTTCATGTCATAGGTGCCGCTGCCCCCCTGGCCCTGGACCTGCACGGCACTGCCCGCCGACTCGATGGTCAACAGACAGGCGCCGGCCTGGGTCGTCTCGTAGGCGTGCAGCTGGTCGTTCAGTGTTCCCGTGGCGATGGTGGCGCCGTTGACCGAGGCAGCCGGCGGCGTCGCATCGCACGCCGAGGCCAGGCCGCCGGCGACAACCAGCAGCACCACGACGGAGAGGAGAGAGACGAGCCGCTTCACGGGGGGCGATGCTACCGGTTGGTGCTGGGAGCAGGGGAATCGCCCGGCGCCGTCACCTTTGTCTCGGCCGCCGGTGGGATGAGCGACCGCAACAGTTCCACCAGGACCGGCGCGTAGCGCCGCTCGGGGCCGTCGGCCACCACGGGAACGAGCAGACGATGGAGGTCCTGGTGCCAACTGCCGCCGGGAGCCAGGCGCCGGAGCCGGATCTCGGCCGAGGCGGGAAGCGACACCGGGGACAGCTTGGCCGTGGCCCGGCCGCCGCCGACGCCCATTCCCGACCCCGGGCGCGGCGCGGTCACGGCCACGTCGGTGATGCCCAGCCGGATGCACTCGACCCGCAGGAGGGCCACGTCGAGCAGGGCCACGGCCGCGGGTGGGAGCGGTCCGAACCGGTCCTCCCACTCGGTGCGCACGTCGTCGACCTCGGCCACGGTGCGCACCCCGGTGAGGCGCCGGTAGGCCTCGAGGCGAACGTCCTCGGCCTCGACGTAGGTGGGGGGAAGGTGGGCGGCGTCGGGCAGGTCGATGGACAGGTCCACGGCCACCGGGCGGGCCTCGCCTTTCAACTCGGCCACGGCCTCGGACACCATTTGGACGTACAGGTCGTACCCGACGGCGGCGATGTGGCCGGACTGGTCCCGGCCCAACAGGTTGCCCGCCCCGCGGATCTGCAGGTCTCGTAAGGCGATCTTGAATCCCGATCCCAGCTCGGTGTGGTCGCCGATGGTCCGGAGACGCTCGTAGGCCTGCTCGGTCAGCACCCGGTCGGCTGGATGGAAGAGGTAGGCGTACGCCCGTTGGCCGGCCCGGCCCACCCGGCCCCGCAACTGGTGGAGCTGGCCCAGGCCCAAGAGGTCGGCCCGGTCCACCACCAAGGTGTTGACGCTGGGCATGTCGATGCCCGACTCAATGATGGTGGTGCACACCAGGACGTCGTGCTTTCCCTCCCAGAACTCCATAACCACCTGCTCGAGGGTGCCCTCGTCCATCTGCCCGTGGGCCACGGCCACCCGCGCCTCGGGGGCCAACCGGCGAACCTGTTCGGCCACAGCGTCGATGCTCTGGACCCGGTTGTGGACGTAGAAGACCTGACCCTCCCGGAGCAGCTCCCGCCGGATGGCCTCGGAAGCGGCGGCCGACTCGAACTCGCCGACATGGGTGAGTATCGGTCGCCGGGCCGCCGGAGGCGTGTTCACCATGGACAGGTCCCGGATGCCGGTCAGGGCCATCTCCAGGGTTCGCGGGATGGGGCTGGCCGTGAGGGTGAGCACGTCCACCCGGTCGGACATGGCCTTGATCGTCTCCTTGTGCGATACCCCGAAACGCTGCTCCTCGTCCACCACCAACAGGCCGAGCTTCTTGAAGACGATGTCTGCGGCCAACAGGCGGTGGGTGCCGATGACCACGTCCACCGACCCGTCGGCCAGGCCGTCGACCACCTTCTTGGCCTGGGCATTGGTCAGGAACCGGCTGAGCATCTCCACCCGCACCGGGAACGGTGCGTACCGCTCGGTGAAGGTCTGGAAGTGCTGGCTGGCCAGCAGCGTGGTGGGCACCAGGACCGCGGCCTGGGTCCCCTCCTGGACCGCTTTGAACACGGCGCGGATGGCCACCTCCGTCTTGCCGAACCCCACGTCGCCACAGACCAGTCGGTCCATGGGCAGCGGTCGCTCCATGTCCGCCTTCACGTCCTCGATGGCCCGGAGCTGATCGGACGTCTCCACGAAGGGGAACGACGACTCCAGCTCGGCTTGCCACGGCGTGTCCGGTCCGAAGGCTCGCCCCTCGACCTCGAGGCGCCGTCGGTACAGAGCGACCAGCTCCTCGGCGATCTCGTGGACCGCCGCCCTGGCCTTGGACCGGGCCCGTTGCCATTCCGAGCCGCCCAGCCGGTTGACCGTGGGCGAGTCGCCGCCGGCATAGGGCGTGAGCAGCTCGATCTGGTCGGTGGGTAGGTAGAGCTTGTCGCCGCCCCGGTACTCGAGCAACAGGTAGTCGCGGGTGGAGCCGCCCATGGTCCGGGTGACCATTCCGCCGTAGCGGGCCACACCGTGTTGGCGGTGGACCACGTAATTGCCCGGGGCCAGGTCGTCGAAGAACCCGTCGACCGGCCGGGCCCGGGTCCGGGCCTGGCGGTGGGGGCGGTGGCGCCCGGTGACGTCCGACTCGGCCAGCACCGCCACCTTGGAGCCGGGGACGATGAACCCCCGGTCGACCGAGGTCACCACGATCTGCGCTCCGGGCCTCGGAGGCGGTTGATCAGCTCCGGGCCTCGGAGGCGGTTGCTCTCCGGACCTCGGAAGTGGTTCTTCCGCTCCCCCGCCGCCGGTCTCACCGTCGAGGATGGGGACGACCACGCCCTCCTCGGCCAGGATGGTGGCCAACCGATCGGCGCCGGTGCGGCTGCCGGCACACAAGGCGACGGTGAACCCTCCGTCCACCAGACCCTGGACCTGACCGGCCAGCTTGGACCCGTCGCCCAGGATCGGCTCCCATCCCCGGCTCTCGATGGCCGGCACCTGGGGCCCTTCGGCCGTGGGGACCAGCGAGAGCATGGCGGCGTCGCTCTTGGCCAGCAGGCGGTCGAAGGGCACATGGAGCCGGGGGGCGCCGGCGCCGGCCTCCAGCCCCCAGGTCCCGGCCAGGGCGTCGGCCAGGGCGGATTCCTCGTCGGCCAGCTCCTCGGCCCGCTGCCGGACCCGCCGGGGCTCGACCACGATGACCACGGCGGTGGAAGGAAGCAGGTCGGTGATGATCTCCTCGGACGGGGACAGCCACGGCAGCCACGACTCCATGCCGTCGAACAGGGCGCCGTCGGACAGCTGCTCCCACTGATGGCGGCCCCAGGGGGCCGTGCCCACCAGGGTGGCGGCCAGGCGGCGCACGTCCTTGTCAGGCACCAGCTCCCGACAGCCGAAGAGCGATACCGAGTCCACGGCGGCGGTGGACCGCTGATCGGCCACATCGAAGTGGGTCAGCCGATCCACCTCGTCCCCCCACAGATCGATCCGGACGGGCTCGTCGTCGGTCGAGGGGAAGACATCGACGATGCCGCCCCGGACGGCCAGCTCGCCGCGGTGCTCCACCAGCGACTCGCGCCGGTAGCCCATGCCCACCAGCCGGGCCACGAGATCGTCGACCACCAGCGAGTCGCCCTTGGCGATGGTGACGGGGCGGGCGGCGTGGCGCCACGGGCCCAGCTGCTGGAGGACGGCCTTGATCGGGGCCACCACCACACCCGGCGACCGGTCGTCGGGCTCGCCGGCCAGTTGCCACAGCAGCTGGAGCCGGCGACCCATGGTCGAGACCTCGGGGCTCACCCGTTCGAAGGGCAACGTCTCCCAGGCCGGGAACACCCGCACGCCTTCTGGTGAGAACACATCGAGGTCATGGGCCAGCTGTTCGGCGGCTGTGCCCGTCGGGGTGATGACCAGCACCGGTCGACGGGCGCTGAGTCGGATGACACCGGCCAACGCGAAGGCCTGAGCCGGGGTGGACACGGCCAGGGTGGCACCGGACGCGCCGATCACCCGCGCCATGGCGGGTTCGTTGCGGAGAAGGGCCGGGAGCGAGCGGAGGCTCACCCGCTCAGGGTACCGGGACGGTGGGACAGGGCCGCTCGGTCACGCGAGGGTATTGAACCGGTTCATGGCCGCCTCCATGCCCTCACTGACGATGGCCTCCACCGCGTCGGCGGCCACGGCCACGGCCACCTCCAGGCCCTCCCGCTCCGCCTTGCCCGGGCGCTTCAACACATAGTCGGCGCCGGGCTGGCGTCCGGGGGGCTTCCCGATCCCGATCCGCACCCGCAGGAAGCCGGGGTCGTGCACGTGGTTGGTGATCGACTTCAGGCCGTTGTGGCCGGCGTTTCCCCCGCCCACCTTCAGCTTCACCCGGCCCGAGGGGAGGTCGAGCTCGTCGTGTACCACCACCAGGCCGGCCAGGCCCTGGTTGTCGCTCAAGCCGGCCCGCCGGACCAGGGGGGCGACGGCCACGCCGGATTCGTTCATGTACACCGTGGGGACGGCCAACATGACCCGATGCCCGGCGATGTGGACGGTGGCGGCACCGGCGTGGAGGCCCTTTTCGTTCTTCAAGCGACCGCCGTGGCGATCGGCCAACAACGACACCGCGTCGGCACCCACGTTGTGCCGGGTTCCGTCGAACTCGGCCCCGGGGTTGCCCAGCCCCACCACCAGCAAGTCGGCCGGCGAACCGGTCCGGGAGCGGAAGAGGCTCAGCCTTCGCCCTCGCTGGTGGCCTCGGCTGCCTCGGCACCCTCTTCGCCCTCGACGCCCTCTTCGCCCTCGACGGCTTCGCCCTCGAAGCCCTCTTCGCCGGTGGTGGCCACCCGTGGCGGCTGGCCGACGACGACCGAGACATCGTCGTCGATGTCGGCGGTGACCCCGTCAGGCAGGGTGATGTCCGACACCTTCAACGAGGCGCCGATGATCAGGTCGGAGATGTCGATCTCGAGCGACGAGGGGATGGCCGTGGGGACGGCCCGGATGGGCAGGGTGAAGAGCTGCTGGTCGACCACACCGTCGCCGTGGTGGACCTCGATGGCCTCACCGATCAGGTTGATGGTGACCTCGGCCGCGATGACCTCGTCCCGGCGAACGATCAGGAAGTCGATGTGGGTCACCGTGCCCTTGACCGGATGCCGCTGGATGTCACGGGCCAGGGTGAGGTAGCTGGTGCCGGCGACATCGAGGGTGAGCAACGTGTTCAGGCTGGCCTCGCCCGACATCGCCGTCCGGAACTCCCTGGCCACCACGGACACAGGCACCGGGTCGGTACCGTGGCCGTACACCACTCCGGGGATCTTTCCCTCGTTCCGCAAACGGCGCGTCGAGCTGGTGCCGATGGTTCGGCCGGGCTCGGCGACAAGCGTGGTATCGGGCATACGGGGACTCCTCAGGTGATGCTGACAGGGGCGCAGCGCCACCGGTCGCCGACCGGCAGGTCGGGGGACGGCCGCTGCTGACGGGCCTACAGCATAGACAGGACCAGGGGCGTCAGGCGACCCGGGTGCCCAGCGCCCTGCCTGGGGACCCAGCCCGGGCACCCAGCCGAGGGCCGGTCCCTCAGACCAGGTTGTCCCCGCCGAAGATCTCCGAGACCGAGGTGTCCTCGAACACGGCATCGATGGCATCGGAGATCAGCTTGGCCACCGACAGCACCTCGAGCTTGTCGAATTGCCTCTCGGGCGGGATGGGCAAGGTGTTGGTCACCACCACCTTGGTCAGGGCCGAGTTCTTCAACCGGTCCACGGCCGGATCGGACAGCACGGGGTGGGTGGCCATGGCCCACACCTCGGTGGCCCCCCGCTCGGCCAACAGGTTGGCCGCGGCCACGATGGTCCCCGCGGTGTCGATCATGTCGTCGATGAGCACGCAGGTCCGGCCCTCCACGTCGCCCACCACGTGGAGGGCTTCCACCGTGTTGGCCTTCACGTGGGACCGGCGCTTGTGCACCATGGCCAGGTCGGCCCCCAGGATCTGCCCGAAGCGGTCGGCCACCCGCACCCGGCCGGCGTCGGGGGCCACCACCACCAGGTCTTTGATGGCCTGATCCCGGAGGTAATCGACCAGCACCGGGGCGGCGGTGAGGTGGTCGAAGGGCACGTCGAAGAAGCCCTGGATCTGACCCGAGTGCAGGTCGACGCTGACCACCCGGTCGGCCCCGGCCACCGACAGCATGTCGGCCACCAACTTGGCCGTGATCGGCTCGCGGCCGGTGGCCTTGCGGTCCTGGCGCGAGTACCCGTAGTAGGGGCACACCGCGGTGATGCGCTTGGCCGAGGCCCGCTTGGCCGCGTCGATCATGATCAGGTGCTCCATCAACGAGTCGTTGACCGGACCGCAGTGGGTCTGCACGATGAACACGTCGCTGCCCCGGATCGATGCCCCGTAGCGACAGTGGATCTCGCCGTTGGCGAATTCCCGAAGGTTGGCTTCGCCCAGTTCCACCCCCAACTGGCCGGCTATGTCGCGGGCCAGCTCGGGATGCGAGCGACCCGAGACCAACTCCAGGCGTCGCTGGGGCGTGAACTCCATGGGCCTGACGCTACCGCGCCTCGGACACCGGCCCCACTGTTCCCCCTCGGGGTACGACCTCGCCTTCGCCCAGCACGGCGAAGGGACCGACCCGGGCCTCACTGCCCACCTCGGCCCGCCGGCTCACCGAGTTGGCGATGACCGCCCCTTCTCCCACCACGGTGTCGACCAGATGGCAGTTGGGCCCGATCTCGGCGTGCTGGGCCACCTGGCACTCGCCCTGGAGGATCACCCCGGGCAGGAGGACAACGTCGGGCGACAGCTGCACGTCGGCGTCGATGTAGGTCCGTTCCGGGTCCCACATGGTCACGCCCCGGCGCATCCACCGCTCGTTGATCCGGTCGCGCAACTCGGCTTCGGCCACGGCCAGCTGGGCGCGATCGTTGACCCCGGCCACTTCCATGGTGTCGTCGACCACCACCGACACCACCCGGTGGCCGGCCTCGTAGAGGACCCCCACCACATCGGTGAGGTAGTACTCGCCCTGGGCGTTGGCCGGGCTGAGCCGCCGGAGGGACGGGGCCAGCACGCTGCGCCGGAAGCAGTAGATGGACGTGTTGACCTCGTTGACCGCCAGTTCTTCCTCGTCGGCGTCGGCGTGCTCCACCACGCGGGCCACCGCCTGGTCACGGCCGCGCACGATGCGTCCGTAGCCGGACGGATCCTCGATCACTGCGGTCAACAAGGTGGCGGCAGCGTCCGAGGCCCGATGGTGGCGGACCAGCGCAGCCAGCGTGGCCGGGCGCAGCAACGGGGTGTCGCCCGGGAGGACGACCACGTCGCCGTCGTCGTCGACCTCGTCGGGCAGGCCGGTCAGGGCCACCGACATGGCGTCCCCGGTCCCGTGCTGTTCGACCTGCTCGACGAATTCGATGTCCATGCCTGGAGGGGCGTGCTCCACCAGGGTCTTGGTCACCCACTCGGCACGATGACCCACGACCACCACCACCCGGTCCACCTGCAGCTCGGCCAGAGCGTCGAGCACGTGGAGCACCATGGGGCGCCCGCACAGCCGGTGGAGGGGCTTGGGGCGAGAGGACCGCATCCGGGTTCCCTCCCCGGCGGCCAGGACCACAGCAGACAGTGGGCGGGATGTCATCGGTCCACGAAAGGCGAGCACAAGTTCATGCGCCTATTCTTCCCACGTCCGGACCGCACGTGCAGTGCACGGTCCAGATAGCATCTACTATGCCCGTGCTCACCACCGCCATCGACGCCGAATCCCAGGAGTACCAGGCCAATCGGGCTGCCCTCCTCGAGGCGGTCGATGGCGTCAACGAGCAGCTGGCCCTGGCCCGGGAAGGGGGCGGCGCCCGGTACGTGGAGCGCCACCGCTCCCGGGGCAAGCTCCTGGCCCGCGAGCGTATCGAGCTGCTGGTGGACCGGGACTCGGCCTTCTTGGAGCTCTCGCCCCTGGCCGCCTGGGGGACCGACTTCAATGTGGGTGCGTCGCTGGTCACCGGCATCGGCGTGATCGAGGGCGTGGAGTGCCTGATCTCGGCCAACGACCCCACCGTGCGCGGCGGGGCCATGAACCCCATCACCTTCAACAAGGCAGCCCGGGCGTCCGACATCGCCCAGGAGAACCGGCTCCCCACCGTCAGCCTGGTCGAGTCGGGCGGCGCCGACCTGCCCACCCAGGCCGAGCTGTTCATCCCCGGAGGCCGATCCTTCCGCGATCTCACCCACCGCTCGGCCCTGGCCCAGCCCACTGTGGCCCTGGTCTTCGGCAACTCCACCGCCGGTGGCGCCTATGTGCCCGGCATGAGCGACTACATCGTGATGATCGAGGGCCGGTCCAAGGTGTTCCTGGG
The DNA here is from genome assembly GCA_035552655.1 of Acidimicrobiales bacterium. Taxonomy (GTDB): domain Bacteria; phylum Actinomycetota; class Acidimicrobiia; order Acidimicrobiales; family RAAP-2; genus DASXMT01. The sequence goes on from DASZLD010000088.1 coordinate 34,084, forward strand.
CGGCCCGCCCCTGGTCAAGATGGCCACCGGCGAGGAGTCCGACGACGAGGAGCTGGGCGGGGCCGACATGCACGCCCGCGTCTCGGGCCTGGCCGACGAGCTGGCCGTGGACGAGGTCGACGCCATCCGCCTCGGTCGCCAGATCGTGTCCCGGCTCAACTGGCGCAAGCTCGGTCCGGGCCCCACCCAGCCGGCCGATCCGCCCCTCTTCGACCCCGACGAGCTCCTGGGCATCGCCTCGGCCGATCCCAAGGTGCCCTTCGACCCGAGAGAAGTGCTGGCTCGCGTGGTCGACGGCTCCCGGTTCGACGAGTTCAAGCCCCACTATGGCACCAGCCTGGTCACCGGCTGGGCCTCCATCCACGGCTATCCCATCGGCGTGCTGGCCAACCACCGCGGTGTCCTGTTCTCCGAGGAGGCCAACAAGGCCACCCAGTTCATCCAGCTGGCCAACCAGATCGACGTCCCCCTGGTCTTTTTGCAGAACACCACCGGCTACATGGTGGGCAAGGAGTACGAGCAGCGGGGCATCATCAAGGACGGGGCCAAGATGATCAACGCGGTGGCCAACTCGTCGGTCCCCCACCTGACCATGAACATCGGCGCCTCCTACGGGGCGGGCAACTACGGGATGTGCGGGCGGGCCTACAACCCCCGCTTCCTCTTCGCCTGGCCCAATGCCCGCTCGGCCGTGATGGGCCCGACCCAGCTGGCCGGGGTGCTGTCCATCGTGGCCCGCCAGTCGGCCGAGGCTCGGGGTCTCCCCTTCGACCAGGAGGCCGACGCGGCCATGCGCCAGTCGGTGGAGTCGCAGATCGAAGCGGAGTCGCTCCCCCTCTATCTGACCTCCCGGCTCTACGACGACGGCATCATCGACCCCCGCGACACCCGCACCGTCCTGGGGCTGAGCCTGTCGGTCATCGACAACCGCGAGATCAAGGGCACGCGTGGCTACGGCGTGTTCCGGATGTAGCGGCGATGCCCCCCATCACCTCCTTGCTGGTGGCCAACCGGGGCGAAATCGCCCGGCGGATCTTCCGCACTGCCCGGTCCATGGGCATCACCTGTGTCGCCGTGTACTCCGATGCCGACGCCGACAGCCCCCACGTGGCCGAGGCCGATCTGGCCGTTCGCCTCCCCGGGCTGTCCCCCACCGACACCTACCTGCGCACCGACCTCCTCCTGCAAGCCGCCGCTCGTTCCGGAGCGGACGCCGTCCACCCCGGCTATGGCTTCTTGTCCGAACGGGCCGACTTCGCGTCGGCGGTCGTCGATGCCGGCCTGACCTGGGTCGGGCCTCCGGCCGCGGCCATCGCCGCCATGGGGTCCAAGATCGGGAGCAAGGAGCTGATGCGGGCCGCCGGGGTGCCCACCCTGCCCTCGATCGTCGTCCCCGAGACGGGCGACGCCGATGGCGACGAAGCCGACGCCCTGGGTTGGCCGTTGCTGGTGAAGGCGTCGGCGGGCGGGGGCGGCCGGGGGATGCGCATCGTCGAGCGGATCGACGACCTAGCTGAGGCTGTATCGGGGGCCCGACGCGAGGCCGAGGCGGCGTTCGGCGACGGCACCCTGTTCCTCGAGCGCTACGTCACCGATCCCCGCCACATCGAGGTACAGATCCTGGCCGATGGCCATGGCGACGTGGTTGCCCTGTTCGAGCGGGAATGCTCCATCCAGCGGCGCCACCAGAAGATCATCGAGGAGTCGCCCTCGCCGGTGGTCAGCTCCAGCCAGCGCGCCCGTCTGTGCGATGCGGCCACGGCCGCGGCCCGGGCCGTGGGCTACACCAATGCGGGCACGGTGGAGTTCGTGCTCGACCCGGCCGGCACCGATGCGGACGGGAGCTTCTACTTCTTGGAGATGAACACCCGTCTCCAGGTCGAGCACCCGGTCACCGAGCTGGTCACCGGATGCGATCTGGTCCGGCTGCAGCTCCTGGTGGCCGAGGGCCAGGCCTTGCCGCCCGAGGTGCACGCGGCGCTGTCCCGGGGGCCGGTGGGACACGCGGTGGAAGCCCGGATCTACGCCGAGGACCCGGCGGCCGACTGGCTCCCGTCGACCGGCACCGTGCACCGGTTCGAGATCCCCGCCGCCTCCCCGGTGTCTGCTTCCTCGGCCGACGGCTCCCCGGCCGAAGACGGGACCAGCCTCCGGGTGGACAGCGGCGTCGAGTCGGGCAGCACGGTCAGCCCCCACTACGACCCCATGCTGGCCAAGGTCATCACCCACGGGCCGACCCGGGCCGAGGCCGTGGCCGCACTGGCCCGGGTCCTGTCGACCAGCGCCATCCACGGCGTGACCACCAACCGGGACCTCTTGGTCCGGACCCTTCGCCATCCTGCCTTTGCGGCCGGCGACATCGACACCGGGTTCCTCGAGCGGCACGACCTCTCCAAGCTGAGCGCGCCGCTGGCCGACGCCCAAGCGGTGGAGCGCCACGCCGTCGCCGCCGCCCTCACCGGGCGCGCCCATCGTCGGGCCCAGGCCACCGTGCAGCCGGCCATGCCCTCGGGCTGGCGGAACAACCCCTCCCAGCTGGAGCAGACCACCTTCGACGTCCAGGACCACTCCATCACCGTCGGCTATCGCTTCGACCGCGCCGGCAGCCACGTCGAGCTGATCGAGATCGACGGTGGGGACCAGCTCATGGTGGTCGGCCAGCTGGATGCCGACTCGGTGGTCCTGACCGTGGACGATGTCACCCGCCGGTACCGGGTGGCTCGAGCGGCGCACACCACCTTCGTCGACGGGCCCGACGGCTCGACGGTGCTGGTCGAACAGGAGCGGTTCCCCATCCCCGGCAGCCAGGTCCCCGCCGGCTCGGCCGTGGCCCCCATGCCGGGCGGCGTGGCCCGGGTCAATGTGGCCGTCGGGGACCACGTGCAGGCCGGCCAGGACCTGGTGGTGCTGGAGGCCATGAAGATGGAGCACACCGTGCACGCCGCCATCGAGGGCACGGTGGCCGAGGTCATGGTGACCCCCGGCACCCAGGTCGAGTCGGGCCAGGTCCTGGTGGTGTTGGAGGAGACAGCCGGTCCCGGGGAACAGACGGACGACCGGTGAGCGACCCCATCCGCATCGCCAACTGCTCGGGCTTCTTCGGCGACCGGTTGAGCGCGGCGCGCGAGATGGTCGAGGGCGGTCCCATCGACGTGCTGACCGGCGACTGGCTGGCCGAGCTGACCATGCTCATCCTGTGGAAGGGGCGCCAGCGAGACCCCTCGCGAGGCTGGGCCCGCACCTTCCTCACCCAGATGGAAGAGGTCCTGGGCACGTGCGCCGACCGGGGCATCAAGGTGGTGACCAACGCCGGTGGACTCAACCCCGCCGGTCTGGCCGAACAGGTCCGAGGGTTGGCCGAGAAGCTCGGGCTCGGAGTCACCGTGGCCCATGTCGAGGGCGACGATCTGGTGCCTCGAATCGGCGACTTGCAACGAGCCGGCTACGACCTGGCCCACCTCGACACCGGGCGCCCGCTGGCCGAGGCCCACGGCGAGGTGGTCACGGCCAACGCCTACCTGGGGGGCTGGCCCATCGTCGAGTCGCTGCGCGGTGGCGCTGACGTGGTCATCTGCCCCCGGGTCACCGATGCCTCGTTGGTGGTCGGTCCAGCGGCGTGGCACCACGGCTGGAGCGAGACGGACTGGGACCGGCTGGCCGGCGCGGTGGTGGCCGGACACCTCATCGAGTGCGGTCCCCAGGTGACCGGGGGCAACTACGCCTTCTTCACCGAGGTGCCCGGGCTCGAGCACCCTGGTTTCCCCATCGCCGAGGTGGCCGACGACGGCTCCTCGGTCATCACCAAGCACCCCGGGACCGGCGGGCAGGTGTCGGTGGGCACGGTCACGGCCCAGCTGCTCTACGAGATCGCCGGCCTCGACTATCCCAACACCGACGTGGTGGCCCGCTTCGACACCATCCAGCTCGAGCAAGACGCTCCGGACCGGGTGCAGGTGACGGGCACCCGTGGCCTGCCCGCGCCCAAAGACGTGAAGGTCTCGCTCAACCTGTTGGGGGGATGGCGCAACACCATGACCTTCGTCCTCACCGGGCTCGACATCGAGGAAAAGGCCGCCCTCACCCTGAAGACGATGGAGCAGAAGCTGGGTGGCGCCGAGCGGTTCGCCGAGTACGACACGTTGCTCATCCGCTCGGACAAGCCCGACGCCCCCACCAACGCCGAGGCCTCGGCGCAACTCCGGATCACGGTCAAGGACAGCGATCAGTCCAAGGTGGGCCGCGCCTTCGCCGACGCCGCCACCGAGCTGGCCCTGGCCGGCTACCCCGGCTTCCACCTGACGTCGCCCCCCACCGACGCCACCGCCTACGGCGTCTTCTGGCCCGCCCTGGTCCCGGCCGAGCTGGTGGAACCGGTGGTGGTCACCGCCGATGGCACACGGACGGCTGTCCCCCACCAGGCGTTTCGCTCGACGGAGGTGCCCGGGCCCTCGGAGGTGTACCGCCTGGCCGCCCAGTTCCCGGCCGAGCCGGTGGCCCGGGTGCCCCTCGGTACCATCATCGGCGCCCGGTCGGGCGACAAGGGGGGCAACGCCAACGTGGGGCTGTGGGCCGGCCAAGCCTCGCACTACGTGTGGCTGCGTGACTACCTCACCGTCGAGCACATGGCCGAGCTGCTGCCCGAGGCCGACGGGCTCGAGATCCGCCGGTTCGAGCTGCCGAGGGTGCTGGCCCTCAACTTCGTGGTCGTCGGCCTGCTGGGCGAGGGGGTGGCCTCGTCCACCCGACCCGATCCACAGGCCAAGAGCCTGGGCGAGTACCTTCGGAGCAGATTGGTCGACATCCCCGTCTCGTTCCTGCCCGACGGCCGCTGAACGACCCCAAGGAGCAGCCATGGACTTCACCCCGACCGATGAGCACGTCATGCTGCGAGAGGCAGTCGCGGCCATCGCCTCCAAATTCGGCCACGACTACTACGTGGCCAAGGCCCGCGCCGACGAGCGCACCGAGGAGCTCTGGCAGGCCGTGGGCGAAGCCGGGTTCCTGGGCGTCAACGTTCCCGAGGAGTACGGCGGTGGCGGTGGCGGCATCACCGAGCTGGCTGCGGTGGCCGAGGAGCTGGCCGCCGCCGGCTGTCCCCTGTTGATCATGGTCGTCTCCCCGGCCATCTGCGCCACCATCATCGCCAAGTTCGGCACCGACGAGCAGAAGCAGCGCTGGCTTCCCGGCTTTGCCACCGGCGAGCTGAAGATGGCCTTTGCCATCACCGAGCCGGACGCCGGCTCCAACTCCCACAACCTTTCCCTCACCGCCACCAAGGACGGGGACATCTACCGCCTGAACGGGTCCAAGTACTACATCTCCGGCGTGGACGAGGCCGATGCCATGTTGGTGGTGACCCGCTCGGGCATCGACAAGGACACCGGTCGGGGTCGCCTGTCCCTCTTCGTGGTGGACACCGACGCGCCGGGACTGGAGAAGACGGTCCTGCCCGTCGAGATCACCGCCCCCGAGAAGCAGTACACGCTGTTCTTCGACAACGTCCAAGTCGACGCCGACCGGCTGATCGGAGCCGAGGGCGAGGGCCTCCGCCAGGTGTTCTTCGGGCTCAACCCGGAACGCATCCTGTCCGCCTCGCTGGCCAACGGGATCAGCCGCTATGCCCTGGACAAAGCGGCGGCCTACGCCCGGGAGCGCGAGGTGTGGGGCACGCCCATCGGGCGCCACCAGGGCATATCCCACCCCCTGGCCAAGGCCAAGATCGAGGTGGAGCTGGCCCGGCTCATGACCGACAAGGCGGCATGGCTGTGCGACAACGCCGGCGACACCCCCGAGGCGGGCGAGGCGGCCAACATGGCCAAGTACGCGGCAGCCGAGGCCACGGCGGCAGCGCTCGATCAAGCCATCCAGACCCACGGCGGCAACGGCATGGCCTCCGAGTACGGCCTGGCCGACCTGTGGGGCATGGTGCGCCTGTTGCGGATCGCCCCGGTCAGCCGTGAGATGATCCTGAACTTCGTGGCTCAGCACTCGTTGGGCCTGCCCAAGTCGTACTGATCGCCTCCTGCGCGGCTACTGGCTGGCTACCGAGCTGGCGCTGGTCGGGCCGCGGTGGATCCCCGAGTCGCCACTCGGCCGCTGCTGGGCGGGCAGCCGTGGGGCCTGATCGGGGGCGTCCGAGGTAGGCGGTACGCTGGTGGTTGCGGTTCGCCCATCCGTTGGCAGGACAGGGTGACTCTCCCCCGGGCTGCCGCAACCCGCTCCGTACCACCGAAAGGCCCGGTCACGCCCCCATGCAGTCCCGTGACGACATTCGCAACGTAGCCATCGTGGCTCACGTCGACCATGGAAAGACCACGCTGGTCGATGCCATGCTCTGGCAATCCGGGGCCTTCCGGGCCAACGAGTCGGTCAACGAGCGGGTTATGGACTCCGGCGACCTGGAGCGGGAGAAGGGCATCACCATCCTGGCCAAGAACACGGCCGTGGTGCACAACGGGGTCAAGATCAACATCATCGACACCCCCGGCCACGCCGACTTCGGCGGCGAGGTGGAACGGGGGCTCACCATGGTCGACGGCGTGTTGCTACTGGTCGATGCCTCCGAAGGCCCGTTGCCCCAGACCCGGTTCGTCTTGCGCAAGGCCCTCCAGGCCCGCCTGCCCGTGGTCCTGGTGGTCAACAAGGTGGACCGACCCGACGCTCGCATCGACGAGGTGGTCTCAGAGGTCGAGGAGCTGTTCTTGGACCTCGACGCCGACGAGCACCAGATCGACTTCCCCATCCTCTTCTCCAACGCCAGGGCCGGGTGGGCCGCCACCGAGCAGGGAGTGGAGGGCACCGACCTCGAGCCGCTGTTCCAGGCCATCCTGGACCGCATCCCCGCGCCCCAGTTCGATCCCGACGCCCCGCTGCAGGCCATCGTGTCCAACCTCGACGCCTCGCCCTACCTGGGTCGGCTGGCCATCTGCCGGGTCCACAACGGCACGTTGCGCAAGGGTGCCCTGGTGGGCTGGTGCAAGCTGGACGGCACCATCGAGCGGACCAAGATCACCGAGCTGTTCGTCACCGACGCCCTGGACCGGGTGGACGCGGCCGAAGCCGGTCCGGGGGAGATCGCGGCCGTGGCCGGCATGGCCGAAGTGACCATCGGCGAGACGCTGGCTGATCCCGATGACCCGCGCCCGTTGCCCGTCATCACGGTGGACGAGCCCAGCCTGTCCATGACTATCGGCATCAACACCGCCCCCCTGGCCGGGTCGGACGGATCGAAGCTGACGGCCCGCCAGATCTTCAGCCGGTTGGAATCCGAGCTGGTGGGCAACGTCTCACTGCGGGTGCTCCCCACCGAGCGCCCCGACACCTGGGAGGTCCAGGGACGGGGCGAGCTCCAGCTGGCCGTGCTGGTGGAGACCATGCGCCGTGAAGGGTTCGAGCTGACCGTGGGCAAGCCCCAGGTAGTCACCCGGGAGATCGACGGCAAGATCCACGAGCCGATGGAGCAGGTGGCGGTGGACGTGCCCGATGACTACCTGGGCGTGGTCACTCAGCTGATGGCTCTGCGCAAGGGAACGCTCATCGAGATGGTCAACCACGGCACCGGATGGGTCCGCATGGACTACCGCGTCCCGGCCCGAGGGCTGGTCGGGTTCCGCACCGAGTTCATGACCGAGACCCGGGGCACGGGCATGCTCCACCATGTCTTCGATGGCTGGGAGCCCTGGCACGGCGATCTCAAGACCAAGCGCAACGGCTCGATGGTGGCCGACCGCCGGGGCAGCACCACCGGTTACACGCTGATGAGCCTGCAAGAGCGCGGCATCCTGCTGGTCGGACCGGCCACCGAGGTCTATGAGGGCATGGTCATCGGCGAGAACGCCAGGGACGAGGAGATGGACGTCAACCCGACCAAGGAGAAGAAGCAGACCAACGTGCGCTCGGCCTCCGCCGACGAGGCCATCCGCCTCACGCCCCCGTTGCTGCTCTCGCTGGAACAGGCCCTGGAGTTCATCGCCGACGACGAGTGCGTCGAGGTCACCCCGGCCAACGTCCGGTTGCGGAAGGTCATCCTGGACGGGCACGTCCGGGGTCGGCTGCGAAGCCGGAGCCGCAACCCGCGCTGACACTGGACCAGTCTTATTTGATTCTTCACAAGAATTCAGGTTGTTCACGGTGAGCTCTCAGGTTGCCCACAGAGGCCCTGGGCATAGTGGATATCGTGACCAAGAACTCCAAGGACCAGACGATCTGGTTGGTGAGACACGGAGAGAGCACCTGGAACGTGCTCGGACTGGTCCAAGGACACGCTGACGATGCCGTCCTGACCCGACAGGGTCGGCGCCAAGCACAGCTCCTCACCCACCGACTGGGCGGCCGCACCATCGATGCCGTCCACACCAGCGACCTGCGTCGAGCCAAGGAGACGGCCGAGATCCTGGCCCAGTCCCTCGGGCTCCCGGCCCAGCCCCATACCGCACTGCGGGAACGAGGTCTGGGCGTTGTCGAAGGCTCGCCGGTGAGCTCGCTCACGCCCGAGGACAGCGGCATCGACGGCGACCGGGTGGTCGACACCGGGGCGCGGCCGGTGGGAGGCGAATCGCTGGAGGACCTGTACCGACGGGCCGCCGGCTTCGTCGACTGGCTCCAGCACCGGCCCCACCCCGACGGCGCCGACACCTTGGTCGTGGCCCACGGCGGCACGGTTCGGATGATCCGGGCCTACTGCGCCGGACGCTCGGTGCACGACATGACCTGGGACACGGTCCCCAACGGAAGCCTGTGGCGGGTCCGGGTGCCGAGTCATGACGCAGACCGCGGTCCATCCTCGATCGGCGACCTGCGGCCGAGCGTCCATCCGAGCAATGTACGAACGAAGGGATCAGCATGAACTCGACAACCCTCCAACTACCCCGACGGGAAGCAAAGCCGAGGTCGGCCGGTCTCACCATGATGGTCGACGGAGGCCTGCCCACCCGGTACTTCGAAGACGTCGTCGACAGTGGGGCCGAATATCTCGACTTCGTGAAGTTCGGGTGGGGCACGGCCATCGTCACCAACGACCTGCAGCGAAAGATCGACGTCCTGACCGCCGCCGGCGTGGACTACTACTTCGGAGGGACCCTGTTCGAGAAGTACGTGCTCCAAGATCGGCTCGACGACTTCCGTGAGCTGTGTCACCGGTACTCGTGCCGGTTCGTCGAGGTGTCCAACGGGACGATCGATCTGAGCAACTCGGAGAAGGCCGGGTACATCAGGAAGCTCGCCGATGACTTCCAGGTGATCTCCGAGGTCGGCTTCAAGGACGCCGAGCGGTCGGAGAACCTGCCCCCGAGCCTGTGGATCGAGTGCACCCACGAGGACCTCGACGCCGGGTCCTGCCTGGTGACCCTGGAAGCTCGCGAGAGCGGCAAGTCGGGCATCTGCCGCCCCGACGGGCAGCTGCGCTTCGGCCTCATCGAGGAGCTGCTGGCCAGTGGCCTCCGCCGCCAGGATCTCCTGTTCGAGGCCCCGTCGACCGAACTCCAGAACTACTTCGTCAAGCGGGTGGGATCGGACGTCAACCTGGGCAATGTGGCCGCCACCGCCATCTTGGGGCTCGAGACCATTCGGCTCGGGCTCCGGGCCGACACCTTGACCTGTTTCGACAGCGGGGCGGCGTGAGGGAGAGCGGGGACGCCTTCCACCTGGCCATACCGGCCTACGACCTGGCCGAAGCCGAGCAGTTCTATGTCCAGCTGCTGGGGTGCAAGCTGGCCCGGCGCTACCAGGACCGCATCACCCTCGACTTCTTCGGCGACCAGGTCGTGTGCCACCTAACGGCCCGGCCGGCGGACGCCGGCGGCGAGCTGGACCTCTACCCGCGGCATTTCGGAGTGACCTTCCGAAAAGGCGAGGACTTCGACACCGTCCACCAGCTGTGCATCCAGCGACAGGTTCCCGTCTTCCGGGACGTGGCCACCCGATTCGACGGGAAGCCCGAGGTGCACCAGACCTTCGTTGTCCGCGACCCCTCCGACAACCTCGTCGAGTTCAAGCACTACACCGATCCGCGAATGATGTACTGACGTGACCATCACCCACGTCGACACCCACGTTGGCTCCGACACCCCCATCGACACCCAATTGCACCGGCAGCCGATCCCGACCGGACCCGAGAACGCCATCGCCGGGCTGATCCGGTCCCGGTCCGCTGTTTCTGGTCATACCGCCTATCTCACCGAGGCCAGGGGATCGAGGCAGATCTCGTTCTGCGACCTCGAACACAGAGTGTCGTCCCGGATGGCCCTGTTGGAGGACCGAGGTGTGGCCGCCGACGCCACCGTGGGCATCGCCATCACCGACCCGCTCGAGTTCGCCGTGCACTTCTTGGCCATCATGGCCTCGGGCCGATGGGTGGCACCTCTCGACCCGACCAGCTCACCCGATGGCATCGCCGCGGCCATCTCCCGTCTCGAGATCGCCCTCATGGTCTCCGATGGCGGGCCCCAGGGCACCTCCGAGCTCGACTGGGCCGATGCCGATGGCGACCGGCGCCGTGCACCGCTCGCCATCGATCACGTCCTCGAGGAGGGAACCCCGAGCCCGGCCGGGATGGGGGGCGCCGTCCTGTCCTCGTCGGGAACGACCGGGGCTCCCAAGGTGATCCCCGTCTACCAGGGCCGACTGCTCCACACCGCCCGCGCCGTCGCCGCCCATCACCGCCTCTCCCCCAGCGACCGCGGGTTCAACCCGCTTCCCCTGTTCCACATCAATGCCGAGGTGGTCGGGTTGCTCGCCACCCTGGTGGCCGGGGCCAGCCTGGTGCTCGACGACCGCTTCCACCGGACCGGGTTCTGGTCCTTGATGGAACGCCACAACGTGACCTGGATCAACGCCGTCCCAGCCATCGTGTCCCATCTGGCCGATCCCGATCCGGACGAAGCCGTTCCCGCTCGGATCCGATTCATCCGTTCGGCATCGGCCCCGCTGCCCACAGCCACCCTGTTCCGGTTCGAAGCCAACACGGGCATCCCGGTGCTCGAGACCTACGGCATGACCGAGGCGGCCAGCCAGATCACGGCCAACCCGCTGGTGGGGGCACGAAAGCCCGGCTCCGTCGGGTTGCCCATCGGCGTCGAGTTGCGGATCACGGCCGGCGAAACGGGACCCGTGGCCGGCGAAACAGGGTCAACGGCTCACGAGTCCGGGACGGTGGTGGACGACGGCGTCGGAGGATCCCTGAGCAAACCTGCCTCCCCGGGCCACGTCGAGATCCGAGGACCGTCGATCATCACCGCCTACGGCGACAACGGCCACCGCGACCGATTCACCGCCGACGGCTGGCTGAGGACAGGAGACCTGGGCACCCTGGATGCAGACGGCTATCTCTTCCTGGTGGGGCGCACCGACGACGTGATCAACCGAGGGGGCGAGAAGGTCTACCCGAGGGACATCGAAGAAGCCATCCTGGTCGACCCCGACCTCATGGCTGCGGTGGTGGTAGCCGAGGACGATGCCGTACTCGGTCAGGTGCCCGTTGCCTTCCTGGTGTTGCAGGACAGTGTCGATCCCTCCAACGCCGACACCGTCGAACACGTCACCCGCCGGGTGGCCAAGCATCTGGAGGCCACGTTGGTGCGCAGCCAGCGGCCGGTCGCCCTCCACGTCGTCGCCCAGCTGCCGGCAGGAGCCACCGGAAAGGTGCAACGGCGGGCCCTCCGCCACCAGAGACCGCCAACCCTGTTCAGCCTCAGCTGCCGATGACGGCGACAGTCGACACCATCGACGTCGATGCCGGGCTCGAGGGGCTGAGCCCGTCGGGCACGACTGCGCCGACGGGGTCGAGCGGCACCCGCAAGCGGCTCGACCATATCGACGCCATGCGGCCGGTCAAACAAGCCGGTGTGATCGGTACCCACACGTTGCTGGCCTTCGCCCCGGTGGCGGCCACCGTGGCCGCCGGGGCATCGTTGATGTTGCTCCACGTCACCCGCGAGGCCTTCTTGTTCGTGTCGGCGTGCATGCTCACCTACAGCTATCGCCAGTCCAAGCGCGTCGATCGGAGCTACTGGCAGCGCCGCTTCATGTCGGTGGGCGTGCCCTACCTGTGCTGGACGGTCATCTACTTCCTCTTCTTGCTGCCCAGCACCTACCAGAACCCCATGACCTCGCTGGGTCATCTCGGCTACCTGTTCGTCACCGGCTATTACCAGCTCTACTACCTGATCGTCGTGGCCCAGTTCTACGTGCTGTTCCCGCTCTTGCTACTGCTCGTGCGGCGTACCGCCGGACATCACCGTGCCCTGTTGGCCGTCAGCGGCGCCATCCAGGTCCTCATGGTCAGCATGATGCACTGGAACGTGCTCCCGCCCAACATGCGGGGGTTCTGGGCCAGCCGTGAGATCACCTCGTACCAGTTCTATTTGCTCGCCGGCATGGTGGTCGCCTTCCACCTCAACGAAGTGCACGCCTGGTTGTGCCGCCACGTTCGCCTCATCATCCTGTTCACGCTGGCCAGTGCGGCGGTCGCCGAAGCCTGGTACTACCTGTCGGCCGACAACGTGGTGGGATGGTTGGGCTCGAGCTCGGACCCGTTCCAACCCATCGTCATCCCGTTCAACATCGGCGCCATCGCTTGCATCTACCTGGTGGGCGTGGCCCTCGTCGGCCGACGGCGTTCTCACCGGCTCCGGTCCATGGTCCAGTCGGGCTCGGACAACGCCTATGGCATCTATCTGGCCCAGATGATCTTCATCACCCTGCTGGGCTGGCTGGGATGGCGGAACCTCAACGGCGTGCTGCCCTGGCCCCTCGTCGCCATCATCACCGTGGCCGTGGTGTTCGTGGCCTGTATCGGCCTCACGGCGGTGCTGGCCCGCACCCCATGGTCCAAGGTGTTGACCGGTCGCTCCCGGGCAACCTGGGGCTCGTTATGGCCCGGCCAAAGGACCGTCGACCCCGGGGCGGCCGGATCCCCGGCAGCAGCGGAGGCGGAAGGGACCCGGTTACCCGAAGAGGCAGGCGACAGTCCGCTCGACGTACCTGAAGAGGAGGGTGGTAGCCCGCTCGAGGTGGACCTGGCCTCGCGCTAACAACGGATGGCTCACGACGTTGGCATCGAGACAGGGACGTTTCGGGCCCCCGTCTTGGGGGCCTATCCCCCGGCCAGGGCGGCCACGATCGCCTGGCTCATCACCCGGTAGCCGTCATCGTTGGGGTGCTGGTTCGGTCCGAAGGGCTTTGCCGCGCACATCCAGGTCAGGGTGCAGATCCGGGCTACGTCGCGCGGGACCATGCCCACACCGCTCATCATCGTCGGATTGGTGCTCGCGGTGTCGAACGACCCGGCCACGTCGGCCATGGGGATCCCGCTGGCGGCATAGATCGAACGAAGGGCCTGGTCGAGGCCGGAGATGGCGTCGAGGCTCTCGGGTGCCAGCACCCGTCCCGTCGGACCTCTGAGATAGCTCCCGAGGTAGGGGTCATAGTGGCCGATCCCGACGATCCGCAGTCCGGGGCTGCCGGCGGCGCGCAGGGCAGACAGGATCACGGGCAGTTGTTGCTCGACCAGCGAGATGGACTGGTCCACGCAGGGCTGGTCGATCTGTCCAGCCCTGATGCAGGATCGCAGGTTGTTGAAGCCGAGGTCGACGGTCACCAGCACGGTGGTGGGATGGTCCCGGAGGAAGTCGACGGCCGCGGCCAGCTGGGTCCCGTCCGGGTAGGCACAGTGGCCGCCCCCTTCGAGCATGGTGGCCGTAGTCGCCCCGGGGCAACCGACCTCTTGGAGCTGGAGCGTGGGCCAGATGGACCGCTCCTCGTTGACCAGATCGTTTGCGTAACCCGAGTCGGTCGGTTGGCCCTGGGGGCTCGCCTCCGTGGGCTGGAAACCCACGGAGGCAGATCCGCCGACATCCAGATAGAAAGCGGGTGCCGTGGGAGCGGCATCGGCACGCCCAGATGGCCATGCACCGCCCACCAGGAAGCCGACTCCGATGGCCACCGCAATGGGCACTGTTCGCCACAGCCGTCGCGGTGGCCTCATGGATTCTCCTCGATGGAACCGGGCCTGGGGAACCGACGAATGCGGGCCGGTCGGGCCGCATGGTACCCGACGCCCGGCCGGCAGTTCGGGCGGCACCACCCCGTCGAGGTGTCCCGGGGCCGGGAAACGCCATGGCTGACACACCGGGTCGGTAGATTCCTTCGGTGCCCTCGATCCCTCCCGGCCCGTCCGAGCTCGGCCGCAGTGTCGTGGTGTCGGCTGGCGACCCTGCCCCTGAGCCCTGGGCCCGAGCACCTCGGATTGTGGTCGGACAGGCCTCGCTGGAGGAGCCAGGCCCCACAGTCGATTCGCTGCACGCCGCCTGGGCCGATCGGCGCCCGGTCGTCATCGAGCTCGATGTCGAGACCGACCAGCTCCGGGCCCGCCAACGCTGTGACAAGCCGCCGTACGCCTTGACGCCGGCCTTCGAGCTCGAGCTCGAGCGCCTTCAGTTCCTGGTGTGGGCCAACGCCTACGACGCCCGGGGCAGCGAGGTGATCTGGTGGCACGGGCGAAAGGCCGCCCGGCGCTTTGCCGAAGCGGGGGTGACCCTGGGTGACGACGGCGACATCACATTGGATGACGGCACCCCGGTGTTCATCGACGGCGGCCCATCCCATCCTCCTCAGCTGAGGTCAGGATCCAAGGTGATCCATCGGTGGAACGCCGAGGCCGGCGTGCTGCGCTTTGCCCGCCATGCCGATCCCGGTGCCGAGACGCCGGGTGTCACGTCGGCCAGCGCGTTGGCGCCAGACCAGCTGGCCGCCGTGATCCACGGCTCGGGGCCGGCCCGGATCATTGCTCCAGCCGGATCGGGCAAGACCCGCGTCCTCACCGAGCGGCTCCGCCACCTCATTGCTGACCGAGGCGTCGATCCTGCCGCCGTGACCGTCCTGGCCTACAACGCCAAGGCGGCCGACGAGCTGCGGGACCGGTGCGCAGACATCATGGCTCCGGGGGGCCCGGACATCCGCACGCTCAACAGCATCGGGCTGTCCATCTGCAACCAATCCGAGAAGCGCGGTCGGCTCAAGGTCCTCGACGAAGCAGGGGCTCGGGACCTGGTGGGGTCGGTGTTCGAGATCAGGCACCGGGCCAACACCGACACCGTGGTCCCCTATCTCGAAGCGCTCTCCGCCATCCGGCTGGGGCTGATCGACCCGGACCAGGCCGAGGAGACCTTCCCCGACGCCGCCGGGGTGGCCGATGGATTCGACCGCTACCGAGATGCACTCATCGCCGCTCAGGCCGTCGACTTCGACGAGCAGATCTACCGGGCCATCGAGATCCTGTTGACCGACCCGGCCATCCGGGACCGAGCCCAAGAGGGCTGCCGCTACCTCTTGGTCGACGAGTTCCAGGACCTGAACCCGGCCCACCTCCTGCTCATCCGGCTGTTGAACGCGCCCGGCTTCGACTGCTTCGGCGTGGGTGACGACGATCAGGTCCTCTACGGCTACTCGGGCGCCACCCCCGAGTACCTGATCCACTACGACCGCTACTTCCCCGGCGCCGCCCACCACGCCCTGGAAGTGAACTACCGGTGTGACCCGGTCGTGGTCGGCGCCGCAGCCCATCTGCTCTCCTACAACCGGGAACGGGTGGTCAAGACCATCCGGGCCGCACCGGATCGTTCCCCCGATGACCAAGGCCTGATCGTGCGGCAGGCTCCCGGTGAGCAACTGGCCTCGGTGGCCGCCGGCATCATCTCGGACTGGCGGGGCGCCGGGGGCGAACTGGTGGACATGGCCGTGCTGACCAGGGTGAACTCGGCCCTGCTCCCGATCCAGGTGGCGCTGAGCGAAGCAGGCGTTCCCTGCCAGTCGACGCTGACGGCCCGGGTGCTGGGCCGCACCGGCGTCCGCACCGCCTTCGCCTACCTGCGCATGGGGGTGAACCCCGAGCGCATCGGTCGCCGGGACATCGAGGACACCGTCCGTCGCCCTTCGCGCGGCATTGCTCCCAACGTGGTCTCGATGCTGACCAAACGTTCCCACACATCGGTCGACGAGATCCGGCGCCTGGCCGGAAGCCTCTCGGGTCGGGACGTCCCCAAGCTGGAGGCCTACGCCGACGACGTCGAGCGGGTGGCCGTCGCCTGCACCAAACCCACGGCGGAGGCCTTGCGGGCCATCCGGGTGGAGCTCGGGCTGGGCGACACCATGGACGTGCTCGACGCCTCCCGCGACGAGCCCGATCGATCCACCCACAACGACGACCTCCAGGCTCTCGAATCGGTCGCCGCCTTCCATCCGGAGGTCGCCAGCTTCGCCACGTGGCTGCGCGGTGTGCTCGAACGACCGCAGGCCGAAGGTCCCGCCATCCTCCTTTCCACCGTGCACCGCATCAAGGGGCGCGAGTGGGATCGGGTCATCATCTTCGGAGCCTCGTCCGACCTGTTCCCCCACCGACTGGCCGAGGACGTCGAGGGCGAACGGCGGGTGTTCCACGTGGCCCTCACCCGGAGCAAGGTGCAGACCGTGGTGCTGGCCGATGCGGCATCGCCGTCGTTCTTCTTGGGCGAGCTGGATGGGAGCAGGCCGCACGAGCCGATCAATCGGCCGACGCGGTCAGGGCGGGCCGACTCCACCGGGGGCTCTGCGGTCGCCGGCGCCAAGAAGGGCGGTCGCAGTGACCGTTACGAGCCGGTCGAGGCCACCGCGGCCAGCGCCGACCTACGGGCCTGGCGCACCGAGAAAGCCCGGGAGGCAGGGATGCCGCCCTACGTCATCCTCAGCGACCGGCACCTGGAGGGCATCATCGAGGCCGCCCCCACGTCGCTGGCTGCGCTGGCTAAGTGCAAGGGGATCGGCCCCATGAAACTCGAGCGATGGGGGGACGAGATCCTCTCGGTGCTTGGACAGAGCACCGATGGGCGCTAGTTGTGGGTTGGGCACTCGGACTCGGCGGGCCCAATCGCCGGCGGAAGCTCAGCCGGGCAGGCTCTCGACCCTTCCGGCTGCGATGGCCTCGACGAGCTGGGCGTGGTCTCGCGTGTTCTGATCGGCGTAGAGGCCAGCGAATTGCCTTGTCGCCTCGACGAACTTCGGGCCCTTTCCGATATAACTGTCGATGGCCATCGGGTCGCCGGTGCGGGCATGGGACCGGGCGAGCGTCTCCCCGCAGGCGGTGGCGAACTCGGCCAGGCGAGGAGCGACAAACGTGGTGGTCGGTATGATCTTCATGTCTCGGAACTGTCGGACGTAGTAGTCCCTCCCGTGCAGCGATCCCCAACCGACGAAGATGTCGGTGGCGCTCTGGACCTTTCGCTTCCCGTTGATCACTCGGGCTCCGTGATGGTCGTGCCGGCTGGGTCGGGCATGGGCCTCGTACACCGAGGGACCGGCTTGCTTGACCTGTAAGAACAGCGGGTCCGCACCAGTCCGCCCCTCGAAGAGGACCAGATAGACCCGCATCCCGACGCTGCCCACCCCCACCACCTGGCGTACGGCGTCAACCGGTGTGAACCGGTCGAACAGGCTCCGTCTGTCCTCCTGCAGGGTCAGGCGGTAGTCGGCCAGGAGGTGGTCGACCAGGTCGTCTTGCTCGTCGTCATCGATCGCCACCCGCAGCGGCGGGTCCTCGGTGATTCGCGGGCGCCCATGGGTCATGGCCGCGAGCTTGGCGAAGGCGCCGCGGCTCGTGCGCTTCTTTTTCTGCTTCTCGATGTGGACCGAGATCTGGCCGCGATCAGCCGGCTCGTAGTAGCCGATCAGACTGTCGACATGGATGCCGTCGTACCAGATGTCGAGCTCGGGCATGCGCGCGTACCGCCGTATGCGCTGCCGGTAGGCCTCGACGGCAGCGGCGACTGCGTCATCGGCTCTCCTCTGCTTGAGCCCGTTCTCGCGCGCCAGGACCACGAGGCTGGCTGCGAGACGCTTGACGTCCCACTCGAACGGACCGGGCAGGGTCTCGTCGAAGTCGCGTAGATCGAACATGAGGTTCCGCTCGGGGGTCGCCCACAGCCCGAAGTTGAGGACGTGGGCATCTCCGCAGAGCTGCACCGTGAGCCCGCTGTCGGGTTTGGACGCGAGATCCGCGGCCATCACCGCCGCCGCCCCCCGGTAGTAGTTCCACGGCGATGCGGCCATGCGCTGGTGGCGGATGGGAACGAGCTCGGGGACCCGGATCTCGTTCTGGGCCAGGATCGTCTGCAGGGCGTCGTGCCCGCGCTCGTCCTCCCGCCACTGCCCGAGCTCGACCCGGCGAGCCCGGTCACGGGCAGCCTTTCCGGCGCCCCTTCGCTCACCGCTCGTCGCCGACAGGTCGTGCACCATGGCGGACGGCGGCGGTGCTTTCTGTGTGCCCAACCCCGTCATGGTGCCCTCCCCTCGAACGTCGGCAGAAAGCGTGCCCGGAGCTCGAACATGAGCCTGCCCGAACGAACCGTACTTCAGGAGTTCCCAGGCCAGCGACGTGGAAGTCCGCTGGTGCCCCGCCAGTCGACCCGATGGGTCGGGCACGACCAGATGGGTGGAACAGGAGCCCACCTGGTAATTTGCCTGCCTTGAACTGGGCAGCTCGCCGAACGGCTCGCGGCCAAAGGGGTGGTAGTGGCAGAGACCGAGGCGAGCGCGAACGAGGCGGACGAGGCGAGCGCGAGGTCCAAGCGGCCATGGGCCGTGGGCGCCGTCGCACTCGTCCTCTTTCTCGCCGTCGCCGCGCTCATCGCCCTCACCATCCCTCGGGGCGGTTCGACCACCCAGCGGTCCAACTTCGCGGTGGCGTCATCGACGACCAGTGGCCAGAAGCCGGCCGTCGAGATGCTGTTGACGGTGGACTCGTTGGCCGCGGCGGGAGGGGGTATCCAGGCACGGTTGATCGCCGTCCCAGGCGAGGCGATGCCCGCGGAGGGGGCGACGGTGTTCAACTCGGTTGGGTCGATACCGACTCTCGTGGTTCGACCGAAACAGATCGACCAGGAGCGAACGGCATTCCTGGCCTTCCAGCGAGGTGCCGTCTCGGACTACCCGTTCGACTCCTATCGGGTGACCATCGAGCTGGTGGCGCTGGCCGGGACCGACACCAGCCTGGCCGAGGCCACCAAGCGCACCGTCCTGCCGATCAGGATCGAAGGTTCCAGTGTCGCCGCCGGCACCATCGTGACCGCCACATCGAAGCGGGAGCCCAACGGCTCCCTCACCGTGAACCTGAACGTCAGCCGCTCGCTGGTCAGTCGTGGGTGGACCCTGGCCATGATGGCGATCTACTGGGCCCTGGCCATCCTGGCCGCCTGCATCACCTACATGGTCGTGCGCCGACGGCGGCCGATGGAGACGCGGCTGCTGGCCTGGCTGAGCGCCATGGTCTTCGCCCTCGTCGCCCTCCGGACGGCAGCACCGGGGGCACCGCCGGTCGGGACCTTCCTCGACTACTACGCCATGTTCGAGTCGGTCGGCATCGTGGCTGCCTCCCTGGTCGTCCTGATGATCTTCTACCTGGTCGACGACCCATCGAAGCACCGGACTACGTGACGGTGACTCCAGCCCCACCCTGGCCGAATCGAGAGTTATCGCACCGACGTCGGTAGCGTTGCTGGCATGGATGGTGGGGCCGCCAACGCGGTGGTCGCTACTTAATGCCGAATACAAGCCACGCGTTAGCTTTATCCGTAGTGCACCAATAGGTCACCGACCACTCCCGCTGTTCGCCGCCGAAGACGGCGAAGTTGAAAAAACTTATGAGAAACGACGTAACTGCTCGCGACCCTATTTCATTGGGTTCAGTGGCCCAGGCGACGAATTTGGGTCCGAAAATCGGTGTCTGCACGATTTCCTTGGTCTTTGGAACTGACTGGTTGGCGCCTCTCTGTATGTACTGGCCCTGATGGCAAAACGCCGTCCCCCCTCCGCCTTGGAAATCGCCAAGCGTCCCTTTGATCGTGCTCGGCTTTGATTCTGTCGCTGCCGAAGCGACGGCCTCGCCAGTGACAGTCACGACCATGCCGAGCGACACAAAAGCGAAGATCGACGCCGTCGCCGCAGTGCGGATCTGCTTTATGGTTGCCATTACTTCCCCAGTGTCATGGTCGGAGGGGCTCATTGCTCCACCCACGCCAAGTCTCACATACGAGTGGGGGCCTGGAGCGACACGGGATGTGCCGGGTCCTCGGTGACCAAGCAAGCAGCCTCGGCGAGCTCATGCCCGACACTGAGTTGCAAGCGACGACGGGGCCGAGGTCCGTGCTCTGCACGGCCGCAGAAATCCGCAAAGCAACGGGGGTGCGACAGACAGCAACAGCGGCTCGCCCGCCACGTATGCGCCGGTCAGACAGTCCAGCTCCAGGGGGAGTGGCTCCGGGGGGAGGGCTCGAACCTCCAACATCCGGCTCCAAAGGCCGACGTTCTGCCGATTGAACTACCCCGGAAGGACCCGCTGGCAACACTGCTGGTGCCCGCGTCAGGACCATAGGCTAGGCGAACGGTCTGACGTTCCGATTCCTCCGACCTGGCCGGCTGCCACGGAACGATGGCCCTGCCCAGGTAGGCTCCGCCAGCGATGCAACGTACTCCCTCGCAGGTCACCGAGCAGATCTCGATGGTCCTCCGATGAAGATCCTCGTGGTCGACGACGACCCGTCGGTCAGCGGCGCGCTCAACCGGGCATTGCGGCTCGAGGGATACGAGGTGGCGGTGGTCGGCGACGGGCCCGAGGCCCTGGAGGAGATCGCCATCAGGCCGCCCGACGCGGTGGTCCTGGACATCCAGCTGCCCACGCTGGACGGGCTCGAGGTGTGTCGACGGATCCGAGCGGCCGGCGACGACACCCCGGTGCTGATGCTCACGGCCCGAGACGCCATCAACGACCGGGTCCACGGACTCGACGCCGGGGCCGATGACTATCTGGTCAAGCCGTTTGCTCTGGCTGAGCTGCTGGCCCGTCTGCGCGCCCTGCTCCGGCGCCGCCATGATGACTCCGGTGAGATCCTTCGCTTCGCTGATCTCTCCCTCGACCCAGGCAGTAGGGAAGCCCGCCGCGGGGACCGGGAGTTCACCCTCACCCGCATCGAGTTCGATCTACTGGAGCTCCTACTGCGCCATCCCCGGCAGGTCCTTACCCGGGAGGTCATCCTCGACCGGGTGTGGGGCTACTCATTCGACTCGGGGACCAACTCGTTGGCCGTCTACGTCGGCTACCTCCGCAGGAAGACAGAAGAGGGCGGCGAACCCCGGCTGATCCACACGGCTCGGGGCGTCGGCTACGTGCTGCGCGAACAGTGACCTTTCGGGCCCGCCTGGTCATGGCGGCCACCACCGCGGTGGTCATTGCCGTGGTGCTGGCCTCGGTGTCCGCCTACGTCGTGTCCAACAACTCGCTGATCGGGTCCATCGACGACACGCTGACCCAGCAGGCCCAGACCGCACTAGCCAACCCCATCAGAAACGGATGTACCACCACCTTGGGGCAGTGCATCCAGGTGGTCCCGCCCAACGGAGCCACCGGAACTGGGTCGGTGGCCCTTCCCGTCACATCCGATGTTCGGGCGGTGGCCTCTGGGCTGCGAACGGGTTACTTCACCAACGTCACGGTGCACGGCGTCGATGCTCGTGAGATCGTGTTCCCGATAGCCAACCCAATCAGCTACCGAACTTCCGATGGGGAACCGGCTCTTATCGACCGCGGGGCGCTGCAGATCACCGCCCCCCTGACCGGGGTGAACAAGGAGCTCCGCAGCCTCGCCCTCGACCTGTGGATCATCGCTGCCGTGGGCGTCAC
The DNA here is from genome assembly GCA_035552655.1 of Acidimicrobiales bacterium. Classification (GTDB taxonomy): domain Bacteria; phylum Actinomycetota; class Acidimicrobiia; order Acidimicrobiales; family RAAP-2; genus DASXMT01. The sequence continues at coordinate 55,784 of DASZLD010000088.1, forward strand.
CCTCGCCGTCCTGTTGGGCTTGCTGGTGGGCCGCACCGCGTTGGTGCCGCTCTACAGCCTGACCGAGGCAGTGGAAGAGCTGGCCGAGTCAACTGACGTCTCCCAGCGTCTGGATGCCGGTGGCCCCGACGAGCTCGGTCGACTGCGGCGGGCCTTCAATCGGCTCCTGGCCGCGCTGGACTTCTCCCGCGATGCCCAGCGCCAACTGGTGCTCGACGCCTCCCACGAGTTGCGCACGCCGCTCACCAGCCTCAAGACCAACATGGAAGTGGCCCGGCGGCTCGACGAACTGGCTCCCGAGGAACGCGAGGTGTTGATCGGGGACGTCCTCACCCAGCTGGATGAGCTGACCAGTCTGGTCGGCGACCTCTCCGAGCTGGCTCGGGGCGAGGTCCCCGCCCTGACCTCGGGCATTGTCAGCCTTGACAGCGTGGTGGCCGACGCCGTGTCGGTGGCCACCACCCACGGTCGGAGTCGCAACGTGACCTTCGCCCTCACCATCCAGTCCAGCCTGGTGTCCGGATCGAGAAACCGCCTGGAACGGGCCATCGGCAACCTGTTGGACAACGCCCTGAAGTGGAGCCCGGACGGCGGCGTGGTCGAGGTGTCGTGCATCGCCGGGACAGTGGTGGTGCGCGATCACGGGCCTGGTGTCAGCGACGATGACCTCGTCCACATCTTCGACCGCTTCTACCGCGCCCCGGCCGCTCGGGGGCGTCCGGGTTCCGGTCTGGGCCTGGCCATCGTGGCCCAAGTGGCCAGGGAAGAGGGTGGTTCGGTCATCGCCGGACATGCCCCCGGCGGTGGGGCAATATTCCGATTTTCCCTGCCCGAGATCCAGGTCACCGACGTCCCCGTGGACGCCGACTGAGCACCCCCACATGGCGCAGAGGCCCTGTTGGCGGCTAGTCTGCCGCTCGACATGGGATCGTTGATTAAAAAGCGCCGCAAGCGCATGCGCAAGAAGAAGCACAAGAAGATGTTGAAGGCCACACGCTGGCAGCGACGGGCCGCCGGCAAGTAGCGCCGTGATCAGGGGATGGTTCCCTGGTCATCCTCGAGTGTCGTCTGATGGGCTGTAGTCCGCTCGGACTGTTCTGACCGCTACCAAGGCTCCCTTGGCCGCGCCCACGTTCAGAAACGCCTGCCCTTCGGTGCCCAATTCTTCTGGGGTCCCCTCGAGGAACCACGTGGACCCGCTTCCGGCCAGCAAGGGTCGTGCTCCACTGACCTCGGCAAACCGGTCGCGCCAGGCAGCCAGCCGGGGCTCGACGACCAGGGCCGCCGCCTCCAGGTCATTGGTACCTGCTGGGCCGTCCCCCGCTCGTGCGTTCCCGCTCAACTCGTCCCAGGCGCGATAGACGGCTGCCGTGTTGACTCCGAACGGAGGAAGGAGCAACAGGAAACGCCGTTCCTGGTAGGGCAGCGGCATCACCGACTCGCCGATCCCTCGCACCGAGGCGCGACCCCCCACCACACAGAAGGGCACGTCGGCGCCCAGCCGGGCGGCCAGGTCGAGGTCGCTACAGCCGGCCCACCGCAGCACGGCAGCGGCATCGGAGGAGCCTCCCCCCAGGCCGGCCCCCGGCGGGATCCGCTTGATCAATCCGACCCGTGCCTCTCGACCGACGGCGGTCAGGGCCTTGGCCACCAGGTTGTCCGGCCCGGAAGGTACCTCCCCCCGCCCGGCGGGGGCAGGGAGCTCGGCCTGAACGGTCAGCCCGGTGCCCGGCTCGATGACCAGGTTGTCATGGAGGTCGAGCGCCACCATCTCGGCATCGAGCTCGTGATACCCGTCCGGGCGGACGCCGGTGACCCGCAAGGACAGGGTGAGCTTGGCCGGGGCCCACACCTCCACCGAGTCGGCATGCTTGGACGTCGCTCCCGGTTCGGCTCCGGTCATGGTGTGCTCACTCCCGCCAACCTCCCCCACTCCTCGAGCGTCAGCTCCTCGGCCCGGGCCGTCGGGTCGATACCGGCCTCCTCGAAGATCCCGGGATCCACCAGGTCAGAGAGGGAGCGGCGAAGCATCTTACGGCGGTGGGCGAAGCCTCCTCGCACCACGGCGAACAGCCGATCGTAGGACGGGTCCCCGGGCCTCCAGGGGGCATCGGACCGCCGGACCAGGCGCACCAGCACCGACTCGACCCGGGGTCTGGGCACGAACACCGACGGGGGGACCCGCCCGACGACGGTGGCCCTGGCCCAGTAGGCGATCTTCACCGACACGGCCCCGTAGGCCTCGTCACCGGCTCCGGCGGCCATGCGCTCCCCCACCTCCCGCTGCACCATGACCAGGAGCGAGCCGACCTGTGGCGCCTCTTCCAGTATCCGGATCACCAGGGGGGTGGCCACATTGTAGGGAAGGTTGGCCACCAGGGCCCATGGCTCGGGGCCCTCACCGAGCAGCTCGGGCCAGTCGAGCCGAAGCGCATCGGCCTCGACCACCCGGACGCCGTGCGGCTCCACCTGCTGGCGCAGCACCGGGACCACGTGACGGTCGATCTCGACCGCCGTCACCTCCGCCCCCGCCTCGGCCAGGGCCAGGGTGAGCGAGCCCAGTCCCGCCCCGATCTCGACGACCGGTTGTCCGCGCTGCACCTCGGCCAGCCGGACGATCCGACGCACCGTGTTGGCATCGGCCACGAAGTTCTGCCCCAGGGCCCGGCTGGGATGGAGGTCGTTGTCGGCCAGGAGCTGTCGGATGTCCGCCGGACCGTGGGTCACAAGACCATCAAATGTTGAACATGGCCCGAGCACTTCGGGTCGATGATTCGGCCACTACTTCAGCCGATAGTCCCTTGGCCACGGCCACCGCCGCGCCGACCACGGGAACCCGGGCCGGCTCGTTGACCGAACCCCGATGGGGAACCGGGGCCAGGAACGGCGAATCGGTCTCCACCAACAACCGGTCCAGCGGGCACAGCTCGGCTGCCTCCCGGACGTCCCCTGCGCTCTTGAACGTCACGATCCCGCTGAAGGAGAGGGATGCCCCGATGTCCAGGCACCGGCGGGCCTCGGTCGGCCCGCCGGTGAAACAGTGGAAGACCGTCCGCTCCGGCACACCGGCCGCGGCCAGCACGTCGAACGTGTCGTCCCAGGCCTCCCGGGTGTGGATGACGAGGGCCAGACCGTGGCGATGAGCCAGTTCGACCTGGGCGGCGAACGCGTCCCGCTGTACGTCTCTGGGCGAGTGGTCGTAGTGGTAGTCGAGGCCGCACTCCCCCACTGCTACCACCACCGATGGTCCCTGGGCATCGGCGTGCAGCGCGCCGTCGAGCACGGCCGCGGCGGCATCGACGCCGTCGGAGGCGTCGTGGGGATGCAGCCCCACCGTGGCCCACGCCTGGATGCCCTCGGCTCGAGCCACCGAGCCCCCCTCGCGGAAGCTCCGAGCCAGAGCCACCGCCTCCGTCGAGGAAGTAGCGCCGGTTCCCACACAGACCAGCCGGGTCACGCCGGCCTCAGAGGCTCGAGCCAGCGCCCCGTTCAGGGCGGTGGCATGCATGCCGGTGGGGCCAGGATTGCTCTCCGGTGACCCATCGCCCGAGCCGGTCTCCAGGAACTCGTCTTGGAGGTGGCAGTGGGAATCGAACCACTCGAGGACGGCGTCGGTCACGGCGGGCCGATCATGCCTTCCGCCGCGGGAACAGCGGCTCGCCCTTCTCCACCGGGAGACCTCCGGGATACCGGCCCCAGGAAGCGTCCTCGGGAAGCCGGCCCTCCGCGGGGCTGCCGCTCAGACCGATCCGACGCCATATTTCGTCGGCCGCGGTGGGCATGGCCGGTGTGATGAGAAGGGCCACGATCCGGAGCACCTCGAGGGCGCTGCCCAGGACGGCATCGACCTCCGGTCCCGGCTCGGCCTTCCACGGCTCGGCCGTCTCCAGCTCGGCGTTGGTCTCGCGGATCAGGCGCCAGGTGGCCTCCAGGGCCAGGTGGGGCAGGGAGTCGTTCCAGGCGTCGATGGCATCGGCTGCTCCGGCCACGGTCACGGCGGCCAGCCGGCTGTTGTCGTCGGGCGCCGGTCCGATGCCGTTGCACTTGCTGCCGATCACCGTGGCCACGCGGGCCACCAGGTTGCCGAGATTGTTGGCCAGGTCGGCGTTGTAGCGAGCAGTGATTCCCTCGGCCGAGAAGTCCCCGTCGGAGCCCAGCGGCGTGTCCCGCAACAGGTGGTAGCGCACGGCGTCCACCCCGTAGTCGGCCACCAGATCCCCGGGGGCGATCTGGTTCAGGCTCGACTTGGACATCTTCTCCCCGCCGACCAGCAACCAGCCGTGCACCTGTACCTGGGCCGGCGGCTCGATCCCGGCAGCCATGCACATGGCCGGCCACCACACGCAGTGGAAGCGGATGATCTCCTTGCCGATGAGGTGATGGACCGCGGGCCACCAGGCCGCGAAGCGCTCCTCGTCCTCGCCGTACCCGATGGCGGTCAGGTAGTTCACCAGCGCGTCGTACCAGACGTAGAACACGTGGTCGCCGTCCCAGGGAACCGGAACTCCCCAGCTGATCGAGGTGCGGGTAATGGAGATGTCGTGGAGCCCGCCCTTGATGAAGCTCAGGGCCTCGTTGCGCTTGGCCTCGGGGATGACGGCGTCGGGCTGCTTCTCGTACCACTCGATGAGACGGTCCTCGAAGGCGCTCAGCCGGAAGAAGTAGTTGTCCTCCTCCAGGACCTCCACCGGGGTGCGATGGACCGGGCACAACATGCCGTCCAGCAGCTCGGCCTCGGAGTAGTACTGCTCGCAGGAGACGCAGTAGAGCCCGCTGTAGGTGTCCTTGACGATCCAACCGTTGTCGTAGATCTGCTGGAGGAAGCGCTGCACGGTCCGGTGGTGCCGGGGCTCGGTGGTGCGGATGAAATCGTCGTTGCTGATGTTCAGCTCGGCCCAGGACGAGGCGAACCGGGTGGAGAGCTCGTCGGTCCACTCCTGCGGGGTGACCCCGTGCTCCTCGGCCGCCCGGGCCACTTTCTGGCCGTGCTCGTCTGTTCCCGTCAGGAAGAAGACGTCGTCGCCGGCCAGTCGGTGCCACCGGGCCAACGCGTCGGCGTTGACCGTCGTATAGGCGTGGCCGACGTGCGGGGCATCGTTGACGTAGTAGATCGGGGTCGTGACGTAAAAGCGGGGCACCGCCGGTAGCGTACCGACCGGATCCGTTCCGGCCGACCGTTGGTCCATCGGCTCACCAGTTGGCGACGTGGCAACCGCCCCTGCCGGTGCGCTCGGCATAGCGCTGGTGGTAGGCCTCGGCCGGCCAGAAGGTGGTCGCAGGAACCACCTCGGTGACAATGGGGCGCTTGAACCGGTCCTGGAACTGCTCGATCGACTCCTTGGCCTGGAGCTCCTGCTCCTGGTTGTAGGTGAACACCGCCGAGCGGTACTGCGTGCCCCGGTCCGGGCCCTGCCGGTTGAGGGTGGTGGGGTTGTGGTGCCGCCAGAAGGCCTCGAGCAGCTCGGCATAGGTCACCACGGCCGGGTCGAAGGTGACCAGCACCGCCTCAGCGTGGCCGGTGCTCCCCGAGCACACCTGCTCGTAGCTGGGATTGGCCACGAACCCGCCCTCGTAACCGGAGATGGCATCGACCACGCCCGGCACGGCCAGGAAGAACTCCTCCACCCCCCAGAAGCATCCGGCGGCGAATGCGGCCAGGGCCAGACCCTCGGGAACGTCCTCAGGCTCGATTGCCGGCGCTTGAGTCGTGTCCATCTGCGACCGTCCGAACATCACGGGTCCCTCTCGATCCACTCGTTCGACAGCAGAGGTCCCTTATCGTGACCCTGCCTCTTTCTCACTCAACCCTGTCACCGGGCTGTGCATTCCGCTCGTCGGGGTCGGTAGTGGCGCCCTTCGAGGCCAGGGCCAGGTCATAGACCCGCCGGCGTGGAATCCCGAGCTGGGCGGCCACCGCATCCACCGCCCCTCGCGTTCGTTCACCGGCGGCCAGTTGGGTGGCGATGGCCGACAGCACCTCGGCGTCCTCCACCACCGGTGGCGCCATGGGAGGTGCTCCCTCCAGCACCAGCACCACCTCGCCTCGCACGGTCGCCGCGCTGGCCCACGTCCGTGCCTCCTCGAGGCTGCCCCGCCAGATCTCCTCATGGAGCTTGGTCAGCTCCCGGGCCACCGCCACCCGTCGGTTCCCACCGCAGGACTCGGCCAAATCTTCCAGCGTCCCCGCCACCCGGCCTGGGGCCTCGAAGAGCACAGTCGTCCGCTCCTCGCCGGCCAGCTGCTCCAACCGGCGGCGGCGATCGCGACCGGACCGGGGCAGGAACCCCTCGAAACAGAAGCGATCGGTGGGCAGGCCGCTGACCACCAGGGCTGCAATCACCGACGACGGTCCGGGCACCACCGATACGGTCGCCCCGGCCTCAGCTGCAGCTGCAACCAGCCGGCTGCCCGGGTCCGAGATCCCAGGCATGCCCGCATCGCTGATCACTGCCACCGTCGATCCGGCAGCCACTTCCCTGAGGACCTGGTCGATGCGGTCGTCCTCGTTGTGCTCGTGCAGGGATCGAAGGGTCGGGCTGATGATCCCGGCGTGGGTCAGCAGCTTGCGGGAGTGGCGGGTGTCCTCGCAGTAGATGACCTGAGCCCCGGCCAACGTCTCCACCGCCCGGGGCGAGAGGTCGCCCAGGTTCCCTATCGGGGTGGCCACCAGGACGATGCTGCCCATCCCCTCCCGCTCGCTCCCTTGGCTCCCCCTGGTCACCTCGCTCACTGGAGCTCCACCTCGCTCATCGCAGCTCCACGGTGTCGCCCACGGCCAGGCCCCAGCGCTCGAACGACCCCGCTTTCCCTTCGATCACCAACCGGGCCCGGGAGCACGGCCGGCCCACCCGCCACGGTCGCATCCGAGCCACGCGCACCACAACGAGGTCCTGATCGCAGAAGGCTACGTCGACGGGGAACCGCATACCGAAGGTGTGCACCGCCCTGGCCTGTTCGAGCACCAGGGCGCCCTCATAGCTGTCCTTGCCCTGCAAACCCTGGCTCAGAGGGAAGCGCGAGCGGACGACGTCCGCTGCGGCCAGCACGTCACCACCTCTGAGCAACCAGGTCATCGGCCGAGACGGTCCACTGGGGGCAACCTAGTCGAGTAGCATTGCCGAGCTATGTCGAAACGAACCAACAAGCGCAAGATCCGGGCCAAGAAGAAGGCCAACCACGGCAAGAAGCCGAACTGCGGCCGGGGCTGAGCCCCAGCGCCGCACGCTCGAGCCTTCGGTCTCGAGCGATACGACCGGTCTTTGTCGATCTGGTCGGTCTCCGGCCGATCCGAGTGGTCTCGAGTGCTTCCCCGCTGCGCGCCGACCCGTTGAGTCAGGCCGCTCGGATCAGACGGCTGCCTCGGACGGCAGCCACTTGACCTTGTTCTCAGAGAGCACCGTGTCGAGCGCTGTGGGCAGGTCGGAGATGATCCCGTCAACTCCGAGGTCGACGAGCTCCCGCATCGCTCGCTCGTCATCAATGGTCCAGACGTGGACGGCCATGCCGGCACGGTGGGCAGCAGCGATGAACGCCTCGTTGACGATCTCGAGCTCGCCCACCCGCCGAGGTACCTGCAGGGCCACGTGGCGTAGGGCAACAGGGGGCTCGCCGGCCGCCACAGCCTGGTAGAAGGCAGCCACCGACTGCGTGCCAGCCGATGTGGGGATCTCGGGGGCATAAGCCGAGAAGGCGTCGGTGGCGGCATCGAGAAACGACGCCACGATGACATCGTCGCGTCGCCCGAAACGCCGGAGTACCACCGCCAGCGCCTCCTCATAGGGCGTCACCGTGGGCGCCGTGCGCTTGATGTCGAGGTTGAGGATCACCCCGGGAAACCGCTCGAGCACTTCTTCCAACGTGGCGATGCCGAAATCGGCATCATCGGGGGCCCGACCTCGGAACGGATAGGCATCAGCGGCTTGGTCGTGATCGACGTCCGAGCCGGGCACCCACCAGTAGGAGTTGTCGAGCTTGCGGATCTCGCTCAGCGTCATCGACGCGATCTCACCGGCTCCTTCGGTCGTCCGATCCACGGTGGGATCGTGACTCACGACCAGGTGGTGGTCGGCGGTGGCGTGGACGTCCAACTCGATGGCGGTGGCCCCGGCGGCCAGCGCATTGTCGATGGCATACAGGGTGGACGACGGTGCCTCCCATGCCCCTCCCTGATGGGCATAGGCGATGATCCGACGATCGAGCCAGGGCCCCGATGGTGCCGTCATCGGCCGGCCTGCGGCTGAAGGCGCAATGCGGTCACCCGAACCGGGCTCACGAGGACGTGCACAGAAGAACGGTAGCCTCTGCCGGGCAATGCTTGACCACATATTCATTCAGCTCGTGACCTCGCTCAAGGAGTCCTTCGAGTCCGCCCTGCTCCAGCGCCAGGCGGTCGAGGAACGGTTCCAAGTCGACGTGTTCCTCGGCGATGTCAGCTTCGAGACCTCCTACAGCCTCCCCGGGGAACAGCGCCCGGCCCGGATTCGCGTGGACACCAGCCTGGACTGGCCCACCTGGAGCCAGACGGCCTTCCGCAGCTGGTCCATCGGCGAGGAGCCCGAGGAACTGCCTGAGGTGCTGGTCGAGATCGCGTTCCGGGCCCAGAATCTCGACGCCATCCCCAAGCTCGACCCGTTGCTCGGCGCCCTCCCGGCCGACCTGTCCGTCCTGGGGGGCGATCCGCTGACCAGAAGCGCACCGACCGTCGAACAGGTGTTCAACGGCGACCGGCGCGGACCGGAATGCGCGGTCGAAGTCAGCTACGAGGGCGCATGCCCCTTGGACGAGACGATCCTCGAGCACCCGGCCGAACTGGCCCAAGCGCTGGCCCCTCTGGGTCGATCGGTGGCCTCGGTGTTGGTGCGCCTCGGCGACCTGCCCTTCGCCTTCCGTCCCCCGGAGCCCGCCGACCCGTCCTGAGCACGTTCGAGCCCGCGGTCTGCCCTCGAGCTACGGATTCGGCACCGCCAGCGGTTTCGTCAGGGCTCAGCTACTGGAACAACCCGGCAGCCACGGCCAGTGCCCGCAGGTCGGCCTGGGGACGGGCCCCCACATGGGCGATCACTTCGGCCGCGCACACGCTGCCCAGCTTGGCGCTCTCCTCGGGCTCGAGTCCGTTGGTCATCCCGTAGAGAAAGCCGGCGGCGAACAGGTCCCCGGCCCCGGTCGTGTCCACTACCTTCTCCACCGCTGCCGCGGGCACGGCCACGGGGCCACTGGCCGTGACGACCACAGAACCAGCCGCACCCCTGGTCAGTGCGGCGAGGACGCCGGTCTCCTCCACGGCGGACACGGCTGCGTCGAAGTCCGTGGCCCCGAACAGCAGCATGATCTCCTCTTCGTTGGCAAACAGGATCTCGACGTCGCCGTTCAGCAGCTCCAAGAACTCCTCTTGGTGGTTCTGTACGCAAAATGGGTCCGACAGGGTGAGCGCCACTGCCGCGTTGTTGGCGTGAGCCAGGTCCATTCCCTCCCGCATGGCCGTCTTGGCCGCATCCTGTTCCCACAGGTAGCCCTCGAAGTAGGCCACCTGGGTGGACGACAGCTGCCCGGCATGGAGGTCCACGGAAGCGAAGTCCGACGCCACCCCGAGGTAGGTCGCCATTGTCCGTTCGGCGTCCTCGGTCACCAGCACCAAGCAGTGCCCGGTCACGCTCTGGCCCACGACGGCCGGCGTGGGCCGCGGCTCGAAGGCCACACCTATGGAGCGGATGTCGTGGGTGAACGTTCGACCGAGCTCGTCGTCGGCCACCCGGCCCAAGAACGCAGCCCGGCCTCCCAACGCGGCCAGCCCGGCGACGGTGTTGGCCGCCGATCCCCCCGATGCCTCGACGGTCGACTTCATGGTGGCGTGGATGGCCTCGGACCGCTCCAGATCCACGATGGCCATCGTCCCCTTCACCAGCCCCAGCTGCTCCAGGTCTTGGTCGGCGGCCGATGCCAGCACGTCGACGAGGGCGTTGCCGATGGCAACGACATCGAGCTCGGTGGCCGGGCGGGGGCGCTGTTGGATGTCGACGGGTACGGCTTCGTGGTCGTTCTGCACGGTGCGACGGTAGCCTGCCGGAGATGAGCGCTCCCACCGACGACGATCCGACCACGTACCGCCTTCCCTACACCGTGGTGCCCAGCCGGTACCGCCTCACCCTCGTCCCCGACCTGTCCGGCGCCGCCTTCACCGGTGAGGTGTCCATCGACGTCACCGTGGCCGAGCCGGTCACCGACATCGTCCTGAACGCCGCCGAGCTCACCATCGAGTCGGCCACGCTCACCCCGACCGGCGGCGGCGGCGGAGCGGCCGCCCTCGAGCCCTCCTCGACCACCCTCGACGCCGAGGAGGAGCGGGTCACCCTCACCTTTCCCGAGCCCCTCCCCCCGGGTCCGGCCACCCTCCAGCTGTCCTTCACCGGCATCCTGAACGACAAGCTGCACGGGTTCTACCGGAGCACGTTTACCGACGATGACGGCAACGAGCAGCTGATCGCCACCACCCAGATGGAAGCAACCGACGCCCGTCGAGCCTTCCCCTGCTGGGACGAGCCCGACCGCAAGGCCGTGTTCGAGGTGACCCTGGTCGTCGAGGAGGGTCTGGGTGCCTACTCCAACGGCCCCATCGTCGAAGAGACTCCCGAGCCGGGCGCCGGGTCGGCCCCGGCCCGTCGGATCCGCTTCGCCCCCACCATGCCCATGTCCACCTACCTGGTGGCCTTCATCGTCGGCCCCCTCGAGGCCACCGATCCGGTCGACGTCGACGGCGTCCCCCTGCGGATCGTCCATCCGCCGGGGAAGGCAAACCTGGCCCCCTACGCGCTCGAGGTCGGCGCCCATGCCCTGCGCTTTTTCACCGACTACTTCGGCATTCCCTACCCGGCCGACAAGCTCGACCTGGTGGCCATCCCCGACTTCGCCTTCGGGGCCATGGAGAACCTGGGCTGCGTGACCTTCCGCGAGTCGGTCCTCCTGGTCGATCCGGCCCAGGCGGCCCGGGTCGAGCTCGAGCGGGTAGCCGACGTGGTCTGCCATGAGATCGCCCACATGTGGTTCGGTGACCTGGTCACCATGAAGTGGTGGAACGGCATCTGGCTCAACGAGGCCTTCGCCACCTTCATGGAGGTCCTGGCGGTCGACGCCTTCCGCCCGGAATGGCAGCGGTGGGTCAGCTTCGGGGTCGAGCGCGAGGCGGCCATGGCCGTCGACGGCCTGCACGCCACCAGACCGGTCGAGTTCGCCGTGGGTCGGCCCGAGGAGGCCCAGGGCATGTTCGACGTCCTGACCTACCAAAAGGGCGGCAGCGTGCTCAGAATGCTGGAGCAGTACCTGGGGGCGGAGACCTTCCGGGACGGGATCCGCGACTACTTGACCACCCATAGCCACTCCAACACCGAGACCGCCGATCTGTGGGATGCCCTCGAGCGCTCGAGCGGCCAGCCAGTACGGGAGATCATGGATACGTGGATCTACCAGGGCGGCTACCCGTTGGTCCGTCTGGCCGAGGACGAGTCACTCTCCCAGGAGCCGTTCTCCTATCGGGGGGAGCCGGGAGGGGCCATCGGGTCCTCGTGGCAGATCCCCGCCCTGGTCCGGTCGCTGTCGGGAACCGGTGGCGAGCCCGTGCCCGTCCTGGTGGGTGAGGGAGGCGCGCCGGCATCCTCTCTGCGAGCCACCGACCCGCTGGTGAATGCCGGTGGCTCCGGTTTCTACCGGGTGGCCTACCCCACCGCGGTGGTGGAGCGGCTGAGCGCCATCCTCCCCGAGCTCGAACCGCTCGAGCGTTACAACATGGTCTCTGACTCCTGGGCTGCGGCCCTGGCCGGCCAGGCGCCGGTCACCAACGTGCTCCGACTGGCGCGGGCTCTCCGCGACTCGGGCGAGCGCGACCCGAGTGTCTGGTCGGTGGTGATCGGCGCCCTCGGCCTGCTCGACCGGGTCGTTCCCGACGCCGACCGTCCCCTGCTCCAAGCGGCTGTGCGCGCCCTCCTGGGACCGGTCGCCGAACAAGTGGGCTGGGACCCGAAGGCCGACGATGGGGAACGGACGCCGTCCCTGCGCGCCTCGGTGCTCCGCACCCTGGGCACCATCGGGACCGACCAGGCCATCCGGAACGAGGCCTCCCGTCGCTTCGAGGCCGCCCGCTCCGGTGGCGATAGGGCCAGCGCCCTCCACCCCGACACGGAATCGGCTGTGCTCGAGATCGTGGCCACCACCGGCGGCACGGCCCAGTACGAGGTCTACCTGCAGCGGTACCGCAAGCCGACCAACCCCCAGGAGGAGAACCGCTACCTCTACGCCCTGTCTGCCTTCGACCAGCCCGAGCTGGCCCAACGGACCTATGACCTGGCCACGACCGAGGTCCGCACTCAGAACGCGCCCTTCGTGCTGCAGCTGCTGGTCGCCAACCGGGAGACCGGTCCGGCATCGTGGGAGCGCATCACCACCGAGTGGGACTCGCTGGTCGAGCGGTTCCCGGCCAACATCCTTCCCCGCATGCTCGACGGCGTCCGAACCCTCTGCCGGTCCCCCGAGCAGGCCGAAGCGGTGGCGGCCTTCGTGCAGTCCCACCCCCTGCCGGCCGGGGGGAAGACGGTCGAACAGATCCTCGAGCGCCTCGACGTCAACGTGGCCTTCGGCCAGCGAATCGGGACAGGGCTGGCCGAGATGTTGGCCGACGTGGCCGCCACCTGACCGGTGCACGGGTTCGCCGTCTTCACCCTGGTCTCCCTCGTGGGAGGCTGAGGGCATGCACTCCGGTCAGACTGAAGCCACCCCCGGCACCTGGGACACCGGGAGTACCGAGCGGCGCCAGCAGCTCCTCGCCCTGGCCCGGGCGGCGGAGGGATTCATGCCCGACGATGAGGGCGAAGCGCTCTTTGCGGCCGCGCTGCGCGCAGGGCGCGCTGCTCGCTCGGCGACATTCGTCGAGGTGGGCGCCTGGTGTGGCAAGTCGACCGTCTACCTGGGAGCTGCGGCCGAGGACACCGGAGCCGTCCTGTTCAGCCTGGACCACCACCACGGCTCCGAGGAGAACCAACCGGGCTGGGAGCACCACGATCCCGGCTTGATCGACCCCGACACCGGGCGCATCGACACCCTGCCCCACTGGCGGCGGAACGTCGGTGGGGCCGAGCTGGAGCGCACCGTCGTGGGCCTGGTCGGCGATTCCCCGGTGGTGGCCGGTCGCTGGACGACCCCGCTGGATTTCTGTTTCATCGACGGGGGCCACGGCGACGAGCCCGCGTGGGCCGACTACCACGGTTGGTCGCCCCACGTGCGGGTGGGCGGTCTCCTGGCCATTCACGACGTGTTCCCCGACCCGGCCGACGGCGGGCGGCCCCCTTACGACCTCTGGCGCTACGCGCTCGATTCCGGCGCGTTCACCGAGGAGAGCGAGTGTGGTTCGTTGCGAGTGCTGACGAGGGTCGAGCCCGCCGGCTGATGGCGGGCCCTATCGGGCTGTGCCCGAGCCTCCCCGGGGGAATGCCGGCTCGGTGGGGGCCTCCGGGGCCGGTTCGGTGAGGTCCAGGTGGGTGGGAAGACCCTCGCCCCGGAACAGCCCTGATGCCGGCGTGGTGTGGCTGAGAGCGTCGGCGGCCAGCACCATGGCGCCGGCGGTGTACGTGGAGCGCTCCAGGGGCGGGAAGGTGGCCTCATCGGGATAGACCATGCCTGTCCAGTAGGAGCCGTCCTCGGTGCGCAATCCCTGCACCCACTCGAGCAGGGTGAGGGCGACGTCGTCCATGCCGATGGCGTCGAGGGCCAGCACGCATTCGGCCGTCTCCGCCGCGGTCACCCATTCGCCGGTCGAGACGCAACGCACCCCGAATCCCTCCAGGACGAACGTCGACCAGCCGCCATCGATCCGGTCTCGTGCGGCCTGCCCGGTCATGGCCCCGGACAGGACCGGGTAATACCAGTCCATGGCGAACTCTTCTTTCGGGGCGAAGGCCGACGAGGGCTCGTAGGCCACGGCGTGAGCCAGGCGGCCGGCGGCCCACTCCCAGTCCGGTCGCTCGTGTCCCAGCTCCTCGGCGCAGGCGATGGCGCAGCGGAGACTGTGGTAGATCGAGGACGAGCCGGTCAGAAGGGCGTAGTTCTCCAGGTACCCGGACGGGTCGAGGGACCAGCAGATCGAACCGTCCCCTCGTTGCCAGCGCAGCACGAAGTCGATACCGGCTTCCACCGCCGGCCACAGCGACTGCAGGCCGTCGACAGCCCCGGTGGAGATGAAGCGGTGCCAGGCGCCCGTCGCGAGGTAGGCGCAGACGTTGGTGTCGAGCCGGGGGTCCTCGATGCCGCTGGTCAGGTAGTAGTTGAACCAGCTCCCGTCGGGAAGCTGGGTGTCCACCAGCCACTGGTAGGCGCGGTCGGCCTCGGCATCGAGCCCCACCGCGGTCAGGGCCATGGCCGCCTCAACGTGGTTCCAGGGATCGCAGTGGCCGCCCGGGAACCACGGGATCATCCCGTCGGGACGCTGCAACCCTGCGATCGACTGGGCCGTGGCCAGGACTTGCCTGGAGGTGAGGATGCCGGGGACCTCAGGGATGACCCTCATGCCGGTGCGCCCGCTCCGGCCAAGGCGCGCTCCCCGTCCTCGGCCGATTGGACCTCGGTCGGCGGGGTGGAGACCGCCGTGACCCGTGCCGCCACTGTGGGCTTCAACAGGTAGACGACCAGGCTCTTGCCCACCAGCGGGTTGAGCACCCGCTCGGTATAGCGGGTCAGCTTGGGTGCCTTGACGATGTCCCAGACCAAGAGGCGGTGATAGGCGGCCACGGCGGGGTGATCGTCTTTGGTCGGGCCGACCAGACACCGGAGCCACCAATAGGGGGCATGCAGCCCGTGGGCGTGGTGGCTGCCCATGACGGTGAGCCCGGTGCGCTCCAAGCGGGCCACCAGCTCGCGGTAGCGGTAGATGCGCACATGGCCGCCGGGCACGTTGTGGTACTCGTCGGACAGGGCCCAGTTCACGAACTCGGGGCCGCAGCGAGGAACGGTGATCGCCATCGAGCCACCGGGACGGAGGACCCGGGCCAGCTCGGCCATGGCCACGTGGTCGGCGGGGATGTGCTCCAGCACCTCGGAGGCGATGACCCGGTCGAACGCACCGTCTTCGAAGGGGAGCAGTAGCGCATCGCCCCGCACGGCACCGACCCTGGCCGTCTCGGCATCCAGCTCGCCCGCCTCGTACATGGCACCGAACGTGTCCTGGACCTGGCGCACTTCGTCGGCGCCGGCGTCGAAGGCCACCACCTCGGCTCCGAGACGAGCCGCTTGATAGGCATGGCGTCCGAACCCACAACCCAGGTCGAGGACGCGGTCCCCCGGATCGACACCCAGCTTTCCGTAATCGACGGTCAGCATGCCACCGTCTCCGTCGGGCCGGTGGAGTCACCAACCGCCGTTGCCGCGGGCACGGTGGAGTCACCAACCACCGTTGCCGCGGCCATGGTGGGCTCAGCCGGGACGGCGTCGGTGTTCTCGGCCATGAGCGCCCGGTACTGCTCGACAGTGCCCCGGGCGGTGACCTCCCAGGTGAAACGGCCGAGCACCCGTTGCCGTCCAGCGTCACCCAACATGGTGCGCAGGTCGGGGTCATCGAGCAGGCGACCGATGGCGGCGGCCAGGGCGCCGGGATCGTTCGGCGGCACCAGCAGGCCGGTCTCGCCGTCGGTACCGACCACCTCGGGCAGCGCACCACCAGTGGTGGCCACCACCGGGACGCCGCAAGCCATGGCCTCGATGGCCGGGAGCGAGAACCCCTCGTACAACGACGGCACCACCGCCACCTCAGCCTGCCCGTAGTTCCGGGCCAGCTCCTCGTCGCTGATGCCGGTCACGCAGCGGACGATCGGGGCGAGGTCGAGCCGGTCGATGGCGCGTGCCACGCGGCCGTCGGGGCGCGGGCTGCCGATCACCACCAGCTCGATGTCTCGTTCGGTGCGCAGCTTGGCCACCGCTTCGAGCAGGGGCACCAGGCCCTTCATGGGCACGTCGGAAGACGAGGTGACCATCAGGCGACCGGGGATCGGCTTCACATCGGCTTGCGGCCGGAACACGGTGTGGTCCACCCCCACGGGCACCACGGTCATGCGGGACGACTCCACCCCCATCTGGGCGGCGATGTCGGTCTTGGACGACTCGGACACCGTGATGATGCGCGGGAGCTCCCGCGAGACCCGGACCTGCATGCGCAGAAAACCGAACCAGCGGCGGGTGGTGACCCGCTGCCAGGGATTGGTGGAATGGCTCAGAGCCAACTGTCGGTCGACGGTGATGGGGTGGTGGAGCGTCGTCACCAGTGGCCAGCCGTCCTCCAGCATCCCGATCATGCCGTTCCCCATGCACTGGTTGTCGTGGACCAGGTCGAAGTCGTCCCGGCGCTGGGCCAGCAGTCGTCGGGCCCGGAGGCTGAACGTCCACGGCTCGGGGAACCCCGCCGTACACATGACCCCGAACTCCAAGGCGTCGATGGAGCTGGTGAACTCCTTCGGCCACGGGATCCGGAAGGGGTCGGGCTCCCGATAGAGGTCGAGGCTGGGCACCGGCGTGAAGCCCACGCCCTCGTCCACTTCCGGCCACGGTTGGCCGGCGAACACCTCGACCGAGTGGCCCAGCTTGACCAGCTCCCGCGACAGGTGGCGGGTGTAGACACCTTGGCCGCCACAGCGGGGATTTCCCCGGTAGACGAGGAAGGCGATCCGGAGCCCTCCCGGGGCGGGCGGAGCGGGGACGATCCGGTCGGGAACTGACCGTTGGGTAACCGACGAGCGCCGTCGAAAACCGAATTTAGGCACGGGCAAGCCCGTCGACAGCGCTCATAGGGGGGAAAGCCTCCCCCGGCCAGGGCCTTCGGCGCAAACGCGTTCTAGTTTCCGGGCCTGAAACCGACCCCGCCGAGGGCCGTCTCGCCCACCGGGAACTGGTGAACCTTCCCACCACCCGGCACGTGACCAAGCCGATGGGCCGGGCCGACGGGCCAGGCCCTGGATGGTCTTCGTCCCCGCCAGGGTCGTGGCCCAGCCGGTTCCAGTCACGGAATATTCACCGTCCGACGGCAGTGTTCACCTGGCGAGGGTGCCTACCGGGCCTTCTGACGGGGTAGCGTCGCTCAGCACCGTGATCGTGTCGACAACCGGGTCGAATGGCTTCCCGGTTGGCCGGCAACCACACCCGGATCGACAACTCGATGGCATCCCAGCCCAATAGTTTCAACCCAGTTCGTTACAGTGCCGATGTGCACCTGTCCGTGTTGTTGGGTCATCCACTGTTCTCGCCTTCCGACGAGGGCGTTGGCAAGGTCGATGATGTCATCGTCCGCTTGCGAGGAGAGGACTACCCCGTGGTGACAGGACTGGTGGCCAAAGTCGGCGGGCGACGGGTGTTCGTGCCGATCGAACGGATGGCCGAGTTGAGCGAACAGCGCATCGCCCTGGCCAAGTCCAAGGTCGACCTTCGTGGATTCGAGCGCCGCGACGGCGAAGTCCTGCTGCGCGAGGACATCCTGGGCCATCGGCTCATCGATGTGGCTGATGCCGAGCTGGTCAGGGCTTGGGACGTCGAGCTCCGAGCCAGTGACGAGGGGTGGGTGGTGTCCTGCCTGGACACCCGCCGTCCCGCTCGGCTGTTCGGCCTCATCCGGACTGCCGCCGGCCATCCGTGCCAGGACTGGAAAGCCTTCGAGCCACTCATCGGCCATACGCCGAGCGTCCGGGCCAGGGCCAGCTTCGGCCGGGTGGTCAAGCTCAAGCCGGCGCAGATTGCCGACCTGCTCGAGGACGCGTCGCACACCGAAGGCGAGGAGATCCTCGACGTCGTCCACACCGACCCCGAGCTGGAGGCCGACGTATTCGAGGAGCTCGACCCCGACATTGCCAACCGGCTGTTCGGGGACAAGACCGATCCGGAGGTGGCCGACGTCATCGCCCACATGCGAGCCGACGACGCGGCCGACGCCATCGCCGAGCTCCCTCAGGCGCGCCGACAAAAGGTACTTGACCTGCTCCCCCTGGGCACACGCACCAAGGTGCTGACGCTCCTCGGCTTCAATGCCACCAGCGCCGGGGGGATCATGGGCGTCGACTTCCTGACCGCCCCCAAGGACGCCCTGGTCGAGGAAGCCTTGCGACGCATCCGACTCGCCGAGAACGTGCAGCCCGAGGCGCTCATCACCATGCACGCCGTGGACGCGGCGAACCGGCTGTTCGGGACGGTCAGCGTGGTCGGGCTGCTCCAGGCCGATCCCGAGTCGCGACTGCTCGACGTCGTCGACGACAATCCGGTACGGGTCACGACGGCCGCCGATGTCGTCGACGTGACCCTCCTCATGGCCGACTACAACCTCATGACCGTTCCCGTCGTCGACGACGACAACCAGCTGCTCGGCGTGATCACCGTCGACGACATACTCGAGGCGACGATCCCCGAGGACTGGCGGCGTCGAGAACCCCCGCCCCATCCCGAATCGGCGCACACTGATTCGGAACTCGACAGCACAGCTACCAAACACTCGGAGCCCCGGGGGTAACCATGACGGACCGACCAGCCGCCACGGGTGCCACCGGGGCGGCCGATTCGTCACGCCCGGACAAGACCCCCGAACCCGAAGCCCCGGCCGCGGGCGCGCCAGGTCCGGCCGATTCGTCCCCCCGGGTCAACACCCCTGAAACCCAACCACCGGCCCCTGAAACCCAACCACCGGCCGCGGGTCCCCCCGGTCCGCCTGACTCGACATCTCGGGACAAAGGCACCGGGCGCCAACTCCAAGCTCCAGCCACCGCCGTGCTCGATGAAGCGCACCTGGGGGATATCGAGGGAGCCCTCGGCCGAGTCTCCGTGGGTGACGTCGGCGAACGCCACAGCTGGCGGAAACGGCTCCTCACCTTCGCCGCCATCGCCGGCCCCGGACTCATCGTCATGGTGGGCGACAACGACGCCGGCGGCGTGTCGACGTACGCCCAGGCCGGGCAGAACTACCACACCAGCTTGTTGTGGGTCCTGCTCTTGCTCATCCCGGTCCTGATCGTGAACCAGGAGATGGTCGTCCGCCTCGGCGCAGTCACCGGAGTCGGTCATGCCCGACTGATCAACGAACGATTCGGCAAGGGCTGGGGCTGGTTCAGCGTCGGCGACTTGTTCATCCTCAATTTCCTCACCATCGTCACCGAGTTCATCGGGATCTCGCTCGCTGCCTCCTACGCCGGCATTTCGGAGTACATCGCCGTGCCGACGGCAGCCGTGGCACTCGTGGCCATCATGGCCTCGGGAAGCTTTCGAAGATGGGAACGGGCCATGTTCGTCTTCATCGCCATCAGCCTGGTCCAGGTCCCGATGTTCTTCCTGTCACAACCCCAATGGGGGACCATCGGCCGCAACTTCGTCATACCCGGCGTTCACGGTGGCATCACTTCAGCCGCCGTCCTGCTCATCATCGCCATCGTCGGCACCACGGTTGCCCCCTGGCAGCTGTTCTTCCAGCAGTCCAACATCGTCGACAAGCGAATCACCCCGAGGTTCATCAGTTACGAACGTGCCGACACTGTGATGGGCTCAATCGTGGTGGTGATCGGTGCCGTCTGCATCATGGTCGCCGCCGACTACGCCGCCCGGGGCACGAGCGCCTTTGGGCACTTCACCAACGCTGCCGGCGTTGCCCACCTCCTCGCCACCCACAGTCACGCATTGGGCGCCCTGTTTGCCATCCTCCTGTTCGATGCCAGCGTTCTCGGCGCGGCGGCAGTCACCCTGTCAACCAGCTACGCCTTCGG
>DASZLD010000089.1:0-27002 GCA_035552655.1 Acidimicrobiales bacterium
TCTCATCGAACGGGACCAGACCTGTGTCGTCCCCGGATGCAACGTGAGAGAAGGATTGGAGATCGACCATCGGATCATCCCCGTGGTCGAGGACGGAGAGACCGCCCTCTGGAATCTGCCCCGCTTGTGCCATCACCACCACTACCTCCGCCACCACAAGGGCGTCCGGCACGAAGGCGGCCCCGCCGACTGGCAGTGGCTCCCACCCGAGAAACCACCGCCACGCCACCGAGACGAATCAGGCAGTGGCGATGACGATCAGCTGTTCAGACTGGAATGAGCCGGCAAGGCCGCTTGCGGCCGCCGCCGGGCCGAACCGGGCTCAGCCCGGATGACCGATCAGGATTGGACGGTATGCACGTCGCTGATCCCGGGTGCAGCGCGGAGCCGGCTCAGGACATCGTCAGGAGCCAACCGGTCCGTCGTCAACACCATCAGCGCGGTATGACCGGTAGCCGAGGGACCCACAGCCATCGAGGAGATGGACACGTCGGCCTCGCCGATGATGGTCCCTACGACCCCGATCATGCCGGCCCGATCATCATTCCGGACGACCAACATGTTGGGAGCGGGAGGAACCTCAACGGTGTGATCGTCGACCATGACCAGGCGGGGCTCGTTGCGGGTGCCGGTCAGCGTCCCGGCAACCGAGTGATCGCTACTCCGCAAGGTAATGAGGTTCACGTAGTCCTGCGCCGTGACTGTTGAGGTCTCCCTGATGACCAAGCCACGCTCGGCGGCCAGCTGAGGGGCGTTGACATATGACACCGGCTCCTCGGTCCCGGCGGCGAAGATCCCCTTGAGGATGGAGAGCGTGAGAATTCCGGTGCCGGCTCCGGCCAGACCGCCCTGGTACTCGATGTCGAGGGTGTCAGGCAGGCCGTCGTTGAGACACGAGAAGATCCGTCCGAGCTGCTCGGCCAAGCCCATGAAGGGGCGAACCGTTTCGGATACGTCGGTAGCCGACACATTGACGGCATAGGGGACGAAGTCACCATTGAGGGCCAAGATGACCTGCTCGGCAATGGTCACGCCTGCCTTGTCCTGCGCCTCGGCTGTCGACGCACCCAGGTGGGGGGCCACGATCACCGACGGCAGGTCGAAGAGCGGGGACTCGGTGGTCGGCTCCTTGGCGAACACGTCGAGGCCGGCCCCTTGGATCTGACCATCCTTGATGGCATCAGCCAAGGCATCCTCATCGACGATCCCGCCCCGGGCGGTGTTGATGATGCGTAGTCCGGGCTTGGCCTTGGCCAGCAGATCGCGACCGAAGAGACCGAGGGTCTCGGGTGTCTTGGGCAGGTGAATGGTGACGAAGTCCGACTCGGCCACCAGTTCTTCGATGCCCATGAGCTCCACGCCCATGTGCTTGGCCCGATCGGCCGAGATGAAGGGGTCGTAGGCCACCAGGTGCATGCCGAAGGCCATGGCCCGCTGGGCCACCAGGGCCCCGACCCGGCCGAGTCCCACCACGCCCAACGTCTTGCCGTGCAGCTCGACGCCCGTCCACTTGGAGCGCTCCCACTTGCCGGCCACCAGAGCGGAATGGGCCTGGGGAATGTTGCGGGCCTGGGCCAGCAACAGGGCCATGGCCTGCTCGGCGGCGGAGAGGATGTTCGATTGGGGTGCGTTCACCACCATGACGCCGCGGTCGGTGGCCGCGGTCACATCGACGTTGTCGAGCCCGATGCCGGCTCGACCCACCACCACCAAGTCCGTTCCTGCCGTGAGGACCTCGGCGGTCACCGTCGTTGCCGAGCGGATGATCAGGGCGTCGGCCCCGACCACGGCAGAGACCAGCTCCTCGGGCGAGAGGCCCAGCTGTTCATCAACCTCGTAGCCGGCCTCGGTCAGCAAATCGAGGCCTCGTTGCGCCAACTTCTCGGTGACGAGCACCCTACCCATGGTGTTCCTTCCTCTCAGGCACGTCCCCAGCGCGCGTATACAGACCAGGACTCTCTGACCAGGCCTTCAGATCAAGACTTCAGATCAAGACTTCCGGCCAGGAGCCGACGTGACCCCGTGTGGACGTGCTCGACCCTAGGGCCTAGCTCGCTTCGCCGAACAACTTCGACAGGCGGGTGACCCCTTCGACCAGGTTCTCGTCACCCAATGCGTACGACATCCGGAAATACCCCGGGGCGCCGAACGCCTCGCCCGGGACCACCGCCACCTTGGCCTCGTCGATGGCCAGCTCAGCCAGCTCGGCACTGGAAGCAGGGCGACGCCCATGGATCTCGCGGCCCAAGAGCCCCTTCACCGAGGGGAAGGCGTAGAAGGCTCCCTTGGGCTCGATGCAGGAGACCCCGTCGATCTCGTTCAGCATGGTGTGGATGGTGCGCCGACGGCGGTCGAAGGCCTCCCGCATCGCCTCGGCCGCGGTCAAGTCGCCGGCCACGGCGGCCAGCGCCGCCCGCTGGGAGACGTTGGCCACGTTGGAGGTCTCATGGGACTGGAGGTTGGTCGCAGCCGTCACCACGTCGGTGGGACCAATGAGCCAGCCCACCCGCCACCCGGTCATGGCGTAGGTCTTGGCCACGCCATTGACCACGATGCAGCGATCGACCAGCTCGGGGACGACCACGGGCATGGAATGGTGCTCGACCCCGTCGTAGGTGAGGTGCTCGTAGATCTCGTCGGTGACGACCCAGATGTGGTGGTCCACGGCCCATTGCCCGATGGCCTCGATCTCCTGGCGCGGATAGACCGACCCGGTGGGGTTGGACGGTGAGACGAAGAGCAAGACCTTGGTTTTCTCGGTCCGGGCCGCCTCGAGCTCGGCCACCGAGACCCGGAACTCGCTCGATTCGTCCGTGGGGATGACCACGGGAACCCCGCCGGCCAGGGCTATGGACTCGGGATAGGTGGTCCAATAGGGCGCAGGGACCAGGACCTCGTCACCGGGGTCGCACAGCACGGCGAAGGCGTTGGCGATGGCGTGCTTGCCCCCGTTGGTCACCAGGACCTGGGAGGGCGTGACTTCCAGGCCCGAGTCGCGGCGGGTCTTCTCCACCAGGGCCTCCCGCAGGGCGGGCAGGCCCCCGGTCGGGGAGTACTTGTGGGTCTTGGGGTCGCGGCAGGCCACCACCGCTGCCTCCACGATGTGCTCGGGCGTGGGAAAGTCCGGCTCGCCGGCGCCGAAGCCGATCACGTTCTCGCCCAGGGCCTGGAGGGCCTTGGCTTTGGCATCCACGGCCAGCGTGGCTGAGGGGGAAACAGCAGCAATTCTCTTGGAGATCCGGTGCTCGGGAGCGGTGCCGCCCGGGCCGGTTTCGGTCTGCGTGGCCATAGCTGCCATGATCGCATACGTGACCGATACCCCCGACATCACCATCCCCGACCACCTGCGACCCACCGACGGCCGGTTCGGAGCGGGCCCCTCCAAGGTCCGCCAAGACGCCGTCTCCGCCCTGGCCGATGCCGCGCCCCGGTTCCTCGGGACCAGCCACCGCCAGAAGCCGGTCAAATCGGTGGTGGGCAGCATCAGAGCCGGCCTCCGCCAGCTGTTCTCCCTGCCCGACGGCTACGAGGTAGTCCTGGGCAACGGAGGCACGACCTGCTTCTGGGATGCCGCCACCTTCGGGCTGATCGAGCAGAAGAGCCAGCACCTGAGCTTCGGCGAGTTCTCGTCCAAGTTCGCCGCCGCCGCAGCCGCCGCCCCGCACCTGGGCGACCCTGAGATCATCAAGTCCGAGGTCGGCACCCATCCAACCGCTGTGGCCCGGGATGACGTGGACCTTTACGCCCTCACCCACAACGAGACGTCGACCGGGGTGATGATGCCCATCGCCCGACCGAAGGGTGCGGTCGACCCGGCCGACGGTGGGGCCCTCGTCGCCGTGGACGCCACCTCTGGGGCCGGCGGGCTGCCAGTCGACCCCGCTGCCTTCGACGCCTACTACTTCGCGCCCCAGAAGTGCTTCGGCTCCGACGGTGGTTTGTGGATCGCCCTCTTGTCCCCGGCCGCGCTCGATCGGATCGCCCGAATCGGAGCGTCAGGCCGCTGGGTTCCCGCCTCCCTGGACTTGAACGTCGCCGTGGACAACTCGCGGCTAGATCAGACCTACAACACCCCCGCGTTGGCCACGCTGTTTCTCCTGGACAACCAAGTGAAATGGTTCAACGACAACGGCGGCCTCACCTTCTCCACCGGTCGGAGTGACCGGTCGGCCGAGATCCTCTACACGTGGGCCGACAACTCGGACTTCGCCCGGCCCTTCGTGGAGCGGGAAGAGGACCGCAGCCACGTGATCGGGACCATCGATCTGACCGATTCGATCGATGCGGCGACCGTGGCCGCCGTGCTTCGGGCCAACGGCATCGTCGACACCGAGCCGTACCGCAAGTTGGGGCGCAATCAGCTTCGCATCGCCATGTTCCCGGGCATCGACCCCGACGACGTGGCCTCGCTGTGCGCCAGCATCAACTACGTAGTCGGAGCGCTGGCCTAGCAGCCGGGTCCCGAGGGGTCCAGAGCAGGAGGGACCCGCACGCGGGAACGGGGCGGCGTCTGCACGACCACCGCCCCGTCCCTCGACACCAACTGACTTCAGGTCCTTGAGGTCCAGGAGGTCCAGGATGGGCCCTCTGGAGACCGGTCCTGCCTCCGGGGGCCCGGGCCCGCTCAGCCGCCCGAGACGTCCTGAATCCGCTCCTTGCCGGCACTGATGAACGGCATCATGCCTCGAAGCTCCTCACCCACCTTCTCGATGGGGTGGTCGAATCCGGCTTGGCGGAGCTTGGTGAAATTGGGCAGCCCGTTCTTGTTCTCGGCCACCCACTCCTTGGCGAAGGAGCCGTCCTGGATCTCGCCCAGGATCTTCCCCATCTCGTCCCGCACAGCCTGATTGATCACCCGAGGGCCTCGGGTCAGGTCACCGTACTCCGCCGTGGTCGAAATGGAATAGCGCATGCCGCTGATCCCCTGCTCGTACATGAGGTCGACGATGAGCTTCAGCTCGTGCAGGCACTCGAAGTAGGCGGACTCGGGCTGATACCCGGCGCCGACCAGGGTCTCGTACCCGGCCTGCACCAGCGCGGTCAGGCCCCCGCACAGCACGACCTGCTCACCGAAGAGATCGGTCTCGGTCTCCTCGGCAAAGGTGGTGTCGAGCACTCCGGCCCGGGTGGCCCCGATGCCATGGGCGTAGGACAGCGCCAGGGCGTGGGCCTTGCCCGAAGGGTCGGCCTCCACCGCCACCAGGGACGGCACCCCACCGCCCTCGGTGTAGGTCCGTCGCACCAGGTGGCCCGGGCCCTTGGGGGCGACCATGGCCACGTCGACACCCTCGGGCGCAGTGATCAGCCCGAAGCGGATGTTGAAGCCGTGGGCGAAGAAGATGGCGTCGCCGGGCTTCAGGTTGGGGGCGATCGACTCCTCGTACACCGCAGCCTGCTCGGTGTCGGGCAGGAGGATCATGATCACGTCGGCCTCGGCCGCGGCCTGGTCGATGGGGAGGACTCGCAGTCCCGCCTCTTCGGCCTTCTGCTTCGACCCTGATCCCTCCCGCAGGCCAACCCGCACATCGACACCCGACTCGGACAAGTTGAGGGCGTGGGCGTGGCCCTGGGAGCCGTAGCCGATGATCGCCACCTTTCGGCCTCCGATGAGGCTCGGATCGGCGTCCTTCTCGTAGTACAGCGTGGCCATCGGGCTCAACCTGCCTTCTCTGTGTGATCGGATGCTGCGGAGTGGGATGTTCCGGAATGGGATGTTGGGGAATGAGATGTTGCCAGACCAAGGGCCCGACCCCCGACGGTCGAGGTCGAGCGGCCCTCCGACCGGTCGAGCATAGGCAATGCCACGCGACCGGTCCGCTGGAGCTCCACGATCCCGTAGACCCGGATCAGCTCCTCGAAATCGTCGACCTTGGACGGTGCGCCCGCCATCATGATGGTCAGCCGGTCGAATCCGACGTCGACGATCTTCCCTTCGAACACGCCAACCAGCTGGATGACCTGCCCCCGGGTCTGGGTATCAACCGACACTGTGGCCAACAGGAGCTCCCGCTCGCGGGAGAAGGCCGGGTCGAGCTCGGTGATGGCCACCACCGGGATCAGCTTGTCGAGCTGCTTCACGATCTGCTCCAGCGGGGCCGACTCGACGTCGACCACGATGGTGATCCGGCTGAGCCGCTCGTCGTCGGAGGGGGCCACGGCCAGGCTGAAGATGTTGTAGCCGCGGCGGGAGAACAGGCCGGCCACCCGAGCGAGGACACCGGCCTTGTTCTCCACCAACACCGACAGGATGTGGTGCTTTCTGTCGACTCCGTACGCAGACATCAGCGCCCTCCTTGTCCGTGGGCCGGATCGACCACGATGTCGTCGTTGGAAGCTCCGGCCGCAACCATCGGGTACACCTTCTCGAAGGCGTCCGTCCTGAAGTCGATCACCACCGGGCGGTCATCGATGTCATTGGCCTTGTCGATCGCCGGTCCCACCTCTCCGGGCGACTCGACCCGCAGCCCGACACAGCCCATCGACTCGGCCCAACCGACGTAGTCGGGAAGGTCGGGCGACAGGTAGACCTCGGAGTACCGCTCCTCGTAGAACATCTCCTGCCACTGACGCACCATGCCCAGATAGGCGTTGTTGAGGATGGCGATCTTGACCGGGATCCGCTCCGAGGATGCCGTCACCAGTTCCTGAGCCGTCATCTGGAAGCAACCGTCGCCATCCACCGCCCACACCATCCGGTCGGGTCGGCCGACCTTGGCCCCGATGGCGGCGGGAACGGCAAAGCCCATGGTGCCCAGGCCCCCGGAGTTGACCCAGGTATAGGGGTAGTCGAACTGCCACCACTGGGAGGCGAACATCTGGTGCTGGCCCACCCCCGAGGCCACAATGGCGTCGTCGGGCGTGGCGTCACGCAGCTGCTCGAGGACGAATTGGGGCTTCAGCGCCCCCCCGGTTGGATTGCGGTCGTAGCCCAGCGGGAACTGGCGCTGCCACTCGCTCACCTGGGCCCGCCACGGTGCCAGCCGCTCCCGCGGGAACGAGGCAGACCGCGTGCCGGGCACCGAGGCGGCTCCCGGCGATGCGTCCGAGGGTGACCCCCCGGGATGACCGACAGTGGCCTCCGAGTGAGGTAGCCCCAGGTCGCCCAAGGCGACGAGCAGCTCCTCGATGACCAGGCGACAGTCACCGGCGATGGCCACATCGGCCCGGCGCACCTTGTTGTGCTCAGCTGGATCGATGTCCACGTGGACGATCTTGGCCTCGGGGGCAAACGCGCTGATCTTGCCGGTCACCCGGTCGTCGAACCGGCTCCCCAGGGCGAACAGCAGGTCCGAGCGCTGCATGGCGGTCACCGCCGTGTAGTTGCCGTGCATGCCGGGCATGCCCAGACACAAGGGGTGGGAATCGGGGAAGGCGCCCCGGGCCATCAGGGTCGTCACCACCGGGATGCCGGTCCGTTCGGCCAGCTCCCGCAGGACTTCGGCCGCCCGCGCCTTGAGCACACCACCACCGACGTAAAGCACCGGGCGCTCGGCCGCCAACAACAGCTCGGCCGCCTCTCGCACCAGTGCCGGATCACCCTCGGTCACCGGGTGATAACCAGGAAGATCCAAGTCGGCGAGCTCGGGCCAATACCAGTTCATGGTGGCATTGGAGATGTCCTTGGGCATGTCGATCAACACGGGCCCGGGGCGACCGGTGGTGGCCACATGGAAGGCTTCGGCCACCACCCGGGGGATGTCAGCCGCGTCGGTGATCAGCCAGTTGTGCTTGGTCACCCCCATGGTGATCCCGGTGATGTCGCTCTCCTGGAAGGCGTCGGTCCCGATGGCCGCGGTGGCCACCTGGCCCGAGATGACCACCAGCGGAGTGGAGTCCATGTAGGCGTTGGCCAGCGGCGTGACCACGTTGGTCGCCCCCGGGCCACTGGTGACCATGGCCACCCCGGGCCGACCGGTCACCTGGGCGTATCCCTCAGCCATGTGACCGGCGCCCTGTTCGTGCCGGACCAGGATGTGCCGGATCGACGAGTCGAGGATGGGGTCGTAGACGGGAAGGATGGCGCCGCCAGGAAGGCCGAACATGACCTCTACGCGCTGCATCTCCAAGCTCTTGATAAGGGCCTGGGCTCCTGTCAGTTCCATCGGGGTTCTCCCTTGTCGATGTGGTGGTTCATCTGGTGGTTCATCTGCTGTTTGAGGGGTTGGTCGTGATTCGGGACAAAAAAACGACCTCCCATCTGGGAGGTCGGAGAGCGCATACGGCGATGACAGCGTCGTATGCGCTACGAAACGAGTACCACGGTGATCTGGATGGCGGGGGTGCTCGAGTACATGGTCCAGACAGTGTGACACGTCACCAACGCGCTCGACAAGCGCGGAAACGCTCCGTAGCGTGCGGGGAGACACGGGGACGAGGGGGATGGACATGTACGAAGCCGGTTCGAAGGCTCAGCAGCAACGGCCTGGGGGTTCGAGCACCGGGCGGCACCGCTCGAGGATGTCCTGGCGGCACCGCTCCGGGATCACGTTGGCCATGGCCGTCCTGGCCGCAGCCGGCTCGCTCGTCATCGGCGGCTGGACCCAGGCCGGAGCTGATTCGACATCGGCGACAGCCACTCCCGGTCCGATCTACCAACTCTCCCTAGGCGACTCCCTGGCCGCCGGCGTCGGCGCCTCGACGCCGGACAATGACTACGTGAACCTGGTCGCAGCGCACGAGCAGGCCTCGATGCCCGGGCTACAGGTCGAGAACCTCTCCTGTGGCGGCGCCACCACGAGCACCATGCTCAACGGGGGTGGTGCCTGCACATATACCTCGGGAACCCAGCTGGGTGATGCCGTGGCCTTCCTGCAGGCTCATCCTGGTCAGGTCCGCTACATCACCATCGACATCGGGGCCAACGACGTGGACGACTGCCTCACCGGAGGCACCATCAGCCTGAGCTGCATCGAGACCGGCCTGGCCACGATCTCGTCCAACCTGCCCAATATCGTCGCCGCGCTGCAGGAGGCAGGCAACGGCGTCCCCATCTTCGGCATGGACTACTACGACCCGTTCCTCCAGCAATGGATAACCGGTACTTCGGGCCAAGGCCTGGCCACCGAGTCAGCCGAGCTGTCGTCGGTCCTCAACGGTGACCTCACCCGGATCTATGGCTCCCTCGACGCCAACCCGGTCGATGTCCAGGGCCCCTTCGCCGTGCAGGACTTCGCCATGACCGGCTCGTTCCAAGGCACGACCGTCCCCGAGAACGTCAGTCGCACCTGCGCCTGGACGCATATGTGCGACCCGATCCCGGGCGGGTACGCCATGAACATCCACACCAACGACATCGGCCACACCAAGCTGGCCGCCGCCTTTGAGCAGACCATCGACCGCTGGTTCCGGGGCGGCGGACAGGGCCAATGGCTGACCACGGCCAACGGAAATGTCATCCCCGTCGGCAATGCCGTCTCCTTCGGGTCGATGGCGGGTCAGCCGCTCAACAAGCCGATCGTGGGCATGGCCACGACACCGGACGGCCAGGGCTACTGGCTGGTGGCTTCCGATGGTGGGGTCTTCGCCTTCGGCGATGCCGGCTTCTTCGGCTCCCAGGGAGGCCATCCCCTGAACCAGCCCATTGTCGGCATGGCCGCGACACCAGACGGCCAGGGCTACTGGCTGGTTGCGGCCGACGGCGGGATCTTCAGCTTCGGCGATGCTCCGTTCCTGGGCTCCCAAGGCGGCCAACCGATCAGCGCTCCGATCGTGGGCATGGGTGCCTCCACCAGCGGTCTGGGGTACTGGCTGGTCGGCGCGGACGGTGCCATCTACACCTTCGGTGACGCCGGCAACTCCGGGTCCCTGGCCGGTCAGCAGCTGAACCAGCCGGTCGTGGGCATGGCCGTCACGGTGGATGGCAACGGGTACTGGATGGTGGCCAGAGACGGCGGAGTCTTCAGCTTCGGCGACGCCGGGTACCACGGATCAGCCGGTGGGATCGTCCTCAACAAGCCGATCATCGGGATGTCGGTCGCCCCGAACGGGTTCGGGTACTGGCTGGCCGCAGCAGACGGCGGGCTCTTCACCTATGGGAGCGCCTCGTTCAACGGCTCAGCCGGCGGGAACCCGCCGTCATCCCCGGTGGTGGCGGTGGCTACCACCTGATCTGGTGGCTACCACCTGACCCGGTGGCTACCACCTGACCCGGTTGGCATGACCTGACACGGCCGATGGTCACCTGACCCTATGGCGCTCGCCAATGGCGGACCTCGTGCTCGCCACCGGCCACGCGGAAGAAACCCACCTCGCTGATGTCCACTGCGAACAGATGGAAATCGCCCTCGGGCCGCCACCCGATGCGGGCGTAGAGCGCGACGCCATATCGCTCTCGCTCATCGGGATCGACGATGTCGACGGCGCGTCCATAGATCTTGACGTCTCCCTCCGTGCCGCCCTTGTCGGTCACCGTGCTGTGCACTACGCATCGTGGATCGGCCAAGAGATCGAGGGCCTTCTTGGACTGCCACATCATGCCCAGATAGAGCGATCCGTCGGTGATCAGCGGCTCGACGGGACTGATGCGCGGCCACCCGTTGCGCCGGAGGGTCCCTACCAGCACGAGGCCCACACCATCCACTCGCTCCTCGCACCGCGCCGCGAAAGCAGGATCCGCGGCTCGGAACTCGTCCCAGGTAGCCATGTCCCCTCGACTCGCCGCTGGCCGCTAGCCGCTCGCCGCTCGCCGCTCGCCTGCGCCTCGCCGCTGGCCTAAGGCTCGGTGACCGCCCCGCGTTCGGCGCCGGTGACCAACCGGGCGTACTTGGCCAGCACCCCCGTGGTGTAGCGCGGCTCGGGGTGCTTGAGGGCAGCCCGGCGACGTTCCAGCTCCTCCTCGGGAACGTCCAGGTTGATCGACAGCGCGTTGACATCGACGACGATCCGGTCGCCGTCGGCCACCAGGGCGATGGGCCCGCCGTCCACCGCTTCGGGGGCCACGTGGCCGATGCAGAAGCCGTGAGTGCCTCCCGAGAACCGGCCATCGGTGACCAACGCACAGTCACCACCACGGCCCACACCCTTCATTGCTCCGGTGATGGCCAGCATCTCGCGCATACCGGGACCGCCCTTGGGACCCTCGTAGCGGATGACCACGACGGTGCCCGGCTCGATGGACCCGGCCAGGATGACCTCCATGGCCTTGTCCTCGCCGTCGAACACGCGGGCGGTGCCATCGAACGTGAGGTTGTCGATGCCGGCCACCTTGACCACCGATCCCTTGGGAGCAAGGGAACCGGTCAGGACGGCGATGCCTCCCTGCGTGTGGATCGGGGCGCTCATGGGATGGACCACGTCCCCGTCGGGCGGCGGCGGGTTGAGCGCGGCCAGGTTCTCGGCCATCGTCTTCCCGGTCACGGTCATGCAGTCGCCGTGCAGCAAGCCGGCAGTGAGTAGCTCCTGCAGCACCACCTGCACGCCGCCGATGCGATCGAGGTCGCTCATGTGGTATTTCCCGTGCGGCTTGGTGTCGGCCAGGTGGGGCACTCGGGCGGCCACCTTGTTGAAGTCGTCCAGCTCCAGCTCCACCCGGGCCTCATTGGCGATGGCCAGCAGGTGCAAGACGGCGTTGGTGGAACCGCCCAGGGCCATGGTCACAGCGATGGCGTTCTCGAAGGCCTCCTTGGTCATGATGTGCCGCGGCCTGATCCCCGCATTCAACAGGTTGACCACAGCCAGACCGGAGGCGAAGGCAGAGTCGTCCCGGCGCCGGTCGACTGCGGGAGCGGTGGAGCTGCCGGGCAGCGACATGCCGATCGCCTCGGCTATCGAGGCCATGGTGTTGGCCGTGAACATCCCGGCGCAGGAGCCCTCGGTGGGACAGGCGTTGTGCTCGATGAGGCTCAGTTCCTCATCGCTCAACGCATCCACGGCGTGAGCGCCCACCGCCTCGAACACGCTGGTGATGTCGAGGGCGCGATCCCCGACCCGTCCGGGCAGGATCGACCCGCCGTACAGAAATACGGTCGGAAGGTTGAGGCGAGCAGCGGCCATGAGCATCCCGGGGAGCGACTTGTCGCAACCGGCCAGGGTCACCATTCCGTCGAACCGCTCGGCATGCATCACCGTCTCCACCGAGTCGGCAATCACCTCGCGGCTGACCAGCGAGGCCCGCATCCCCTCGTGGCCCATGGAGATGCCATCGGACACGGCGATGGTCACGAATTCGAGCGGGAAACCGCCGGCGTGGCGCACGCCCTCCTTGGATCGCTTGGCCAACCGCTCGAGCGGAAGGTTGCAGGGAGTGACCTCGTTCCATGAGGAGGCCACCCCGATCTGGGGCTTGTCCCAGTCGTCGTCGGTCATGCCCACGGCCCGGAGCATGGCTCGGGCCGGTGCCCTCGTCGGGCCCTCGGTCACCTCGCGGCTGCGGGGCTTCGACCCTTCCAGGGGCTGCTCTGCCGGTTCGATGCGTTTGTCCTCGGTCATGAGCAGCATCGTAGGACGTGCAGACGGAGGGCGAAGGATCGACCGCTGAGCGGGTTCAATCCCCGGTACGCCCGCCGATGCCGGGCCCCCGCAGTACCGTGATGGCATGCACGACGAGATCGCCGTGGCTGTGCGGCGGGGAGACCTGGTCCTGGCCGACGGTGGCGTGGAGACCAGGGTCATGTTCGACGACACGGTGCCGATGGATGCCGTGTTGGGCTCGGCGTCCCTCCTTGACACGGCATTGGGGCGGGAGGCCCTGAACGACATATTCGGGGGCTACATCGGCGACGCCGGATCGTTCGGCACCTCCGCGGTGTTGGGCACGCCGACGTTTCGAGCCAGCGAGCGCTGGATCAACGCGGCTTCCGGCCACGAGGTCGACGAGCTCAACCAGCGGGCCATGGCCTTCCAGCAAGGGGTTCGGGACCGGTCACGGGCAGACGATCAACCGGTCTGGATCGCCGGCGTCCTCGGACCCGCCGGTGACGCCTATCGACCTGAGCAAGCCCCCGACGCCGGTGAAGCCCTCGCCTACCATCGCCGACAGGCACAGGCGCTGGCCACGGCCGGAGCCGACTTCTTGTACGCGGCCACCTTCTGTTCCGTAGCCGAGTCCATCGGGGTGGCCCAGGCCATGGCCGAGACCGGGTCCACCACCGTGGTGTCATTCGTCCTCGGACCCGATACCCGGGTGCTCGACGGCACGCCGCTGGACGTGGCCATCCGACGGGTGGACGACGTTTCTCCTCCGGCCTGGTTCGCCCTGTCGTGCGTCCATCCCGACCTAGCCGCTCGCGCCGTCGACGGCCTGGGCGCCGAGCTCGACCGTCTCCGGGAGGTGAAGGCCAACGCCTCCGCCCTCTCTCCCGACCAGCTGGTCACGCTCGATCACGTCGACACCGGGGATCCCGAAGCCTGGGCTGACTCCATGGCCAGGCTGAGGCGCGACGCCGGCATACCGGTGCTCGGTGGATGCTGCGGGACCGACGGGCGACACCTCCGGGCGCTGGCCGGTCTGCTGACATCGTGATCGTCGACCCGCTTTCCGGGGAATCGGGCAAGCCTGGCCTATCCGGACAATCCGGCCAGTCCGGCGAGTCCGGATCCCGTCGAGGAAACCGGCCGAGTCTCGACGTCTTCGATGGCGTCCGACCCGATCACCAGGGCGACCTGGCGCCGGAGACTGCGGGGATGGCGCCGGTCCCGCTGTCGGGGCGGTACGGGGCGACGTGGCGCAACTTCACTGTCTGGTTCGGCCCCAACATGGAGCTCTCGGGCGTGTTCACCGGAACCCTGGTCTTCACGTTGGGCCTCGGCTTCTGGCCGGGCCTCGCCGCCATGCTCATCGGCGTGGCCCTGGGCGCCCTCCCTGTGGCGTTGCTCGCCCTGTGGGGCCCCAAGACCGGAATGGCCCAGCTGCCTCTGGCTCGCCTCCCCTTCGGCCGGTCCATCGCCCTTCCGGCCCTCGTCCAGTGGTTCTCGGCCATCGCCTGGGATGCCTTGGTGGGTCTCTTCGGTGGCGAGGCCGTCCAGATCCTGTTCCATGTGCCCTTCTTCGTCGGCGTGCTCATCGTGCTGGGCCTCGAGGGAGCCATCGGAATCCTGGGTTACGAATTCATCCACCAGCTCGAGGCCTGGGGATCGGCCATCTTGGTGGTGCTGTTCGCCATCCTCACCGTCAAGATCATCCAGCACGGCAACGTCCCCATGCACTCCAGCGTGCACGGCACCGCGGCAGTCGGGATCTTCATCCTGGTCACCACCATCACCTTTTCCGGCAGCTTCAGCTGGGCCAGCTACGCCGCCGACTACAGCAGGTACATGAAGCCCGACGCGTCGGGCCGTGGCATCTTCTGGGCCACCTTCGCCGGCCTGTTCACGTCGCTGGCCTGGATGTACACCATCGGCCTGGCCGGGGCCAAGTCGCTCAGCAACGAGACGGCGGCTGGCGTGCGGAGCCTCATGGGCGGCGGCTTCCTCGGGGTCCTGGCCCTCATCGCCATTATCTTCGGCTCGGTGACCGGGACGGCCATGAACGACTACTCGGGTTCGCTGGCCGTCCAGGCCGGCGGGGTGAGGATCCGCCGACCGTTCTCAGCCGGCCTGGGGACTGTTCTGGTCTTCTTTCTGGTGTTGTGGATTCATGGCGGCGACACCGCCTCCAAATTCCAGAACGTGCTGCTCTTCACTGCCTATTGGATCGCGCCGTTCATCGCCGTGGTCCTCATCGACTGGTATCGCCGTGGGCAGTCGGTGTCCCGAACCCGCCTCCTCGAGTCCCTGGACTTCCGGAGCCTGGGATCGGGCTGGCCCGCTCTGGTCGCCCTGGTAGTGGGGTTTGCCGCCATGGTCCCGTTCATGAACACCGGCATCATCGAGGGGCCTGCGGCCAGCGCGCTGGCGGGTGCGGACATCTCGTTCTACGTGGGATTCATCGTGGCCGGTCTGGTGTACTTCCCGATACGAGACCTGGAGACCGGTCGAGCCCACGGAGTGCCCAATCGGCTGGCCCCCGCCGGCACCGGATCCTGACTGTTCGAGACGGGTCGTGGTCGAGACGGTCGTGGTCGAAACGGTCGTGGTCTAGACGGCGCCAGCCGTGCGCCAGTCGGGCCGGGAACCACAACCAGAGGCCGCGGTCAGGCGTCGAGAGCACCTTTCAACTTCCGCGATTTCCAGAAGCGATCAGCTGAGATGCACTTGAGCTGGCCGAGCCGGGTCCGACCCCGCACGTAGATCAACGGCCCGTTTCCCGACCGGCCCCCGCGCACGATCCGCTGTCCGAACCGGCTGGTCCCGACGTCCACGACCTGGGCACCGGCAGGAAGCAGGAGCTTGATCTGACCAGCGAAGCAATTCGCCGTCACCACCACCGGGTCCCCGTCGGGGGGAAGGTGGCGGAAATCGAGCAAGATCTGTCCGAAGCGAGCCGAGGCCCGGAGATGCGTGGCCGGTCCGAACTGGACCTGTCGAACCACCTTCGAGCACATGGCGTCGACGCGCTGGCTGACCGGCGTCGCCTGCAAGGCGGCGAGATCTCGAGCTACCGGGATATCGCTGGTCAGGGGAGCGAGCTCGCCGGCGTACCGAGCGGCGAGCGCAGCGTCGAGGCGCTCGGAATGCTCCACCGGGGTCAGGAATCCCTTGGCCAAGCCCTCGTTGAGCAGCGTCGCCGTGCGATCGCGATCGGCGTCCGAGGCGCGCCGGCCCGAATCGGACCCAGGCGGAACGCTCAGAGATCCAGGAGGCATCGTCCCAGTATCGCGTGGTCACGTGGCCACCTCGATGGTGAGACCCGCTCATCGAGCTCTGCTGGTCGTAGCCCCTTCCGTCAGGAGGGTGCCGCCGGCAGTTGCCGGACCAGTCCGTACCCTCCCTTTCCGTTCATGGCCACGATCCAGATCGGCTGGTCGACGTCGTGGTCGGCGGTGAAATGGAACGGTCCCAACGGCGTGTTCATCCGCACGCCGGCCAGGGCATTGTTGAAGGCCAGCCGGTCATCGGCGGTGGACGAGAATTGCAGAGGGGCCGAGCGGGCCGCCTTGGCCAGCAGCTGCACTCCGGTATAGGCCAGCGCCGCGAACTGGTCGGGACTGGTCCCGTACCGCTTCTTGTAGTCGGCCACGAAGGCCCGGTTCACCGCGGAGGGGTTGCCCAGGTACCAAGCGGCACCGCTCCTGGCCCCCTTCCCGGACGACCCCGCGGCGGTGGCGGCTGTCGGACTGTTGAAGGCATTTCCCCCCAGGATCTGACCGGTGAATCCCTGAGCGCGGAGCTCTTTGATGAGAGCTCCCGCCACCGAGGCGGAAGAGGCGGTGATGGCCACGACGTTGGGGTGCGCGGCGAGAGCCGACCGGACCGGATCACTCAGTGAGGTCGGATCAGGCACGACCACCGAGGACACCTGACCCACCCCGCCTGCGGTGAAGGCCTTGGCCGCGATCTGGCCCGTGCTGACCCCGAATGGATCCGCCGACGGGTAGATAACCACTGCAGCATGAGGGTGGGACTGCTTGATGTAGTAGCCGATGTTGGCCGGGATGGTCGTCGCATCCCCGATCGAGTCCCGGTAAATCCACGAGCAGGGGTACGCGCACGACCCCACGATGCCGGGCCCAGTGTTGCTCACGGCCAGCACCGACGTAGACAGGCTGTTGGCCACCGGGTCGGCGGCGGCGGCCGAGTTCGAGAAGGTGGGGCCGAGCACGGCCAGCACGTTCTGCGATGTGATCAGCGACCGCATGACCATGGCGGACTGTGCCGGTTGCGAGTCGTCGTTGTCGATGACCAAATGCACGTCGGCGCCCTTGATCCCGCCGGCGGCGTTGATCTGGCTCACGGCCAGCTGGGCCCCCTTGACCTGTTGGGGTCCGTAGGCAACACCGGTGCCGGTGGTCGAGAAGACGGCGCCGAAGGTGATGACCTTGTCGGCCCACGGCTGTTTGGATCCGCTGGTCGCTGCCGCGGCCATCGGGGTGGCCGCGGCGATCATCAACACACAGAGGATCGCCGGGAGGAGACCTCGGCGCGTTCGTCGGGACCAGAGCATCCGGGCATGCTCGCGGAACCGCCCCCTGGGGGCAAATGCACGACGGCCTGGGGATTCGCGCCGAGTCCGCCTCACTCAGCCGTCCGACACGTACAACTCCGCGTCTGCTGGGTGCAGCAAGGCGCTCAGAGCCAGACCGTATGCCTCAGAGCCAGACCGTGTGGGCTGAGAGTCCGATCGTCCGCCTCAGAGCCAGTCCTTGTACCGGAACACCCCATAGAGGATCCCGGCCAAGACCACGATAGAGACCGATGAGAACCACAGGCCCGAATCCTTGCCGAAGCCGGGATAGGGGAGGTTCTGGCCGAAGTATCCGGTGATGGCGGTGGGCACGGCGATGATTGCCGCCCAACTGGTGACCTTCTTCATGATCATGTTCATGCGATTGCTCTGCTGGGTGAGGTTCGTCTCCACGATCGAGGTGACCAGGTCCCGCAGCGACTCCGTCCATTCAGTGGCCCGCAGCACGTGGTCGTAGATGTCGTGGTAGTAGGGCTGCATGGCGTCGGTGACCACGCCGAGGTCCTGACGAAGGAGCGTGTTCACCACCTCGCGCATGGGCAGAGTGACCCGCCGGAGCTGCACCAGGCTCTTGCGCAGTTCGAACGTCCTCCGCTGCACCCTCTCGATGTGCTTCAGGTCGTCGTCGAAGAGGAGATCCTCGGCCCCCTCCACCGCCTCGTCGAGAAGCGTCACCGCAGCGAAATGGCTATCCACCAACGTGTCGAGCAACCCGTATAGGAGGAAGCCGACCCCGTTGACGGCCAGGTCCTGTGATTCGTCCCAGCGACGGACCACGGCGTCGATGTTGACCGCCGGGCTCTTGCGCACGGTGATGAGGGCCTTGGGCGTGACGAAGGCAGAGAGCTCGTTGGTGGTCAGCTGGCCGGATTCCTCATCGAGGGACACCGAGTAGGCGCTGAGAAACAGGTGGGTGCGGTAGCGGTCGAGCTTGGTGCGCTGTCCCTCGGAGACAGCGTCCTCGACAGCCAGCGCGTGCAGGTGGAACTCGGTCTCGAGCACGGTGAGCTGTTCTGCCGTCGGGCAGCACAGGTCGAGCCAGATCACCCCGTCGTTGGCATCCAGATGATCGGAGATCTCGGCGACAGGAAAGTCCTCGAGGGCCACGCGACCGTCCCGGTAGAGCCGGCTACGGGCGGGATACTCGGCGCTGGTGCTGGCCTCCACCTTGACCATTGAATACGTCCTCCGTCACCCATCGCCTCGGCCGCCGCCGGCCACTGGACCGTACACCGCTTGACCGGATTTGCGGCTGCAGCAGGTCTCGTACCTGACGAATCTGTACGGTACTCCCGTGGAACAACGACCCAGGCAACCCGGAACGGCCTCCGACGAGGGCACTTCGTGACGTCACACGGCGATGGTGTGGCCGCCCCGCAGTCCACCACGTCGGCCGTGCTGGCACCGTCGGACACAGCCGCTGTCGTGGTGGACGGGCTCATCAAGCGCTACGCCAAGGGCCGGGTTGCTGCGGTGGACAACCTGAGCTTCTCGGTCGAGCGAGGTGAGGTGTTTGGCCTCCTCGGGCCCAACGGTGCCGGGAAGACGACGACGATCGGGGTGCTGACCACCCGGGTCATGCCGACGGCCGGGCATGCCTTCGTTGCCGGGATCGACGTCGTCAAGGATCCTGTACGCGCTCGAGCAGCTTTGGCCGTCGTGCCTCAGCGCAACAACCTTGACCGCTCCCTCACCATCCGCCAGAACCTTCTCTTCCATGCCAACTATCACGGCGTACCGCAACGGATTCGGGACCAGCGGGCCACCCAGCTGCTCGAGCAGTTCGGCCTGGCCGATCGGTCGAAAGAGAAGGTCGAGATGTTCTCGGGCGGGCAGACCCAACGCATCATGATCGCCCGAGCGCTCATGCACTCTCCTGAGGTGTTGTTCCTCGACGAACCATCCACCGGTTTGGATCCAGCGGCCCGCTTGTTCGTCTGGGACCGAATCCGCGAGCTCCAAGACCAAAAGGTCACCGTGGTCCTCACCACCCATGACATGGACGAGGCCAGCCAGCTCTCCGACCGGGTGGGCATCATGGATCACGGGCATCTCTTGGCCTTGGATACCCCCGAAGCTCTCACCAGGAGCCTTCCCGGAAGTTCCACCCTCGACGTGGCCGCGGCCGGTGTTCCGCCCGAGTCCGCGTCCGAATTGCTCGAAGCGCTGGCTGCCCTCGATGGCGTCGAGCGCGCCGACCCGGTCGACGACAGCGCCAGCGGGGCCCAGCCAGGAGCGGGCGGGGACCCGGGATCCGGGACCGTCCCCGACGTCCGGGTGCGCCTCTATCTGACCGGTGACGCGGCCTCGATGGTGGCGCCCGTCGCTCGACTGCTCAACAGCCGCCACGCATCCCTCACTGACGTCCGGTTGGGAAGCCCGAGCCTCGAGGACGTCTTCATCCATCTGACCGGGAGATCCCTTCGTTGACCGCTACTCCTTCTGCTGCCGCCGAGACTGGTGGCACCGCCCACCAACAGGCTGATGCTGACTCCTATCGGGGAAAGACCGCTGTTCGTCCCGGTCGGGCGTTCGTGGCCGTGCTGGGTCGCGACCTGTTCGTCACCGGTCGCGAGCTCCCCATCTTCTTGGCCCAGGTCATACTGCAGCCGTTCTTCTTCCTCTTCGTCTTCGGACGGGTCCTGTCCGAGTTGGGCTACACCACCAGCTCGTACTCGCACCTCCTGTTTCCGGGCATCGTCGCACTCACTGCCTTTCTCACCAGCTTGCAGACCACTGCCCTTCCACTGGTGTTCGACTTCTCGTACACCAAAGAGATCGAGGACCGGCTCCTGGCCCCCATGCCCGTGTCCTGGGTGGCGCTCGAGAAGCTGGTCTTTGCCGGCATCCGCTCGCTGATCGCGGCGGTGATGATGTTCCCCATTGGCATCCTGGTGCTGGGATCGATCCCGTGGCGGGCCGCGGGCGCACCCCTGTTCATCGTGATCCTGTTGCTGGGGACCCTGGCCGGAGCGACGCTGGGGCTCACCTTGGGCACCCTGGTCGACGCCAACCGGATCAACATCGTGTTCGCCCTGGTGCTCACGCCGGTCCTGTTCACCGGGTGCAGTCAGTACCCGTGGCCCTCGTTGTACAAGCTGGAATGGTTCCAGTGGCTCACGACGATCAACCCGCTGACCTACGTCAGCGAGGGCATGCGGGCGGCCCTGGTGCCCGGGGTCCCGCATATCCGAT
This sequence comes from Acidimicrobiales bacterium, assembly GCA_035552655.1. GTDB lineage: Bacteria > Actinomycetota > Acidimicrobiia > Acidimicrobiales > RAAP-2 > DASXMT01. The sequence continues at coordinate 20,195 of DASZLD010000089.1, forward strand.
CGTGGGTGTGCATTCTCATGCTCGTCGTGTCGTTGGTCGTGTTCGGCACCATCGGGGTCAAGGGTTTCCTACGCCGCGCCATCGACTGAACGGCCTGGTCAACCGCTGACCCTGGGGAATTTCGCTGTTTTGGCGATTGTGCCTGGAGTGGCCCGCGATCCGCCCCCTGAGCACCAGCTCCGGGAGCAGGAGCGTGCCCGTCTGGCGCGACGCCGCCGACGCGGGAAGCATAGGGGCCGTGATTCGAGACCGATTGGCCCGTGGCCGGGACGGATTGTGGAGACGACTCCTCAAGGTGGGGTTCATTCGCCGCTGGTACGCCCGCCGGCTGTTGAAGTACATCCAGAAGTCGAAGGACAAGCATCGTCCGCTTCCCGATCACCTCGTCCAGGTGGATTCCATCACCCGGCGCCTGCCCAAGCCTCAGCGGGCCAAGAAGCTCGAGGAGATGCTCGTCCCGCAGAACGAAGAGGAGATGGGGCGGGAATTCCGGCGTGCCGCCGAACGCCAGAACCGGTCGAAGGGCCACGGTGGACCGGGCAAGCGTCCCGGTATGCCGCCCCAGCAGGTCGTGAAGCGACAGCCGAAAGGTCGCCGGTAGCAGCCAGGAGCACCGGTCGGTCGCCGGTGGCAGCCAGGAGCAGCGCTGGTCAGCTCTCCGATCCGGGAGGATCGGGGAAGATCACACCACGGTTCAGGATCCCCCGGGGATCGAGCGCCTGCTTGATGGCCTGCATGGCGGCGATCTCTCCCGGAGATCGGGCCAGGGACAGCCAGCGCGCCTTGGCCTTACCCATGCCGTGCTCGGACCCGATACTGCCCCCCAGGCGGGCCACCAGCTCGAGCACAGCGGCGTCGACTCGATCGTCATCGTCTCGAAGCCCGAGCACGTTCACGTGGAGGTTGCCCTCCCCCAGATGCCCGAAGATATGGACCGACGCTGACGCCGACAGCTCCGCCACCTGGAGGCGCACTTCTTCGGTGAAGGCCGGGAGTCGATCCAGTGGAACGCCGGGATCGAGCTTGTGGGCCACACCCAGTTGCGCGATCGACTCCGTGATCTGGTCCCGGAAGGCCCAGAGTCGGCGCCGTGCTGCCGGATCGGTGGCCACCGCCACGGCGTTGTCAGATCGGTAACCGTCGGTTCCGAAGTCACCGGTTGGTCCGCCACCCGTGGGCCCTGATCCCTCTGGCCCTGATCCCTTGGGCCCTGATCCCTTGGGCCCTGATCCCTCTGGCCCTGATCCCTCCGACGCCTCCGCCAGCGCCTCGGCCATATGGGGTGAGGGATCCTCGTCGCCTGCGCACTCAACGATGAGGTACCACGGGTAGCCCTCCATGGGCGGGCGCGTCCCCAGACGGGTGGCCACCACATCCATGGTGAGCCCGTCGAACACCTCGGCCGCCTCCAACGAAGTGGCCGACCGTCTCAGGTTGCCGACGATGTCGATGCCCTGCTCCAGGCGCTGGAGGCCGATCATGGCTGTGGCCCGGACCGGGAGCTCACGGACCAGCCGGAGCCGAGCGGCGGCCACGATGCCTAACGTTCCCTCGCTCCCCACCATGAGCTGGGACAGGTCATATCCGGCATTGTCCTTGGCCGGACCCTCGAGGCGGCTGATGATCGTCCCGTCGGCCAACACGAACTCCAGCCCGATGACCTGTGATCGCATCTGTCCGAATCGGACCACCCGCATCCCTCCCGCGTTGGTGGCCACCATGCCGCCGACGGTGGCGTTGTCGCGTGCGGCCAGATCAACACCGAACGCCCAGCCGGCGGCCGATGCCTGTCGATGGACTTCGGCCAACGTCACCCCCGCTCCGGCGATGAGCTGCCCGCCGATCACATCGACGGCTCCGACGTGATCGAGGCGGCCGAGGCTGACGATCACCTCGCCGTCCCTGGGCACGCTCCCACCGACAAGCCCGGTACGACCGCCTTGGGCCACACAACCGAGACCGTGGCGGTGGCATACACCCACGACCCCACTGAGCTCGGCCGTGTCGGCCGGACGGACCACCACCGACGCGGTGCCCGTCCACCGGCGGGTCCAGTCGACCTCATAGGTGGCCCGCAGGTCGGGGTCGGCCAGGACATGGACAGAGCCGACGATGTCCACGAACTCGGTTCGTACCGCCGGATCGATCAGGCTCACCACAACCTCCCGCTCACCACAACCTCCCGCTCGCTTCGAGGTTACGAGGTTGCCTTTTGCATCGTTGCGGTCACGGTTCCTAGACACGGCCACGCGCTTGCCTTTTTCATCGATGCGGCCCATAGTTACGTATTCGCTATTTCGACTGTTGTTCGATATAACGAACAACTCAGGAGGTGCCCCGTGAAGCTGGACGTGCTCTACGAGATCGACTGCCCTCGGCCCTGGCCCGGGCCCCATCCCCTCGGGCAGCGCCAAGCCGAGCAGCGGTCCTACCGAGAGGCCCTCGATCAGATCCGCTTGGCCGATCAGCTTGGCTTCCACACCACCTGGCATGTGGAGCACCACTTCCGGGCGGGCCGCTCCCATTGCCCGGCACCCGAGGTGGTCCTGGGAGCGCTGTCCCAGATCACCAAACAGATCCGCCTCGGCTTCGGGGTCACGCTCCTGCCCCACGCCTTTGGACCGCCCATGCGGGTAGCCGAAAAGGTGGCCACCGTCGACATCCTGTCTGGCGGCCGGGTCGAATGGGGCACCGGCCGCTCGACTCCGATGGAGCAGACGGCATTCGGCGTCGACCGGGAGAACAGCAAGGACCAAGCGCGCGAGGCCATCGAAGCCATCGTCGGCATGTGGGAATCCGAGTACTTCGAATTCCACGGCAAGTACTTGGACTTTCCCCGGCGCATGGTGACCCCCAAGCCGGTCCAGGACCCTCATCCGCCGGCGTGGATGGCCGCCACCAGCGACGGCAGTGCGGCCATGGCCGGGGACATGGGGCTCGGGCTCCTCTCCTTCGCCATCATGCAGCCGCTCGAGCGGATGGCGGCACAGATCGAGCAGTACCGGGCGGCCAGCAGCAAGGCCACGCCCATCACCCGGGTGCACAACAACCGAGTGGCTGCCTACACCTTGGTCCACTGTGCCGACTCGATGGCCCAATGCGAGGAGGACGGCATCTGGGACTCGGTGTGGTGGTGGTACAAGAACCTGGCCGAGTTCACCCTCGAATGGGAGCTCCCCCATCTGCCCAAGGACCAGCAGGACTCGGCCTTTCCTCTCTTGCGCCGGCAGATGGAGGGTGACTTCGACCCCCACGAGTTCTCCGATGCCGACATGATCATCGTGGGCGATCCCGACCAATGCCTGGAGAAGATCCTCCGCTACGAGTCCCTCGGCGTCGACCAGCTCATCTGCTACGTGCAGTTCGGCTTCTTGTCGCACGAGTCGATCCTGCGCACCATCGAGCTGCTGGGAACCCGCATCATCCCCGAGCTGCGCCGTCGCGACGTCGAGGTCTCGGCCGCGGCGGTGGGCGGCGGCGCCTGATGCCCAGTGGCAACCGCGAGCAGCCCGCGCCCTCGCCCGCGGCATCGCCCGCGCCCTCGTTCGCTCCCGACACTTCGACGGGAATAACAGCCGCCCAACGGCCAACCGCCGTCGAGCCTTTCCTGGCCGGCTGCGCATTTCCCGAGGCACCGGGCGTGCCCTACCCGCGTGCCCTACCCGTCGACGTCGGCCGACTCCCCGCCGACACCTGGGCGACGGCCTGTATCCCGGTCGGTGTGCGGCTGGAGCTGGTGGGAGAGGCCGAGGCCATCGAGATCGAGTACGAGACAGCCACCACCGACCTCGGCTACCGGGGAGAGGGTGCAGGGACCACCTTCACCTCCTGGCGAGGCCAGACAGTCATCGACGACGTGCCCGCTGTGCTGGGCCGAGGTCGAGTGACCCTGCGAGTGGCCCCCGACGACGGTGGCGATGGCGGTGGTAGTGGCGGTGGCGGTGGCGGTGGTGGGGACCGCGGCGACCGCGGCGACCGCGGCGACCGCAGTTCGGATGGCTCCGCTCGAACTGTGGTCACGCTGCCCGAGGGGATGCGTCCGTACGTCCTCTCTGTTGTCGGCGTGGGCGGGACCGTTCGACCGGCGGCGCCCCAACCCCGTTGGCTCTGCTACGGGGATTCCATCGCCGAAGGCTGGGCGGCCAGCAATCCGGGGCGCGCCTGGCCCGCGGTCGCCGGCCGACGCTACGGCCTCGACGTCGTCAACCTGGGCTATGCCGGTGCGGCCCGGGGCGAGATGGTCAGCGCAGAGGAGATCGCCGATCTTCCCGCCGACGTCATCAGCCTCAGCTACGGGACCAACTGCTGGACTCGCATCCAGCACTCGGCCGAGCAGGTCGGGGCCGGTCTCGATGCATTCGTCGATCTGGTTCGTACCGGCCACCCCGACACCCCGATCGTGGTGGCCTCCCCGGTGATCAGGCCCGACGCCGAGGATCAGCAGAACGGCCTGGGAGCCACACTGGCGGACCTCCGGTCGGTCATCGAGGCGAGAGTCGAGCGGCGGTGCGCGCTCGACCCCAGGCTCCACCTCGTGCGCGGCGGAGCCCTGTTGACCGCAGAGCAGCTCGCTGATGGGGTCCACCCGGGCGACGAGGGCCACCGCGTCCTGGCCGAGGCCATCGGCTCGGCCGTTCGGGCCAGCCTGGATGCCGCCGAGATCACCGCCGCCTCCGCCTCCGCCTCAGCCGCCTCCGCCTCCGCCACCGCCCACTCGGACTCGGCCGCCCCGGGTTTACAGGCCTAGGCCGGGACCGCTGGTGGCGCAGTCATCGTCGGCCGAGCGCATTGTCGATGTGGTGGAATTCCTCGGCTCCAACCCCGATCGTGACTTCACCCTGTCAGAGCTGTGCCGGCAGCTCGAGCTGAGCAAGGCCACGGCCCATGCCCTGCTCGCCACCCTGACCGAACGAGCGTGGGTGGTGCGCCATCCCCGGGACAAGACCTACCGGCTGGGACCGGCGCTGACCACCATCGCCGGTGCCGCTGGGGCCCGGCAGCTCGAGGTGGTCGACTACGCCCGAGATGAGATGCAGGAGCTGGCCGAGGATCTGAACGTCCAGTGTGTGGCCTCCGCCGTGCTCGGCGACGACATCGTGCTGTTGGCCGTGGTGGGGCGGGCCAGGCCATTGAGCATCCACGTGCAGGCGGGCCAGCGGATCCCCCTAGCCCCGCCCCTGGGCACGGTATTCATGGCCTGGGCCGGCCCGACCCGGATCGATCGATGGCTGCGCAAGCTGGGCCCCAGCGCCACCGAGGAGCAGCTGGCCGGCTACCAGGCCGCGGTGGACCGGGTCCGCCAGCGGGGGTACTCGATGTCGCTGGAGGTCGATGCACGGGCGCTGTTGGAGCGGGCCATTGCCGACGGCGACCGACCGCTGTCGGAGGTGCTGGAGGAGCTCGGCCAACAGGAGTACCTGTTGGTGGACCTTCAGCCCCATCACTCCTACCGGCTGAGCATGCTGGCAGCACCGGTCTTCGGGGCCGATGCCTCGGTGCAACTGGCGCTGTCCCTGTTCGACCTGCCGCCCACCGTGACGGCCGAGGAGGTGCCAAGGCTGGGCGAGCGGCTGGTGCAGGCCACTGCCGCGGTCACCAGGGCCATCGGTGGTCGGGAGCCCGGAAGGAGCAGCGATGCCCGGTCTTGACGGGTATCGGGGTGGAATCCGTTCGGCCGAGACGGGACGATGGAGGCGCACACGACTGCGCCCATTCCGTCCCAGCACGAGATCCGAGCATCCGATCAGCTAACTGCGTTTCAAGGAGAGACCGTGCCCCCTGAAGACCGATACGCCGACCGACTTCACTATGCACCGGGGCGCCTGGTCCGCCAGATCGACGAGCCCATCACCGTCGGCAACATCCTGTGGGTCTTCACTGATCCCCACCGCGGCTACGAGTTCTCCTATAACCGATGGTACGAGCGGGACCACTATTACGCCGGCTGCATGATCGGCGCGGCCGACTTCGCCGGCAGCCGGTGGGTGGCCACCCGACGGCACAAGGATGCGCGTGTGGGTGGGGACCAGGGGTGGCCGTTCGAACGGATCGAAGGCTCCTACGCCTGCGTCTATTACATCCTGGGCGGGTCCTTCGACGAGTGGCTGCCATGGGCCGGCGAGCAGGTGCGCCGGCTGTACGAGGCCGACCGGGGATTCGCCCACCGGACCCACTACAACACGGCGATGTACGACTATGACTGGCGTGCCTACCGGGACCCCGACCCTGTCCCGCTCGAGCTGGCCCTCGACCGTCGCTTCGGCGGCCTGATCGCCCAGTTCGTCGAGCCGGCCGACGGCTCCGACCACGAAGCGGTCGACCGCTGGTTCGATGAGACGCTGCCCCAGTGGCTGCCGGGATCCTCGGTGGCCAACGTGTCGTCATGGACACTCCATGCTGGCGGCGGCGTGGAAGACGATGTCCCGGTGCCCATTCCCGGCGATCCGAACGCAGCCGATCGCAAGCTCCAGCTCTACTTCGTCGATGGTGACCCGTTGGACTCGTGGGTACAGCAGCGTGAGCTGGTCTCGGCCCTCGAGCATTCGGGCGTGGGCCGAGCCGTCATCGCCATGCCGTTCATCCCCACCGTGATCGGCACGGATCAGTACATCGACCAGCTCTGGTAGGTGGCCGTCGTCGTACGAAGGAGCGTCGGTGCCTCTCCCGGTCAGGGCTGGAGGCGATCGATGCGCCAGGCGCTCCCCTCCGGCAGGTAACGCAGCCGGTCGTGCAGCCGGTCATCCCGGTTCTGCCAGAACTCGAAGCAGTCGGGGCGCAGCCGATACCCGCCCCACCACGCTGGTCGAGG
>DASZLD010000090.1:0-2658 GCA_035552655.1 Acidimicrobiales bacterium
CCCGAGAAGAGGAATGCCTCTTGGGGCACGTAGCCCAGTTGGTGACGGAACGAGTTGAGGTCGAGGGTTCGGATGTCGTGTCCGTCGATGCGAACGCTTCCCTCGTCGGGATCGTAGAAACGGGCCAGTAGCTTCATGACCGTCGACTTCCCGGCCCCGGTCTCGCCCACCAGCGCCACTGTCTCCCCGGGCTCGATGTACAGGTCGATGCCTCGGAGGGCCTCGGGCGGCTTGGTCGGTCGCGAGTCCGAGAGCTGGATATTCCGGGCGTCGGCCGGGCCGCGCCGCTCGCCCGAGCCCGGACCTGATCCGGCGCCGGTCAGCCCGGGCCGGCTGATGACCGCCGGATAGGAGAACCGGACGTTGTCCAGGGTGATGGCGCCCGAGAGCCGTCCGGGCTCCACGGCCTGGTCGGCTTGCGGGGTCAGGGTCTCGAGCTGCATGAGCTCGGAGATACGTCCCACCGACACCCGCGTCTGTTGCCAGGAATCGAAGACCTGCGAGAGCTGCTGGATGGGCGAGAAGAAGAGGTCGATGTAGAGGATGAAGGCGATCAGGGCGCCCGAGGCCAGGTGGCCGGTGGCGATCAGTCCTGCTCCCACCCCCAGCACGATGGCGTCGGCTCCGGCCGAGAGGAACTGGACGAAGGGGAAGTACGTGGCTACCAGCCGCTGGGCCGCCACCCGGGACTCGAGGTAGTCGTGGCCCAGTCCGTGAAAGCGGTGCCGCGTCTCGTCCTCGTGCACGAAGGCCTGCGCCTCTCGTACCCCAGACAGGCTCTCCTGAAAGTCGGCGTTGACGATGGCGATCCGTTCCCGGGACAAATCGTAGAGACGGGCAGCTCGTCGGCGGAACAGTACGGTGGCGATGGCCAGGGGCACCACCACGGTCAACGTGCACAGGCCGAGCTCGGTGTTGATCAGCACCAGAGCGGCACCAACGCCCACGAAGGTGACGATCGACACCAGGGCGGAGAGGAGCCCGTTCTCGATGAGGGATTCGAACTGGTCGACGTCGGTGGTCATGCGGGTCATGATCCGACCGGCCATCTCACCCTCGTAGTAGTCGAGCGAGAGGCGCTGGAGCTGGGCCCAGATCCGGATGCGGAGGGAGAGCATGATCCGCTGAGCGGCGCGGCCGGTGACGAAGGTCTCGCCGATCTCGTCGATCAGGTCGGCCAACGTGATGACCAGGTAGATGCCCGACGCCGCGAACAACACCCCGACCGAGCCAGCCGAGACCCCGCTGTCGATCCCCGTCTTGACCAGCAATGGGCCTGCCAGCGAAGCCAGCGCGTCGAGGACCACCAGGACCAGGCCGATGAGGAGCGGCTTGCGGAACTCCTTGAGCAGCCGGGCCAGGTTGAACCGACGGTCGTGGCGAGACTCCGAAGGCAGATCGATGGTGGGGAAGTCGCGAACGGGGCGCAACGAGGCCACGCGGGCCAGCAGCTCCGGGGTGGGCGCCAGATTACGGCGCCATCCGCCGCCGGCTCCGCCACCCAGTCCGGCGCCGATACTCGGGGCCCCGACGGCGTGGCTGGATCCTCCGCCGGCGCCGACTTGTCCGTTCCTGTCCCAGGCCGACTCGGTGGTGCCGGCCGAGCCGTCGCTGTCATCGGCGCCGGCCGCCAACGAGAGGGAGGCGAGCGCCTCGATGCTGTCGCCGATCTTCTCCTTGTCCTCCTCTTCGAGTCCGGAGAGCAGCGTCCGATAGGTGGCACTGCGGGCAAAGAGCTCGTCGTGGGTTCCGTTTTCAACCACTTGTCCGTGCTCCATGACCACGATGCGGTCGGCCAGGTGCAACGTGGAGCGCCGGTGGGCGATGAGCAGGGTGGTCCGGTCCGTCATGATGTGCCGGAGGGCGTCGTGAATGGACTCTTCCACCCGGGCATCCACCGCGCTGGTGGCGTCGTCGAGGATCAGGATCCGGGGGTCGTAGAGGATGGCCCGGGCCAGGCAGATTCGCTGACGCTGACCTCCCGAGAGGGTGAGGCCCCGTTCGCCCACCACGGTCTCGTAGCCACGGGGAAGGGCCTCGATGAACCGGTGGGCCTCGCTGGCCCGGGCCGCCGTCTCGATTTCCGCGTCGGTGGCCTGGGGGCGGCCGTAAGCGATGTTGGCCCGCACGGTGTCGGAGAAGAGAAAGCTCTCCTCGAACACGACGCCAATCTGGCGGCGCAAGGAGTGCAGCGAGACGTGGCGCACATCGTGCCCGTCCACCATCACGGAGCCCTGATCGGGGTCGTAGAACCGGGACACGAGCATGGCCGTCGTCGACTTCCCGCTACCGCTCGGGCCCACGATGGCCACGCGTTCGCCGGGGGCAATGTGCAGATCGAGCCCTCGAAGCACGGGATGCCCGTTGCCATAGGCGAAGTGGACGTCGGAGAAGTCGATCGCCCCATTCAGCGTGGGCAGTCCGACCGCCTCGGGGTCGTCGGCGATGGCCGGTTTGAGATCGAGCAGCTGGAAGATCCGCTCCACGCCCGCTCGGGCCTGCTGGCCGATGGTGAGAACGCCGGCCAGCTGACGGGCGGGGGACATCAATTGGGCGATGTAGGTGGAGAAGGCCAAGAAGGTGCCCAGGGTGATCTGGTGGTGGAGCACCATCCAGCCGCCGAGGGCCAGGATGGCGACCTGGCCGATGGTGGGGACG
>DASZLD010000091.1:0-28593 GCA_035552655.1 Acidimicrobiales bacterium
TCGTCGCCGTTGAGCCGAGCTATCGCCCACCTCCGACGAGTGCTCTAGCAAACTGGATCGGTACCAGCACCGCCGCAGGCCGGCGCGCACCCGTCGTTGGTCGAACCATCGAGGGGTGGTTCACCGACGGACACTCGGGAGGGATGCAGCATGGCCAAGCAGAATTCGGATTTCGAAGTGTGGTCGACGCTCTATCCACACGAAGAACAGCCAAGCCGACCGGCGCAGCCGGGCCGCCTCGAGTCAGTGCCCATATCAGAGCACGACCGGTCGACGCCCGAGCACGGCGAGCCATGGATGGCCGAGGGTCGAACAGCTTGGGAGGCGACCCTGGAACAGGAGGACGAACTTCGCTCCACCTATCCAGGCGGTAAGGACGAATTCTTCGCCCGCCTCTGGGACGAGCCGTCACGGTCTGACCTGGAGAGGTTCGGCCCCCTCTGCGGCGTGTCGCTCGAAGGTCGGTCACGGGGCTCGTTCGGCCCCGGTGCCGACGCCAGCCCGGAAGAGGTCGTCGAAGGGCTCCGGCTCGGTACTGCTTCGCCCCAGCTCGTCTCGGCTGACGTGGTGGCCGGCGTGGTCAGACAGATCCCGCGAGACCTCTGGCTGCGTGGGACCTGGGAGGACATGGTCGACCAGCACGGCGAATGGGCGTTGGAGCTGGCGGAACGAGTCAGAGCCGTCGAGGCCCACCGAGCGCAGAACAGGCTTCGACAAGCCATCATCACCGAGGACTCGGGGAGCCTCTCGGCTCCGGTGGACTGGCTCATCGAGGACATGTTCGTCGCCGGCGAACTGGTCGCTGTCATCGGCCGGAAGTCGGCGGGCAAGAGCACACTGGCCGCCGTCGACCTGGCCTGTTGTGTGGCGACGGGGGCACCATGGATCGGTCACCGGGTCCGACAGGGAAAGGTGATCGTGTTCGTCGCCGAAGGCTCGAGTGTTTCCTATCAGGCCGGTGTCCGGGCTTGGCGGGCCGAACACCCCGACGCCGGTGATCCCTGGAGCCACCTCCTGCCCGTGGTGGAGCGGATCAGCCTCGTCGGGGAGCAGAGGGCTGAGGGAGACAATGCAGGAGGCACGGCAGGAGGCACCGACGCGCACGGGGCTCCCGCCGTTGTGGCCTCTCGTGACGTCCAGCACGCGCTCGAGCTCATTGGCGAAGAGGAGCCCACGTTGGTCATCATCGACGATCTGGTCGCGTGCATGGACGGCCGCTCGGACATGTATCCGGCTGACATCTCCTCCGTACTCTCGGCCATGCAGAACATGGCTGCCGTTGCCGGGAGCACCGTACTGAGCGTTCACCACACCGAGTACGACGGCGTCAAGTCACAAGGGCTGCTGCAATTCGAGGACGGCATGAGTGCCATCGCCCACATCAAGACTCGGACCAACAGCACGGAGCGGTTCGTCGAGTGCTACAAGCCGTCCCGACTGGACAGCGAGTGGCGGACGGTGAAGCTGCGCCTGGTGCCCAAAGGCAGTGCTGCAGTCTTCGTGCCCACCACCGCATCGGACACCGACGCCATCCACGGGGCCCTCGACGGCTTGGGCGTACCATCGGGCAAGAACGCCATCCTCGAGCAGGCCAAGGAGCAGGGATTCGGCCTGAACCGAAATCGCGCCCTCCGGCTGATCGACGAACTAGCCGACGATCCCGATGACCTGGTGGCCAAGGACGGCATCAAGTACTACCTCGAGGGTTCGCTGGGCTAGCGCTCACCGTCTTGAGCCGGAGCTCTTCTCTGATCCGGGCGCTCCGTGGGCCGGCAGCCAGGTGGCTCGGTCAGCGGTTGCTTCGGCGATAGAACATAGCCAGGGTTGCCGCCCAGACCAGGATCACACCACCCACGACTGACCACACCACTGAGCTTCTGGCAATCCCGCTCGACAGGATGAGGATCCCCAGGATGATCTGTATGGCGAATCCGACGAGAAACGCCCGCTTCCGTCCGGGAGGTACAGGGTCAGGGTTTGGCGTCACGCGGCCAGTCCTCAGTCCGATCGAACCAGCGACTGGGCGAACGCGGGCGAGGACAGTAGGGCCACCAAGGTGCGCACCCCGAAGCCGGTGCCGCCCTTGGACAGGTAGCGGGCATCCTCGTCGGATCGAGCCGGCCCGGCGATGTCCAGGTGAGCCCAGGGCGAGTCCCCGACGAACTCGCGCAGCAACAACGCGGCGGAGATAGAGCCGGCCTGCCCGGCACGGCCGATGTTCTTCATGTCGGCCACTTCGGAGTCGATGTGGTTGCGGTACTCGTCGGGGAGGGGAAGGGGCCACAGCGACTCGCCGGCCCGCTTCGATGCGCGGCGCAGCTCATCCTGCAATGCCTCGTCGGTCCCCATGAGGGCAGCGATACCGGTGCCCAACGCGGCTACCGCAGCTCCGGTCAGCGTGGCCAGGTCGATGATGGCATCGGGCTCCAGCTCGGCGGCCAGTGACAGGGCGTCGGCCAGCACCAGCCGGCCCTCGGCATCGGTATTGAGGACCTCGATCGTCTTGCCGTTACGAGCGGTGAGCACGTCTCCGGGCTTGATGGCGCGACCACCCGGCATGTTCTCGGTCATGGGAGTCAGAACGGTCATCCTGATCGGCACCCCGAGAAGGGCGGCGGCATCGAAGGCGGCCAGCACGGCGGCGGCACCCCCCATGTCCGTCTTCATCGTCTCCATGCCCCCCGCCGACTTCAGGGAAAGTCCACCGGAATCGAAGGTGATGCCCTTGCCCACCAGCACCACGTGGGGAACCCGGCCACCGCCGTCGACCGGACCTTCGGGGATGTAGTCGGCTCGGACCAGGCGCGGAGGCTCGGTCGAACCCCGGGCCACCCCGAGGAGGCCGCCCAGGTGCTCGGCCACGATGCGGTTTTCGTCCCAGATCTCGACTGTTACCCCAGGCCGACCGCCCAGCCGATCGGACACGATCTCGGCCAGCTTGGTCGGGGTCAGCGAGCTGGGGGGCTCATTGACCAGGTCGCGGGCGAAGGAGACCGACGAGGCCAGGTCTGACCCTCGCCGCGCCCCCTCGGCGACCGCTTCGGCTTGGGCATCGTCACAGAAGGCCAGGATCACACGCTCCAGCCGAGGGTGACGCTCCCCTGTCCGGTAGGCGTAGAAGCGGTAGGCGGCCAGCGCTGCACCCTCGGCCAGAGCGGCAGCCACCACGTCGCCGTCCAGGGCCAGCCCGGCCGGGATCACCAGTGCTCCCGCCCCACCCTCGCCCGCGGCCCTGATGAAGGCGGCGGCGGCGCGCCTGATTGCTTCGACCTCGTCGTCACCAGCGGACCGGTTCCGCGTCCCCCAGCCCAGGAGCACCGTCGCTGGAGTACCCGGCTCGTTGTGCAGCACCACCGACTGGCCCACCTTGCCGGTGAAGCCCTGGCGTTTGAGCCACGTCCCATCCAGGACCGTCGGAATCTGGGCCCCTCCGACAGCCTCGGGGAGATCGGGCGCCACCTGCGGACCTTCCGCATCGGCGAATACGGGAACGCCCACCGCGGCCAAACCTGTCTCCAACTCCGATGCCGGAGCGGTGTCGATGTGCAGCATGCTCAACCTTCTTCTTGATCTTCGTCGTGTGCTGGCTGTCTGTCTGGTGCTGACGCAGTTCGGGCACCTCCGCGGCGCCGAGGGCGGTCGCCTCGGGCCAGAAGATGGTCCTCGCCCTCCGTCCATCGGGCCATGGCCCAGAGGAGATCGGACAACCGGTTGAGGTAGCGCCCGACCAGAGATCCGTCCACCGGGTCGGACACGACCAGGCGCTCGGCCCGGCGCACCACCGTCCGGGACACGTCGAGTGCCGCCGAGACGCGGTTGGCTCCGGGCACGACGAACTCGGACGGCATCTCGAACCGATCGATGAGCTCGTCAATGTGGACCTCGAGATCAGCCACCATCTCCTCGGTGACCAGTGTGGTCCCCGGCGTGAGCTTGCCTCGCTTGGACACGTCGGTGGCCACCTCGGCCATGAGGACGTAGAGGTCACGTTCCAATCGGACGAGCAGGGCATCGAGCTCGGACTCGGGCACGGCCTCGGACCGGGCCAATCCCATCATGGCCTGGGCCTCGTCCACCGCTCCGTTGACCTGCATGGCGGTGGAATCCTTGCGGACCCGCCCCCCGTAGAGCAGCCCGGTGGTTCCGTCGTCGCCCGTTTTGGTATAGATCCTCACCATGGGGCGCTCGACAGGTCACAGACCGCGTGAAGGGTGCTCATCACCGTCGAATGCTAAGCGACGATCGCTCGAGCCCAACCACCGGTCGGCCCCAAGGCGGCCCGAACGGCAGGTCGACCGGCATGGCCCAGTAGCCTAGGTGGCCATGGCCGACGACCAGATCGCTGAATCCAGCTACCTGCGCGCCGCGCGCGAGCGCGTGGTGATCTTCGACGGAGCCATGGGTACCAACCTGCAGCTGGCCAACCTGACCGCCGACGACTTCGGCGGGCCCGAGCTCGAAGGGTGCAACGAGCTGCTGGTTATCACCCGACCCGATGCCGTCGATCGGGTTCACCGATCGTTCTTCGAGGTCGGATGCGACGTGGTGGAAACCGATACCTTCGGCGCCTTCTCCACCGTTCTGGCCGAATACGGGCTGTCCGACCGGGTCCGTGAGCTCAACCTGGCCGCCGCCCGCATCGCCCGAGCCGCGGCCGACGACTTCTCAACCCCGGACCGCCCCCGGTGGGTGGCCGGCAGCATCGGCCCGGGAACCAAGTTCCCCACCCTCGGGCAGATCCCCTACGCCCAGCTGCGCGATGCCTACGAGGAGCAGGTCAGCGCCCTCTTGGAGGGCGGCGTCGACCTGTTGGTGATCGAGACGGTGTTCGACCTCCTCCAGGCCAAGGCGGCCATCAACGGCGCCCGGCGGGCCATGGCCGCCAGCGGACGCTCCGTGCCCATTCAGACCCAGGTGACCATCGAGCTGACCGGGACCATGCTTCCGGGCACGGAGATCGGTGCCGCACTGTGTGCCCTCGAGGCCATGGACGTGGACCTCATCGGCCTCAACTGCGCCACCGGACCCGCCGAGATGTTCGAGCCGTTGCGTCATCTGACCGGCCACGCGGCCACGCCGGTCACCTGCCTGCCCAACGCCGGCCTGCCGTCGGTGGTGGACGGGGCCATGCACTACGACCTCACCCCCGACCAGCTGGCCGAGTTCCACCGTCAGTTCGTCAGCGAGCTGGGCGTCTCGGTCATCGGCGGGTGCTGTGGGACCACCCCCGCCCACCTGGCCGCGGTGGTGGAGGCGTGTTCGCAGCTCACGCCCGCTGCTCGAGATCCCGAGCCCGACCCCGGTGCCGCGTCCATCTACACCCAGGTCCCTTTCACCCAGGACACCTCGTTCCTGGTCGTGGGCGAGCGCACCAACGCCAACGGGTCCAAGAAGTTCCGTGAGGCCATGCTGGATGAGGACTGGGACACCTGCGTGGCCATGGCCCGGGACCAGGTGAAGGAAGGGTCGCACCTCATCGACGTGTGCGTCGACTACACCGGGGCCGACGGCGTGGCCGACATGGAGGCCGTCGCCTCCCGGTTCGCCACCCAGTCCACCGCCCCGTTGATGGTGGACTCCACCGAGGCACCCGTGGTGGAGACTGCGCTGTCGTGGATCGGCGGCCGCGCCGTCATCAACTCGGTGAACCTGGAGGACGGAGACGAGCCGGGGACTCGGCTGGACCAGTTCCTGACCCTGGCCAAGGAGTTCGGCGCCGCCCTGGTTTGCACCTGCATCGACACCGAGGGCCAGGCCCGGACGGCGGACTGGAAGGTGCGGGCGGCCACGGCCATCCACGACATCGCCATCCAGCGCTACGGACTGCGCCCGTCCGACCTGCTCTTCGACGCCCTGGCCCTCCCCCTCTCGACGGGGATGGAGGAGAGCCGCAAGGACGGCATCGAGACCATCGAGGGCATCCGGCGGATCAAGGCCGAACTGCCCGGCGTCTACACCATCCTCGGGCTGTCCAATGTCTCCTTCGGCCTCAACCCCGCCGCCCGCCAGGTCCTCAACTCGGTGTTCCTGCACGAGTGCGTCCAAGCCGGGCTGGACGCGGCCATCGTCCATGCCTCCAAGATCCTCCCCCTGTCCAAGGTGGACGAGCGGGCCCGCGAGGTGTGCCTCGACCTCATCTACGACCGCCGCAAGGAGGGCTACGACCCCTTGACCGAACTGCTGGCGCTGTTCGAGGGTAAGTCGGCGGCCTCGGCCGCGGTCCAGGAGGACCGGAGCGGATGGTCGGTGGAGCAGCGCCTCGAGCACCGCATCGTCGACGGTGATCGCAATGGCATCGAAGCCGACCTGGACCAGGCCATGGCCGAGGGCCACACCCCGTTGGCCATCGTCAACGACTTCCTGCTGGCCGGCATGAAGACGGTGGGCGAGCTGTTCGCGTCGGGCGAGATGCAGCTGCCCTTCGTCCTCGGCTCGGCCGAGACGATGAAGACGGCGGTGGCCTACCTCGAGCCCCACATGGAGAAGATCGACCAGGGCGGCAAGGGCACCATCGTGCTGGCCACGGTGAAGGGCGACGTCCACGACATCGGGAAGAACCTGGTCGACATCATCCTGACCAACAACGGCTACACCGTGCACAACCTGGGCATCAAGGTGGGCATCGCCGACATGCTCCAGGCGCTGGGCGAGCACAAGGCCGACGCCATCGGCATGAGCGGCCTGTTGGTCAAGTCCACCCTCATCATGCGGGAGAACCTCGAGGAGCTGAACCGCCGGGGCATGTCCGACGTCCCGGTCATCCTGGGGGGAGCCGCCCTCACCCGAACCTACGTGGAGCGGGATCTCCGCAGCGTCTACGAGGGCCGCCTGTTCTACGGGAAGGACGCCTTCGAGGGGCTCCGGACGATGGACCGCCTGGTCGAGCTGTCCCGTTCGGGGGAGGACGATCCCGAGTTCGGTCGGGCCCTCGGCGGCCGCGACCTGCCCCCGAGGAAGAGCGAGCAACGCGCCGCCGCGGCCAAGGCCGCGGCCGAGCGGGGCGAGACGTTGCCGTCGAGATCGCCTGAGGTGGCCACCGACAACCCCTTGTTCCCGCCCCCGTTTACCGGGAGCCGGGTGGCCAAGGGCATGGCCCTCGACGACATCGCCGCCTACATCAACGAGACGGCATTGTTCCGGAACCAGTGGGGCTACCGGCCCGAGAACGGCGAGGATGACGCGGCGTTCAAGGACCGGATCCGCTCGTTGCTGCGCGATCAGATGGCCGAGGCCAAGGCCCAACAACTCCTGGTGCCCCAGGTGGCCTGGGGCCACTTCCCGGCCAACGCCGATGGCAATGACCTGGTCATCTTCAAGGACGAGGAGCGGAACTCGGAATGGATGCGGTACACCTTCCCGCGCCAGAACCAGGAGCCGTGGCTATGCATCAGCGACTTCTTCCGTCCTGTCGACTCGGGCGAGCCGGACTGGGCCAGCTTCCAGGTGGTGAGCATGGGGTCACGCATCTCCCAGGAGACGGCCCGGCTGTTCGCCGCCGACGAGTACCAGAACTACCTCTACCTCCATGGGCTCGGCGTCGAGATGGCCGAGGCCCTGGCCGAGTACTGGCACCACCGCATCCGTGAAGAGCTCGGGTTCGCCTCCGAGGACGGGCCCTCGCTCACCGGCCTGTTCCGCCAGAAGTACCGCGGCGGCCGCTACTCATGGGGTTATCCCGCCTGTCCCAGTCTGGAGGACAACGGCAAGGTGGTCGACCTCCTCAGCGCCGATCGAATCGGTGTCGAGGTGAGCGAGGGGTTCCAGCTGCATCCCGAGCAGTCGACCACCGCCATCATCTGCCATCACCCCAAGGCCAAGTACTTCGTAGCCTGAGCGACCCGGCCGAGGGCTCAGGGGGCGCCGGACTGCGGATCAGAGAGCCAGGGTGGCTCCACCGTCGACCACCAGAGCGGCCCCGTTCACGAAGCGCGCCGGGTCCGAGCACAAGAAGGTCACCACCTTGCCGAAGTCGGCGGGGTCGCCCATGGTGCCCGCCGGGCTGTCGTTACCCAGCTGGCGCATGCGCTCGGTGGCGTGCGGGCCGGGGCAGACCAAGTTCAAGGTGATACCGGTCCCCTCGGTGGCCAGGTCGTTCGCCGCCGTCTTGGCCCAGGCCCACAGGCCCACCCGAGCGGTATTGGAGAGGGCCAGGGTCGGTATGGGCTGCACCACCGAGTAGGAGGTGATGCAGCAGATCCGGCCCCACCCGTGCTCGGCCATGACGGGCACGGCCGAGCGGACCAAGCGGACCGACGTGAGCAAGTTGTCATTCAGGGCGGCGATGATGGCGGCGTCGTCGAGATCGAGGGCGCGGCCGGGGGGCGGCCCACCGGCATTGGCCACCACGATGTCGAGGGAGCCAAATCGCTCGACAGCCAGGTCGACCAGTCGCTGGGGTGCCTCCGGCTCGGTGACGTCGACCGCCAAGGTGGCGACCTCCGCCCCGGCCGCGGTCAGCGCCGCAGCCGCCGCGGCCAGCGCCCCTTCGGCTCGCGCCGCCAGCACCAGCTTCACGCCCTCGGCGGCCAGGGCATTGGCCGCGCCTTGCCCCAGGCCCTTCGACCCGCCGGTCACCAGCGCCACTTTCCCTGCGATACCCAAGTCCATCTCGATGTCCCTTGCTCGCGCCGTCCTCGCATCCGCACCCGCACCCGCATCCGGCAGCACGCGCCCAGTGAGACCGGGCCGGTACGCCATCTCGTTACCCGTCGACGACCACCAGAGAGTGATCGATGTTGTTCAACGGATCCGGTGCACCGTCATCGTCGATGATCACGATGTCCTCGAGCCGCATGCCGAAACGGCCGGGTAGGTAGATCCCCGGCTCCACCGAGAAAGCATGGCCAGGGACCAACACCTCTCGGTTCCCGCTGACCAGATACGGGTCCTCGTGGGCCTCGATACCGATCCCGTGACCGGTGCGATGCACGAACTGCTCGCCGTAACCGGCCTCGGTGATGATGCCGCGGGCCACGCTGTCGACGTGCTCGGCCGTCACCCCGGCTCGGGCCGCAGCCACCGCCGCCTCTTGTGCCGACTGGAGCGCGTCGTAGCAATTGCGCACCTCGGTCGTGGGCTCACCTGTCACCACCGTCCTGGTGATGTCCGAGCAGTAACCGACTTCGCCGTCGAGCGAGTAGGTGCCCCCGAAGTCGCACACCACCGTCTCGCCCCGCTGGATGACCCGTGCACCGGCGTCGTGGTGGGGGCTGGCCGCGTTGGGCCCACTGCCCACGATGGCGAAGTTGACCCGGTGGTGACCTTCCTGCAGCAACAGCGAGCCGATCTCGGCCGACACCTCCGCCTCGGTCCGACCGACCAGGGCGATGCCACCGGACTGCAGCACCGAGGCCACCCGATCGGCGGCGGCGGCGGCGGCCCGCAATGCCGCCACCTCGGACGGGTCCTTCACCGCCCGGACCGGCGAGGTGACCGACGAGGCCACCTGCCATGTCCGACCGGGGAGGTGCGCTTGGAGGGCCAGGACCGACGTGGCCCAGGCCCGATCGGAGATGGCCACCCGACGGCGGCTCGTTCCCCCGGGTCCCGACTCGAGCAGTGAGACGGTGATGGCGATGGGGTCCTCGTCGTCGGACCAGGGCCGGATGGCAAACAGGTCGTCAGCCCGGGCGACCCGCGGGGCCTCCAGGCCGGGCACCACCAGTGTCGGGTCCCCGACCAGGGGTAGTACCAACACGGTCAGGCGCTCCAGCGGCATGGCCTCGTACCCGGTCAGCCAGGGCAGATCGGCTCCGTGGGACAACAACAGGGCGTCGACACCGACGGCCTCCATGCGCTCCCGGACGCTGGCCATGCGGGTGATCCGACTGGCCCGGGCCTCCGGGCTCAGCTCGGTCACGAGGCGGTCAGAGCGGCGTCGGCCGCTTCTCCGGCCGGGGATGGCGGCGTGGCGCGCAACGAGACGGCGACAGGAGACGCGGCGTCGGCCGCTTCTCGGGCGTGATAGCTCGACCGGGTCAGGGGTGAAGCCTGCACATGGGCGAAGCCCATGGCCATGCCCGCCCGCTGCAGGGTGTCGAACTCCTCGGGACGCCACCACCGGGCCACCGGCAGGTGGCTCTCACTGGGTCGTAGGTACTGGCCCATGGTCACGATGTCGACACCCACCGCCCGAAGATCAGCCAGCGTGGCCAGTACCTCCTCTTGGTGCTCGCCCATGCCCAGGATGAGACCGGACTTGACCGTCAACCCGGCGTCGGCCGCCCGAGCCAGCACGCTGAGACTCCGGGCGTAGCCGGCCGAGGGGCGCACGGCCCTCTGGAGTCGGGCCACCGTCTCGATGTTGTGGTTGAGCACGTCGGGTCGGGCGGAGAAGATGGCCTGCAACGACGCCTCCTCGCCCTTGCAGTCGGAGATGAGCACCTCGACCGTCGTTCCCGGCCGAGCGGACCGGATGGCTCCGATGGTCGCAGCGAAGGCGCCGGCCCCGCCGTCAGCCAGGTCGTCCCGGGCCACGCAGGTCACCACGGCATGGGCCAACCCCATCGTGGCGACGGCCTGGGCCACCCGGTTCGGCTCCTCGGCGTCGAGCGGGAGCGGGTGGCGGGTGTCGACCTGGCAGAACCCGCACGCTCGGGTGCACCGGGACCCGTTGATCATGAAGGTGGCCGTCCCGTTGGCCCAGCACTCATAGATGTTCGGGCAGCCTGCTTCCTCGCACACGGTCACCAGGTCGAGGTCGCGCAGGTCGTGGCGCAATTCCCGATAGCCCGTTCCCATCGTCACCGGCACCCGGAGCCACGGTGGCTTCCGCTGGCGAAGCGGCAACCCGGCGGCGGGGTCCACACCCGAACGCCGCAGGCGACGATCGAGGGATCGCTCCCCAGTGGGGCGGTGACCCAGGCTCACCGGGACGGCCACGGGCGCCGACTGGGCCCGGTCCTGGTCCTCGGGGACCTGCTGGATCGAAGACGCAGGTGGCTGATCGGAGTTGGCCGACCCGGCACCCGCTCCGTCCACGACCCGCTGGAACTCGATAGACCCTCCCTCAGGCGCCCAGTGGGTGGCCGCGGCGGTGACCACGGCGTCCACCACCTCGGCCATGGCGGTGCCCAGACCTTCGGCGAACAGCGACGTCACGGCCTTGTCAGCGATCCCGCAGGGCACGATGTGCTCGAACATGCCCAAGTCGGGCTGGACGTTGAGGGCGAAGCCGTGCATCGTCCGTCCCCGGGAGGCCCGCACCCCGATGGCGCAGATCTTGCGGGGATGGCCGATGCCCTCTCCCCCCGGCCCGGTCCGGTCAAGCCCGACCCAGACCCCGGGATAGCCGTCCAACCGGCCGACGGTGGCCGGAGCCATACCCAGCGCCACCAGGGTGTCGATCACCACCTGTTCCACCTGGCGGACGTGAGCAGGGCCGCTGGCCGGGTCCCGGGGGACGGACAGGATCGGATAACCGACCAACTGCCCGGGACCGTGATAGGTCACGTCCCCGCCCCTGTCGGTCCGCACCATGTCGGCACCCACCGAAGCCGGGTCGACGAGCACGTTGGCCGGGTCGGCCCGCACCCCCAGCGTGTAGACATCGGGGTGCTCGAGCAGCAATAGGTAATCGTCTTCCGACCGGCGGCACAGGGCCCGCTGCAATGCCCAGGCCTCGCGGTAGGGGACGCGCCCCAACCAGCGGGCTCGAAGCGGGGTGGTTGCCACTCGGCCTACAGCTCGCTCGCCCAGTCTCGTTCGACGAGGATCTCGGACATCCGAGCCAGGAAGCGCGCCACGTACGCCCCGTCCACGGCCCGGTGGTCGAAGGTCATGGCCAGCAGGCCCATCGAGTGGATGGCGATCGACTCGCTCCCGTCGGGCAGCTGCACCACCACCGGCTTCCGGGACACTCCGTCGGTTGACAGGATGGCCACCTGGGGCTGGTTGATGATCGCTCCGGTCAGCAGGGTGCCGAACGGACCCGCGTTGGTGATCGAGAAGGTGCCGCCGCTGATGTCATCGGCGCTCAACCGCTTGGTCCGGGCCCGGTCGGCCAGGTCGCGGATCCTTCGGGCCATGCCGCGGAGGGTCAGCTCCTCGGCATGGTGCACCACGGGCACGATGAGGCCCTCGTTGTCGAGATCGACGGCGATCCCGAGGTTCACGTCGTAGTGCACGATCAACGCGTCTTCGCCCACCGACGAGTTGAGGTGGGGGAAGTCCCCGAGGGCCTCCACCGCCGCTCGGGCGGCAAAGGGGAGATAGGAGAGGCTGAACCCCTCCTCGGCCTTGAACCGGTCGCCGTGGGCCCGGCGGACCTGCTCGACCCGCTCGTAGTCGGCCTCTTTGACCATGAGCGTATGTGGCGATGTTGCCTTGGACCGCACCATGTGCTCAGCCGTCCGCCGCCGGATGTTGGTGAAGGGGACGACCTCATCGCGCCCCTCAGGTCTTGAGGTCGCCTGTGTGGGCGCCGGTGGGGCAGCAGGCGCCGGGGGCGCGGGCCGGGCGGCCTGGGCCGGGGCTGGCTGAGTGGGAGCGGCCGGGGACACCGTTTGTGCGCCCGATCCGGCGGCGATGATCGCCTCGACATCGTCACGGGTGATCCGGTTGCCCAACCCGGTACCGGTGACCTGTGAGGGATCGATCCCGTTCTCGTTCATCAGCTTCCGGACGACGGGCGAGAGGACCTGCCCGTTGCCCGAGGAGACAGGCGGGGCCTCGGTGGCGATCGATACCGCCTCGGGGGCCGAGGATGCGCTGGGCACGGCCTGGATCGGTGCCGGTGCCGGAGGTGGCGGCGGGGGCGCAGCCGGCGCCGGTGGAGGCGGAGACGCAGGGCCCGCGCTCTCCGACGGTGGAGCCGGGTCCTCGGTGGCCGCCGGGGCGCTGGGTGCTCCAGCACCATCACCGCTGATGACGGCCAACCGTTCGCCGACGTCCACCGTGTCGCCCTCTTGGACGATGATCTCGGACAGAACCCCTTCGGCCGGTGACGGCACTTCGGAGTCGACCTTGTCGGTGGATACCTCGAACAGAGGCTCGTCCCTCGCCACCTGCTCACCCACCGACTTCAGCCACTTGGTCACCGTGCCCTCGGTCACCGTCTCGCCCAGCTGCGGCATGATCACGTCAGGCAACGTGAAGCCCCCTTCCGGTCAGGGCCAGCACCGTCTCGCCGAATGTCTCCGACAGTGAGGGGTGAGGCTGAATGAACTGTGCCACTTCGTCCGGTGTGGCCTCCCAGTTGATGGCCAGATACCCGGCGCCCAGCTGTTCGGTCACCCACGGTCCGGCCATGTGGACCCCCAGAATGCGCCCCGCGGTTCCGTCGGGGCGCTTCTCGGCTATCACCTTGACCAGTCCTTCGGTGTCCCCGATGATCCGGGCTCGGCTGTTGCCGCCCATGGGGTCCTTCTTCACCACCACGTCGATGCCGGCGGCCTTGGCCGCCGCCTCGGTGTAGCCGGCGAAGGCCACTTCGGGGTGACAGTAGATGGCCCAGGGCACCCGGTCGTAGGCCACCGGCGTGACCGGCTCACCCAGGATGCTCTTGATCACCACGATGGCCTCGGCGAACCCCACATGGGCCAGCTGTGGCGTGCCGGCCACCAGGTCGCCCACCGCCCACACGCCGGCGGCGGCCGTGCGCATGTAGGGATCGGCGACCACGAAGCCGCGTTCGTCGAGGACGACGCCCGAGCCCTCGCCCAAGAGCCCGGCGGTCCGCGGTGCCCGACCCACCGAGACGACGACGGCGTCCACGGGGAGGCTCTCGCCGTCCCCGTAGGAGATCACCGTGCCTCCGCCAGCCTGATTGGGGGTGTGTCCGTGGATCTGGACGCCCACCTTCACGTCGATGCCCCGCTTGCGGAACGACCGTGACACCACGGCGGCCACATCTTCGTCGCAGCCGCTGAGAATGGCGGGCAGCGCCTCGAGCACGGTCACCTGCGAACCCAGATCGGACAACATCGAAGCGAACTCACAACCGATCGCTCCCCCGCCGATCACGGCCACCGTCCCGGGGAGCTCCTTCAGGTCCAGGACCTCGTCCGAGGTCATCACCAGGGTGCCATCCACCTCGAAGTTGGGGATGGTCCTGGGCACCGAACCGGCGGCCAGGATGATGTCGGTCCCCTGGATCTCGGTGGTGGAGCCGTCGTTGCCGTCAATGCGGACTCGGTGATCGGCCAACAGTGTCCCCGTCCCGGCGAAGACGGTGATGCCGCGCCCCTTCATCAGGCCGGACAGGCCCTTGAACAGCTGGTTGACCACCTTCTGCTTGCGGCCCTGGCTGACCGCGAAATCGACCACCGGCGGGGCGTCGGAGCCGGCACCGCTGGTCACGCCGAACTCGGCCGACCCGGCCACCGTCCGGAAGACCGATGCCGTCTCCAAGAACTGCTTGGCCGGGATGCAGCCACGGTGGAGGCAGGTGCCGCCGACCTTGTCGAGCTCGACAACGGCGACCGAGAGATCGGTCAAGGCACCGTACAGGGCGGCGGCGTAACCCCCCGGCCCGCCGCCGATCACCACGACGTCAAAGGACGTTCCCGCGCCTTCTCCGGTTGCCGATCCGCTCTCCCCCGATGCCCTCTGTTGCCCTGTCGCCTCGGGTGCCGTCGGAACCACCTCCGTAGTCTCTGGTGAACGGGACCAGACTAATGGTCCGGCGCGTGGGCGCCGTCGCCACAACGAGCGTGCACGCACCAGCATGCGGCGAGTCCGATCCGAGATGCCCACCCGACCCTGGGTCAAAGATCCGGGGGGACCGGGAGCCGGCGGCGACCGGCGAAGCCCTCCTCGGCAAAGTGCCACCAGCCCAGGTCGTCCTCGTCCTGCTTCCAGCACAAGAGGTAGACGACGCCCTTGTCGGTGATAGCGGGGAAGTCCACAAGGCCTGTCTCCGGGTCGCGCAGCACGATCCCCTTCTCAGCCAGTTCGGCAACGGCCGACTCGACATCGATCATGGGGTCGTCGTCCCCGATCACGCCGTCGCCCGGCTCGGGCTCGATCCCCTGACCCGGATGCCCCATACCGGTCCCGTTCGACGAGACGGAGTGCCCGTTGCTGGCCGCGGCCCTGCTCTGGGAAGCGGCCCGTGCGATGACATCGATGAGCGTTCTGAGGCGGGGCAACTCGGCTCGGGCCTCAGCCTCGGTCCAATACCGCATCGATGCAGCGTAGACCTCCGGCGATCAGGCTCCCCGGTTCCGCATCGTGCCACACCGTCACCGCCACCCGCCGGCTGCATCTGCCCTCCAAGGGGACGCCCCGAGGGCTACTTCGGCGGCATCCGGATCCCGCCGTCGAGCCGGATCACCTCGGCGTTGAGGTAGCTGTTCTTGGCGATATGGGCGATGAGCTCGCCGTACTGGGCCGGTTGGCCCAGGCGCTTGGGAAACAGCACCGACTGGCCGAGGATGTCCCGCTGCTCGTCGGGCAGCATGGCCAGGAGCGGGGTGTCGAACAGGCCGGGGGCGATGGCCAGGACCCGGATACCCACAACCGACAGGTCCCGGGCCGCGGGCAGGGTCATTCCCACCACCGCGCCCTTACTGGCCGAGTAGGCCAGCTGTCCGATCTGGCCGTCGAAGGCGGCCACCGACGCGGTGTTGACGATGACGCCGCGCTCGCCTTCGGCTTGGGGCTCGGTCTGGGCGATGGCCGAGGCCGCCTTGGTCATCACGTTGAAGGTGCCGATGACGTTGAGGTTCTGGATGAACTGGAACGCACCCAGGTCGTGGGGGGAACCGTCCCGGTTGATGACCCGGCCGACCCAGCCGGTGCCGGCGCAGTTCACCGCGATCCGGAGGTTGCCCCCCTCGGCGGCCTGGTCCACGGCCCGCTGGCAGTCCGCAGGATCGGTGACGTCGCCGGCCACGAAGTTGGCGTTGGCCCCGACGTCCTTCGCCACCTCGGCCGCCCCCTCCTCGTTGCGGTCGAAGATCGTCACCCGCACGCCCTCGGAGGCGAGCTTCCTGACCGAGGCCTCACCCAGGCCCGATGCACCGCCAGTGATGATTGCTGAGCTTCCTTTGATCTCCATGGGTGCAGGTTAGGAGGAGCGGGAGGACATCGCCAAGGAGGTCCCCAGGAGACCTATTGCCGGTCGGCGGCTTCGGTGGCCAGCCGGTCGACCAGATCGTTCATCTTGTCGCCCGAATGGCCTTTGACCCATGAGAAGGTGACGGAACGGGAGTCGTCCAGAGCCAGGGCCAACAGCGATTCCCACAGGTCGCGATTGGCCACCGGCTTGCCTTGGGAGTTGCGCCAGCCCCGTCGGCGCCAGCCGGCCCACCACTTCTGGCGGAAACAGTTCACCACGTAGGTGGAGTCGCTCACCACGTGCACCGGGCCGGGCAGGGACCGGAGCGCCTCGATCACGGCGAGGACCTCCATGCGCTGGTTGGTGGTGTGGGGCTCGCTGCCGCTGCCGTAGGGGCCGCCATCGACGGCCCACGCCCAACCGCCGGGCCCGGGGTTCCCCCGGCAGGCGCCATCGGTATAGACCTCGGTTACCGACCCGTCACCGCGCCCGGGATCGGGTTCGTCGGCCGTGGTCGGCTCGTCGTACAACAGCGATCCCTGCGACGGATCGACGGCCGTGGTGCGTCGGGTCATGAGATAAGCATGCCTGTTCCACTGCCTGGGCGCGACGACAACGGCTGGAACGACAACGGCGGGGCCGCCATCGTCCCGACCCATCGTCGCGACAGGAACCAGCCTGCGCCCGTCCATCTGGCCCTAGCCGGTTACCCAGTCGTCACTTGGCGAAGATTTCAATTGTCCCCTCCGGAGTGGGATCATAGGGACGTGCTCTTCGACGGCGTCAGCCACCAACTGCCCGATAACGATGCCGGCGAGACCGCCGAATGGTTGGAGGCATTCGATGACGTCGTCGAGACTTATGGACGGAATCGGGCCCGCTATCTCCTGATGCGGCTGCTGGAACGAGCCCGGGAACAGGCCGTGGAATTCCCGGTGACCGTCTCCACCCCCTACGTCAATACCATCCCCACCGACCAAGAGCCGGAGTTTCCCGGCGACGAGCACCTCGAGCGCCGGATCCGAGCGTTCATCCGATGGAATGCCGCCGTCATGGTCACCCGGGCCAACGCCCGGTCGGACGCCATCGGCGGCCACCTCTCGACCTACGCCAGTTCGGCGGCGCTCTACGAGGTGGGCTTCAACCACTTCTTCCGGGGCAAGGACGGAGACGGCCACGGAGACCAGGTGTTCTTCCAGGGCCACGCCTCACCGGGCATCTACGCCCGGGCGTTCGTCGAGGGGCGGCTGACCGAGCGCCAGCTGGACAACTTCCGCTTCGAGGTCAACGCGGAGGACGACACCGATGGCGGCTCGGTGACCGACGGTCGGGTGGCCAGTCACGGGCTGTCCTCCTACCCCCACCCTCGGCTGATGCCCGACTTCTGGGAGTTCCCCACCGTCTCCATGGGCCTCGGTCCCCTGAACGCCATCGGCCAGGCCCACGTCAACCGCTACCTCCACGCCCGGGACATCGTCGACACATCGGGCAGCCAGGTGTGGTGCTTCGTGGGGGACGGTGAGTTCGACGAGCCCGAGTCCATCGGCGCCCTGGGTGTGGCCGGCCGGGAACACCTGGACAACCTGACCTTCGTGGTCAACTGCAACCTCCAGCGCCTCGACGGCCCGGTCCGGGGCAACGGCAAGGTGATCCAAGAGTTCGAGGCCATGTTCCGGGGAGCGGGTTGGAACGTCATCAAGGTGGTGTGGGGACGCACCTGGGATGAGCTGCTGGCCAAGGACGTGGACGGTGTCCTGCTCAACAAGATGAACTCCACCGTGGACGGCGAGTTCCAGAAATACGCCGTGGAGTCCGGGGCCTACATCCGGGAGCACTTCTTCGGCCCCGATCCCCGGCTGCAAGCCCTCGTCGCTCACCTGTCCGACGAAGAGCTCCAGGCCCTGCCTCGCGGGGGGCACGACTACCGCAAGCTCTACGCCGCCTACAAAGCAGCCACCGAGCACGTCGGTGCACCCACGGCCATCCTGGCCAAGACGGTCAAGGGCTGGACCCTCGGTCCCGAGATCGAAGCCCGCAATGCCACCCATCAGATCAAGAAGATGACCAAGGCACAGCTCCGAGCGCTCCGCGACCGGCTGTTCCTCAACGAGGAGATCCCCGACGAGGCCCTGGAGGCCGACCTCCCTCCCTACTACCGTCCCGATCCCGCGTCGGCGGTGGCCCAGTACATGGCCGGCCGTCGGCGTTCGCTGGGTGGGCCCCTGCCTCATCGGGTGGTCCGCCCCAAGGTGCTCGATGCACCACACGAATCGACCTTCCGTGATCTGCTCGGCGGCTCGGGCACCCAGGCCGCATCCACCACCATGGCCTTTTCCCGCCTGTTGCGGAACCTCATCCGGGACCCCTCGGTGGGATCTCGGATCGTGCCCATCGTCCCCGACGAGGCCCGCACCTTCGGCCTGGAGTCCATCATCAGCGAGGTCCGGATCTACGCACCCGAGGGCCAGCGCTACACGCCCGTCGATGCCGGATTGGCGCTCAACTACGCCGAGAGCGAGTCGGGGCAGGTCCTCGAAGAGGGAATCACCGAGGCCGGGGCCACCGCTGCCTTCACCGCCGCAGCCACCTCCTATTCCACCTGGGGTGAGCCGCTCATTCCCTGCTACCTGTTCTATTCGATGTTCGGATTCCAGCGGGTGGGCGACCTGTTGTGGGCGCTGGGCGATATGCGCGGTCGCGGCTTCCTGCTGGGCTGCACCGCCGGCCGCACCACGCTGAACGGCGAGGGGCTCCAGCACCAGGATGGGCACTCCCTCCTGCTGGCCTCGGTCGTTCCCAGCGTGGCCGCCTACGACCCGGCGTTCGCCTACGAAGTGGCCACCATCATGGAGGACGGGATCAAACGGATCACCGGTCCCGACCCGGAGGATCGGTACTGGTACCTGACCCTGTACAACGAGAACTACCCGATGCCCGCCCTCCCCACCGACACGGGCGAGGCCGAGCGGGTCCGGCAGGGGATCATTCAGGGCCTGTACCGGTTCACCGAGGCACCCGAGGTCGATGGCGCCCATCGCGCCACCATCCTGTTCTCCGGATCGGCCTGGAAAGCAGCCATCGAGGCTCGGGACCTGCTGGCCGCCGATTGGGGGGTGAGCGCCGACACCTGGTCGGTGACCTCCTACAAGGCGCTGCGGGAAGACGCCCTCTCGGTGGACCGCTGGAACCGGTTGCACCCGGGCACGACCCGCCGGGTGCCGTTGGTGACCGATTCCCTGGCCCACGGGACCGGCCCGGTGGTAGCCGTCACCGACTTCATCCGCTCCGTTCCCGACCAGGTGGCCCGCTGGATGCCCCGCCCGTTCAGCTCGCTCGGCACCGACGGTTTCGGGCGCTCGGACACCAGGGACACGCTCCGCCGGTTCTTCGAGGTGGACGCCGCCCACATCGTGGTCAGCGTCCTGGCCGGGCTGGCCGAGTCGGGAGCCGTTCCCGACCAGGTCGTGGCCGACGCCATCGCCCGGTTCGGCATCGACGGCTCAACAGCCGATCCTTGGTCGTGCTGACCCGGATCCCGTGCCAGAATCTCGTCCATGGCTAGTCCATCGAGACGGAAGGGCCCTCGGTCACTGGCCTTGGCCGGTGACGAAGTAGCCGACACGCTGCTGGCCCAGGACCCCTTGGCCCTGTTGATCGGAATGGTGCTCGACCAGCAGATTCCCTTGGAGCGCGCCTTCAAGTCTCCGGCCGACCTCAAAGAACGCCTGGGAGGGACGCTCGACGTCGGGGCCGTCGCCTCCATGGACCCCGACGAGCTGGCCGCCCTGTTCAGCGTCAGGCCGGCCCTGCACCGGTTCCCGGGCTCGATGGCCCGCCGGGTACAGGAGCTGTGCCACGTCGTGATCGACACCTATGGCGGTGACGCCGCCGCCATCTGGACCTCGGCCCAGGACGGCGCCCAGCTCTTAGCCAACGTCAAGGCCCTGCCCGGTTTCGGCGAACAGAAGGCCCGCATCTTCGTTGCCCTCCTGGGCAAGCAATTCGCCGTCCGCCCGCCGGGCTGGCAGGAAGCCTCGTCTCCGTTCGGCGAGCCGGGTTCGTTCCGCTCGGTGGCCGACATCGACTCCCGAGAGGCGCTGGGCAAGGTGCGGCAGTACAAGCAGCAGCTGAAGGCGGAGGCCAAAGCAACGGCCAAAGCCCCGCCCAAGGCCGCTCCCAGTTCGAAGGTCAAGGCGATTTCCAAGACCAAGGCGAAGGTCAAGGCAGTGTCCAAGACCAAGGTGAAGGTCAAGGCGGCTTCCAAGGCCCGGGTCACGGCGCCGACCAAGGCCACGGCCAAGGCGTCGGGCAACGGTTGAGCCGGTCACGCCGGAACAAGCAGCACCCCCTATTGCGCCCATGAGTCCCCGGTGAGCGACATCGGATCGCGGTGGTCGGTCCGAACCAGGCGCTTGTACCTGTGCACGGCCGATCGCCCGGACCTCGAGCAGTTCCTGGCCGCGTGCATCAGCGGTGGCGTCGACATCGTGCAGCTGCGGGACAAGGAACTCGACGACCGCGCCCTGGTCGAGCGGGGCCGACTGGCCCGCGCCGTGTGCGCCGACCACGGGGTGCCGTTCATCCTGAACGATCGTCCCGATCTGGTCGCCGAGACCGGGGCCGACGGCGTGCACGTCGGCCAGGACGACATGGCCCCGGTCGCCACCCGCCTGGCCGTTGGGCCCGACGCCCTGGTGGGTCTGTCCTCCCACGCGACAGGAGAGCTCGACGCAGCCATCGGTGGCCCGGACGGACCCCCGGCCCCGGTCGACTACCTCTCAGCCGGCCCGGTCTCAGCCACCCCGACCAAGCCAGGACGTCCGGGAACCGGGCTCGGTTACGTGCGCGCCGCGGTGACCCGTTCGCCCTGGCCGGTGTGGATCACCGGCGGTGTGGCTCCCGACACGGTCGGAGCCATGCTCGAGGCGGGGGCCCGCCACTTCGTCGTGGTCCGGTGGTTGACCGAAGCCCCGGATCCCGCCGCTCACGCCCACGCCCTGCGGCGGGCCATCGACGAGGGCATCGAACGGGCCGAATCTGGTAGCTAGGCCGCTCGTCGCTCGGCCTCGGGTTGGCCCACGACTTGGAGCCTTCCGGTCCGGGTAGTGCCTACGGGGTGGTGGTGGTGGGCGTGGTGCCACTGACGATCAACGACTTGGCCGGGACCGCGATGGGGGGCGACGAATTGATCTTGGTGACGTCGATGGTGGTGATCGAGCCAGCGATGTCGACCACGATCTTCGACACGTAGTCGCCCGTCACCGTGTAGTGGAGCTGCGCCTTCCCTCCGGTGCTGGTGGCCAGGGAGAAGCTGTACACCGGACCGTTCTGGTGGATCCCCTTGGCCCGGCTGACCAGGTTCAGGTATGAAGGCAACGGATCGACCTGGGGGATGGGGTTGACGGCGTGTTCCACGGTGAAATGGTGCACGGTCACCGAGTTGGTGATCTTGGTCGGCTTGGTCTGGTACACGGTGTTCTTGATGACCACGAAGTACAGCCGCTGCCCGGTGGCCTGCTGGAAGCCGATGGCGCGGTCAGGGGCCTGCAGCACGAGATGGAGCTGACCGGTGCCGGTGGTGGTCGATGTCTGCTTCAGGTCCTCGGTGTAACTGGTTGCCGCACCGGTGCTCTTGGCCGCCAGCTTCAAGCTGGTCACCGGCTGTGAGGGCGAGTAGTAGACGCCCAGGAAGGCCCCGCCCGCAGTGACCACGGCAACGAGGGCGAGCAACAGCCAGCTGAGGGTGCGTCGGGCGTCAGTCATTCCGGAGACGATACGACAGTTCGAAGGGACACCGGATCAGCGTCGGCGGAAGCGGCGGCGTGGCGCTTCCGCCTCGGGGGGAGGGAAGGGCAGATCGCTGCATATGGTGTACAGCTCCCCCAGCGTTTCTGCCGCCAGTATCCGATCGATCCGATCATCGAAGTCCTCGGCCGACAGCCTGCCGTGGGCATAGTGATACTGCACCAAGTTGGCGAACCGATCGCGGTCCTCCATCGACGCCCGAGGATCCGACCAATTGCTGGTGCCGTGTCCCGAGGCCATGCCCCAGTATCGCCCCTTCTCGCCTCACGAGGCTGGCCGGCCGTCAGATGCCGATGCGCTGGGCCAGCAGCTCCCGATGGTACGCCGGGTCCCCGAAGAGCAGCTCCGACGACTTGGCCCGCTTGAAGTACAGGTGGGCTGGATGCTCCCAGGTGAAGCCGATGCCGCCGTGGATCTGGATGTTCTCGGCCGCGGCGTGGAAATAGGCCTCTGAGCAATAGGACTTGGCCAGGCTGGCCACCACCGGCAGCTCGTCGGAATCCTCGGCCGCGGCCCACCCGGCGTAATAGGCCGCTGACTTGGACGACTCCACTTCGAGCAACATGTCGGCGCACTTGTGCTTGATGGCCTGGAAGCTGCCAATGGGACGGCCGAACTGGATCCGCGTCTTGGCGTACTCCACCGCGGTGTCCAAGCAACGCTGCGCTCCCCCCACCTGCTCGGCGGCCAGGGCCACCGCAGCCAGGTCGAGGGTCTTGGACAAGCCCGCTTCTGCCCCACCGTCGGTCCCGATCAGCCGGGCCGGCGTACCGGAGAATTCCAATCGGGCCTGCTTGCGGGTCTGGTCCATGGTGGCCAGCGGGGTACGGGTCAGTCCGTCGGCGTCACCGGCTACTGAGAACAGGCTGATGCCGGCGTCGGTTCTGGCCACCACCAGGATCAGGTTGGCCACATGACCGTCGAGGACGAAGGACTTGTGCCCGTTCAGCACCCAGCCGTCGCCCGACGGGGTCGCCTCCAGGGCCACTCCTGCGATATCCCATCGCCCACTGTCCTCGGTGAAGGCCAGGGTGGCGATGGTCTCGCCGGAAGCGATGCCCGGGAGCAGGTCGGCCTTGGCCGAATCATCACCGGACGTGAGCAGGGCGTTGGCTCCGAGGGCGACGGTGGAAAAGAACGGCGCGCACAACAGCGCAGCACCCATCTCTTCGAGCACCACGATCAGCTCCACATAGCTGAACCCCGACCCGCCGAACTCCTCGGGAATGGTCAGCGACTGCAGTCCGAGCTGATCGGCCATCTGGCTCCACACCGCGGTGTCATAGCCCTCGGTGGTCTCCATCAGCCGCCGGACCTCGGTCTCGGGCGACTTGTCCTCGAGGAACCGACGGACCGCAGTACGGAGCTCGTCCTGTTCCTCACTGAAGGCGAAATTCATGTGGCTCCCATGCCCCCTTGCTGGTCTCCCAGACCGGGAGACGGTGGTAACCGTGTCTACCAGACCCACGACCGCCTTGACCAGCGGGTCAATAGCTGCCGGTACTGTGGATCCCGAGCGGAAGGAGGCCCTGAGGTGAGCGACACGATCATCGATTACGAGGACAACGCGGTCGAGGTTCATCGGGTGGTGGTAGGCCCGATGGACAACAACGTCTACGTGGTCCGATGCCGGGCCACCGGGGACGCTCTGCTCATCGACGCGGCCAACGAGCACGATCTCCTCTTGGACCTGTGCCGGGACCTGGGCGTTCGCCAAGTGGTGGAGACCCACGGCCACTGGGACCACATCCAGGCGGTCGAAGCGGTGCGGGATGCCGGGTTCGAGGTGGCAGTGACCGCGGCCGATGCCGGGATGCTCCCTGCCTACGACCTGTTGCTCGATGACGAGTCGACGCTGTCAGTCGGGCGGCTCCGGATCTCCACCATCGCCACTCCCGGCCACACACCGGGCTCGATGTGCTTCGCCGTCGAGGGCACCCCGCTCCTGTTCAGCGGGGACACCCTGTTCCCCGGCGGACCGGGCAACACCAAGTTCGAGAACGCCGACTTCTCCACCATCATCGAGTCGATCGAAGACCGGCTCTTCTCCCGCTTCGGGGCCGATACGCAGGTGCTGCCCGGCCACGGCGACGGGACCACCATTGGCCGAGAATCACCCCACCTGCAGGAATGGATCGACCGAGGCTGGTAGTCCATTCGGCCTGCCCGTCTGAGCGATCTGAGCCGGGCGAGGCCGACAGCCGGGCGCCCTGGGCCGAGGGCGACGGCGATCAGATAGCGGTGGTGGGCCGCCGGGGCTGGCGGATCAGCTCGATCTCGGGAGGCAGCCCGGTGACCGAGAGGCCTTCAGGCACCTGGCTCCCGGCCTCGATGGTCACCCGGGATCCGGCCAGGGGGATTCCCTCCACCTTCAGGTAGCCGAACCCCTCGGGCAGGTACGGACACAGCCAGGTCTTCCCGTAGGGAATCCAGGGATCCAGACGCAACAGGGTACGGAGGCAGAGGAGGGGCGATGCCGCCGACCAGGCCTGGGGCGAGCACGACGTCGGATAGCCCACCGGGATGCTCAGCTCACCGCGGTCGAGTCCACTGAACAGCTCGGGAAGCCTCCCCCCTTGGGTAGCGGCGGCGTCGAACAGCCCGAGGATCAGGCGTTGCGCGGCGGCGTCGAACCCGTACCGGGCCAGCCCGGCGGCCACGATGGCGGTGTCGTGCGGCCACACCGACCCGCAGTGATAGCTGATCGGGTTGTAGGCCGGATTGTCAGAGGACAAGGTCCGCACGCCCCATCCGGTGAACATCTCGGGCGACATGAGCTTCTGGGCCACCAGCACTGCTTTGTCCTCATCGACGATCCCGGCCCACAGGCAGTGGCCGATGTTCGACGTGAGCGAATCGATGGGCGACTTGTCGGCGTCCAGCCCGACGGCATACCAACCCTTGTCCTCCAGCCAGAAGTCGCGGTTGAACGCCTTCTTCAACTGAGCGGCCTTGGTCCGGAATCGCTGGTAGGTGGCGTTGTCCCCCACCTCGAAGGCGAAATGGGCCCGGGCCAGGTAGGCCCCGTAGACGTAGGCCTGGACCTCGCACAGTGCGATCGGCGCTTCCGCCACCCGACCGTCGGCATAGCGGATGGCATCCCAGCTGTCCTTCCAGCCCTGGTTGGCCAACCCGTGATCGGTGGCCCGCTGGTACTCCACGTACCCGTCGCCGTCGGCGTCCCCGAAGTTCTCGATCCACTCGATGGCCCGGTCGGCATTGGGCAAGAGCTCGTCCACCAGCTCTCGGGACACCCCCCACCGTCGCATCTCGCCCAAGAGCATCACGAACAGCGGCGTGGCGTCGGCTGAGCCGTAGTAGATGCTCCCGCCCCCGAGGGAGAGCGACCCGGCCTCGCCGAATCGCATCTCGTGCAGGATCCGCCCCGGCTCCTCGTCATGTACCGGGTCGACCTTGGTGCCCTGGAAGCGGGCCAGCGTCTGCAGCACGCCGCGAGCCAAGTCCGGGTCGACCAGGAGCGCCATCCACGCGGTGAGCAGCGAGTCCCGGCCGAACACGGTCATGAACCACGGTGCTCCCGCCGCCACCACCACCCGCTCGGGGTAGTCGGGGTCGAAGATGCGGAGGGCCCCGAGGTCCTCGGAGCTGCGCTGCAGCACCTCGCGGAGCCCGGTGTGGTCCGTCTCCACCTGGGGAACCTGACGGCGCCACTGGGCCAGTCGCTCGGCCGGCTCGGCTCGGTCGACCGGGCGACCGCACCGGTACCGGGGGTCGATGGCCGTCCCGTCGATGACCGGAGCCACCTCGATGCACGTGGACCACTCGCCTCGTGGGGGCACGACCACCTCGAAGGTGGCCAGATCCGCAGCCAACCGCACCTCGCTGTAGAAGCGGATCTCGGTCCCACGGGTGACGGCCCCCCGTCGGTGGGTGAGGACGATCGAACCGGTGGGCGACGGCAGTTCGGGGTCGGCGGCGGGCCCGTCGGTCGAGAGGCCCTCCTCCACCCTGGCCTCCGTGATCCCCTGCGTCGCCCGGTCGTCGGCCCGGCCCTCTTTCACGGCGAAGAGATCGGCGAAGTCGGCATCGACGAACAGCTCGACGGTGCACAGGGACGGCTCATCCCCGAAGTTCCTGATGGTCACGTCCTCCCGCATGCCCTGGCCGACGTAGCGCGACCGGAAGACCATGAGGGTGGAGTCGGAGTGGCCAGCCGGGGGGATGCTGCGAGACACGAAGGTGGAGGAGAAGGGGTCGTCGGCCACGGCAGCCAACGCCTCGGTGGGGGCTCCGTTGATCAGGATCTCGAAACGGCTCACGACCCTGGTATCCAGGACGAACAGCCCCTGGGCCGATCCCGGGGTGATGTCGCCGGCCCGTCCGCTGATGGCGAAGGTCGACTCGTCGACCAGGGTGACATCGGCAGAGCCCGAGTCGAGTTGTGCGACCGAACCCGCATACGTCCATGGGTCTGCCATCAAGCGTTACCGTACCGCCTCTGAGCGGCCGGTCGATCGATGGTCTGGCTGGCGTCAGGTGCAGGTGACAGGGGCAATTGGGGCCATGAGATGTATTCCTCCTACGCCCGTAGGAGAAATAACCACCGCGAGCTAGACTTGTGGGGTGAGCACCGAACCGACGACCGGACCCGACGCCGGCACTACGCCCCGAGCGGACCTCCCCCTGTTGGACGTGGAGGACCTGCACGTGTCGGTCGATGGGGCACCCATCCTTCGAGGGGTCAACCTCTCGGTGAAACCAGGGGCCGTCCATGCCCTCATGGGGCCGAACGGCTCGGGAAAGTCCACGCTGGCCAAGGTGTTGCTCGGCCATCCCGGTTATGACATCACTGCGGGGACCATCCGGTTCAAGGGTGAAGACGTCACCCACTGGCCCACCGACGTCCGGGGCAAGGCCGGAATGTTCCTGGCCTTCCAGGATCCCGAGTCCATCGGCGGCGTTCCCGTCATCCAGTTCCTCCGCCAGGCCCTGTCGGCCCGCCGGGGCCTGGACATCTCGGTGCTCGAGGTCCGGCTGGAGATGATGGAGTGGATGGAGAAGCTGGGCATGGACCCCTCGTTCGGCGAGCGCCACCTGAACCAGGGTTTCTCCGGCGGTGAGAAGAAGCGCAACGAGATCCTCCAACTGGCGCTGATGGACCCCGAGTTGGCCGTCCTGGACGAGACCGATTCCGGACTCGACGTGGACGCCCTCCGAGTGGTGGCCCGCGGGGTGCGCACCGTCCGTGAGACCCGGACCGATCTGGGCGTCCTGGTCATCACCCATTACCAGCGCATGCTGGATGAGCTGGCTCCTGATCGTGTCCATGTCCTGATGGACGGAACCGTGGTCGCCGAGGGCGGCCCCGAGCTGGCCCATCGTCTCGAAGTGGAAGGATTCGACGCATGGCGCCCTTGACCGAAACCGATGGCGGAGTGGACGTCGAAGCCCTCCGCAAGGACTTTCCCCTCCTGACCCAGGAGGTGAACGGCCACCCGATCGTCTACTTGGACTCAGCAGCCTCGTCCCAGCGCCCGCGACAGGTGCTCGACGCCATGCGTGAGTACGACGAGACCACCCACGCCAATGTGCACCGGGGGGTGTACGGCATCGCCGAGGAGGCCACCCGTCGCTTCGAGGCGGCCCGGGTCAAGGTGGGCCGGTTCATCGGGTCCAAGAACCCCGCACGCGAGGTGGTCTTCGCCAAGAACGCCACCGAGGCCCTCAACCTGGTCGCCCACACATGGGCCAGGGAGCACCTCACCGCGGGCGACTCCATCCTGCTCACCGAGATGGAGCACCATGCCAATGTCGTTCCCTGGCTCATGTTGGCCGAGGAACGGGATCTCACCCTGCGGTGGTTGCCCATCGACGAGGAGGGGAAGCTGGTTCTCGACGACCTGGCCCAGCTGGTGGACGGGGTCAAGCTCGTGGGGCTGACGTGCATGTCGAATGTGCTGGGGACCCTGAACCCGGTCACCGAGATCGCTCGGGTCGCACACGAGGCCGGGGCCGTGGTCGTGGCCGACGGAGCCCAGTCCGTCCCCCATCTCCCCACTGACGTGTCCACCCTGGGTGTCGACTTCCTGGCCTTCAGCGCCCACAAGATGCTCGGTCCCACCGGCATCGGTGTGCTCTGGGCCAACGAGGACCTGCTGGCGTCGCTGCCCCCGTTCCTGGGCGGTGGCGAGATGATTCTCGACGTCCGTAAGGACGGCTTCATCCCGAACGACATCCCCTGGCGGTTCGAGGCAGGTACGCCTCCCATCACCGAGGCCATCGGCCTGGGGGCGGCGGTCGACTACCTGAACGCCGTGGGCATGGACCACGTTCGGGCCCACGAGCTGGCCTTGACCGAGTACGCCATGAAGGCGCTCACCGAGCGGTTCGGCGATGACGTCCGGATCTTCGGGCCCAGCGATCCCGCCTTACGGGGTGGCGTGCTCTCGCTCGCCTATCGCGACATCCACCCGCACGATCTGTCGCAGATCCTCGATCAATACGGCGTCTGCATCCGTGCCGGACACCATTGTGCCAAGCCCCTGATGCGCCGCCTGGGGGTCAATGCCACCGCCCGGGCCTCCCTGGCGCTGTACAACGACCGTTCCGATGTGGACTCGCTGGTCGAGGCGTTGGCCGAGGCCGGGAAGTTTTTCGGATGACCGGCCCCCGGTATCCTGAGGGCACCATGTGCACCACGAGCCAGACCCCTGCTGCCCACGCTGATCCCGATCACCGCGGTTCGGGCCGGGCAACGTCGGGAGGATGGGACTGATGGCGGGCCTGGAAGACCTGTACCGGGAGATCATCCTCGATCACTACCGGTC